>NZ_CP099567.1:3047670-3352437 GCF_022530855.2 Candidatus Vondammii sp. HM_W22 | reverse complement strand
TGAAATACTCGCTAAGCCTTAAAGACCGACAATTGAGTAACCTTATTAGAGGCGGTTGAAGTCTTTAGACTTGGTTATTACCAAAAAAAGACTGTTATCGGACCACAAAATAACGGAAAAAGCCATTAAGAAGATCGGGGCAATGTAGAACTCGCTACCCTCCCGGAATTGTACCCTGTTTTTTTTAACTTATCCACAGACATTTTTTAACTAGTGACTGTCCTAGTTAATCAGCTAAATTTATCTTTAACTCATTGATTCAGTTGTTTTAACTGAATTTTTTGATCACTGTTGTAAAATTGCCATTCACACTCCTTAAAGCTTCTCCATGTATCGGTATGAACAATACTGTCGGGCTTTACCTGTTGCCTAAACTATAGGCAATAATATTCTGGCTTTAGCATAGGGAATAATAACGGTAAATACCTTACCGTTGCGCTTTAGCAAGCCAAATACAGAGCCTGTAAAGTTTTCTGTGTAACTGCCTGGGCTAAATATATTCCGCTAAGCGTTCTACGAACTCAATCATAAATCTATTCAGTGCTGTTTTCCAATGACGGATCGGCATTGTCTACTTTTTCGATGCGGCCTGGATTGCTAGATAGATTACCTTCTTTGCCGAGTCATCGGTTGGAAATAATTTCCATTTTTTGATCACTTTGCGGATGACGCTGTTCAGTGACTCAATGGCGTTGGTCGTGTAGATCACCCTTCGGGTAGTTGAACAGCGTGTTCAGGTTCTCCCAATGGGCACGCCAGGAGCGGCTGATCCTGGGGTACTTGTTGTCCCATCGGTCAGAGAATTTATCCTGCGCCGGTAAAGCTTCTTCCTCGGTGATGGACTGGTAAATCTTTTTCAAATCAGCCGCCACAGGCTTGTAGTCTTTCCAGGGCAGCTACTTCATCGAGTTCCGTAGCATATGCACAATTATAGAGCTGGATATTCGGGAAAGCCGTGTTGATGGCATCAGGAAAGCCTTTTAAGCTATCGACACAGGCAATCAAAATATCCCTCACACTGCGGTTTTGAAGCTCTGTCAACACGTTCAGCCAGAATTTAGCCCACTCATTCTCCGATAACCACATCACTAATAATTCCTTGTGGCCTTCCAGGTTAACGCCCAGAGCGAGATAAATCGCTTTATTGATCACTTTCTTGTCTTGCCGGATTTTAACGACAATGCTGTCCAGATAAACAATAGGCTAAATTGCATCCAGGGGGCGAGATTGCCATTCAACAACCTGTTCGATAACTGCATCAGTGACTTTGGATATGAGTGTGGCAGAGACATCGGCCCCATACATCTCCTTGAATATCGTGACGATTTCGCGGGTTGTCATACCTTGGGCATACAAGAAGAGGATCTTGTCATCCATTGAGGTAAATCGATGCTGGTGCTTCTTAACTAGCTGAGGTTCAAAGCTGCCCGCTCTATCTCGCGGGGTATCCAGTTCAAACTGGCCATCTTCCGTTTGCAAGGTCTTGCTGGTCGTGCCGTTGCGGCTATTACTCGCTTCGGACTGTTCATGTTTGGCAAAGCCAAGGTGATCATCCGGTTCAACGTTGAGGGCTGCATTGACCGAAACTCTCGCTGTGATCTTCTTCAGTTTTGATGTTTTTAGCGGCCGCCTGGGCTATCGCCTGGAGCTCTTTCTTGTCGATCAGCTGCCTACCCTCTCCCTTGTTTGGGTTTAATGATAGGCAGTTACACAGCATTTAGGTCTGTCTCTTATCGAAGGAGACTGCCGAGATGGATACCTCTTTCAACCAGTCGATCACCAGTGCCTCAAACATTGCAGTAAATTTAGAGCCCGGTTCCGCCCAGGAAACTGGAAGTTATAACTGAAAGTGTTGTTTGAAGGGAATTGAAAAAAAGCGGGGTATCTGGTTGATTTGTTGTTGCGAGACATCAAAACAACCATTGGAGATACGCGACCATGGGTAAGAATAACGTTGTTAAGCTGGCAGGTCGAGATACGATTATCGATTCGCTGACAGAGTTGCCGAGAAGCGGTGCAGAGCAGTTGATCTACCAGCCGGTGGAGGCCGATCTGCTGGAGCTGTTGGCGGAGCACGTCGAGCGACGGACAGAGGATGGCAAGGTGGGTGTGGTGCGTAATGGTCACCTGCCAGCTCGTAAACTGCAGACAGGATTAGGGCCGGTCACGGTCAAGATCCCCAGGAAGTTCGCGCGAAGACCGGCGAGCCGGTGACGTTCCGATCAGCTCTGGTGCCGCCGTATGTACGCAAGACGAAGTCACTGGAAGCGGCGCTGGCGTGGCTCTACCTGAAGGGGATTTCCAGTGGAGAGATGGGTGAAGCCCTGAAAGTGCTGGTGGGTCCGGATGCAACAGGCTTGTCGGCCGGCAGGGTATCGCGTCTGAAGCAGGTCTGGGCAGAAGAATATCGGAGCTGGTGCGAGGAACGCCTGGATAAGGGCCATTGGGTGTATGTGTGGGCAGACGGTGTCTACAGCGGACAGAGAGCAGAGCAGACGAAGCTGTGTGCCCTGGTGGTGATCGGCGTGAATGAGCGTGGTGAGAAGCATTTTCTGGCAATTGAGGATGGTGTACGGGAGTCCGCACAGAGCTGGCGGGAGGTACTGTTGAAACTGAAGTCACGC
This sequence comes from Candidatus Vondammii sp. HM_W22, assembly GCF_022530855.2. Taxonomy (GTDB): domain Bacteria; phylum Pseudomonadota; class Gammaproteobacteria; order Chromatiales; family Chromatiaceae; genus Vondammii. The sequence continues at coordinate 3,349,813 of NZ_CP099567.1, read as the reverse complement.
GGACTGACCCCGCCAAAATTGGCGAATGGTATTCCGGGCTGCGCTGGAGGAAGTGTATCCGGAGACGCGCCGGCAGCGCTGCTGGATGCACAAGACCATGAACGTGCTGAACTGCCTGCCAAGGTCAGCTCAGCCGAAAGCGAAGCAGGCACTGCATAACATCTGGCAGTCGGAGACCCAGGCCGATGCGGAAAAGGCCTTTGATCTGTTTATCAAAACGTATGAGCCAAAGTATCCGAAGGCTGCCATCTGTTACGGGGTTTCGATACCTGGCGAAGGTGATAACCGGAATCAAATTTAAAGAGGGTGTTGAGATAGCAGGAGTCGATCAGGTCGCCGCTTGATTCAACTGGCTAAACACCAGATTTGACTATAACTCTTATACCGATACATGGAGAAGCTACAATACATTAGATAGATGTCCCAGAATTTAAGCACTTATCAAATAAACTACTCGCAAACAAGCATAACCACATTTAAAACAGTTAAATCAATAGGTTAAAGCTAAATCTAGCTAGATTAACTAGAGATAGCCCCTTTTAAAATTCAAGGAGTGCTTTATGGACGCAATTTTTTATTGAGGTATGGCGTTTTCTGTTACCGGTAACTTATATCATCGCCACTGCTGGCTGACATAAAAATCTGAGAAATATGGCGACTAGGGTCGGAAATGCGAAAAAAGGACTGAATGTATCTCCTCTCTGAATGGGTTTCCGGATGCCTTTAGCTCGTTGAAATAGTTGATGCTTGGCAATGCACCAGCCTTGCTGTAGGGCTGTGTCCGTCTGGCAATCCACAATTTACCACGAAGATAATGATTTGATGAACAGTGCGCTTTCTTCGTGATGAAAATGGTATTTCTGGATGTAACTATCCAGATTTAATGGAAGCCAAACAGCTCGGCTAATTTTTCCCCTGGCTCTTCTGCGCGCATAAAAACTTCGCCAACCAGGAAGGCGTTGACGCCATTTCGCCGCATCAGAGCAACATCCTCTGTTGTATGAATGCCGCTTTCTGTCACCAGGATACGGTCTTCCGGTATCCTTTCCCGCATTTCGAGGGTGGTATTCAGATTCATATCAAAGGTGCGGAGGTTGCGGTTGTTGATTCCGACCAGCCCATTGTTGACCTGGAGTGCACGGGACAGTTCCTCACTGTCATGTACCTCTATCAGGACATCCATTTTGAGATGGTGCGCGAGATCGTTGAGTTCGCTCATCAGGGCATCATTCAGGCAGGCGGCAATCAGCAGAATACAGTCGGCACCAATAGTACGCGCCTCATACACCTGGTATGGGTCGATAATGAAATCTTTGCGAATCACCGGTAGCTGACAGGCTGCCCTAGCCTGCTTCAGATACTCATCACTACCCTGAAAGAAATTGATATCCGTGAGAATGGAGAGGCAAGCGGCACCTCTCTGCTGGTAGCTTTTTGCGATCTCGGCAGGGTAAAAATTCTCTCGGATTACCCCCTTGCTTGGTGATGCCTTTTTGATCTCTGCAATCACACCTGGTTTTCCACTGCTAATTTTTGTTGCAATGGCATCTGCAAACCCTCTGGTGGGTGAGATACCTTCCAGATTGGCAATGAGTTGCTCCAGAGGCAGTTCCTCCGAGCGCTCAGTAATCTCCTCACGTTTGCGAAGGATTATTTTTTTCAGGATATCGGGAGTATTGGTCATGGCGAGTAGTCGAGTCATTATTTTTAAATAAACAATCATGGGCGAAATATATCTACACGCATATGCGCGCCCTATTAGTTAAGGGGCTGTCCTAGTTAATCAGCTAAATTTTCCTTAACACATTGATTCAATTGGTTTAACTAACTTTCTGGATCACCGTTGTTAAATCGCCATTCACACTTCTTCAAAAAGAGATGAAAATGGTCTTTTAGTACACCGTTAAACTGACGCATATGTCCCTTTGCTCGGTTCCAAAGAATCTCTATTTCATTAATCTAGTTATGCTTGTTTGCGAGTAGTTTACCGTGGTTTATTCGATAAGTGCTTAAATTCTGGGACATCTATCTAATGCACTATAGCTTCTCCATGTGTCGGTATAAACAATACTGTCGGGCTTTACCTGTTGCCTAATTATCGGCACCAATGTTCTGACTTTAGCATCGGGAATAATAACGGTAAACACCTTACCGTTGCGCTTTAGCAAGCCAAATAACTTTCGGCTGCTTCTATTTCTCCATCCAGCAATTCCAAATACTCACTGTGGTCATAGATAACCTGTCTAAGTCGATGAAAGTAATATCCCGCGGTTGTTTTGTTGATGCCAACTAAAGAGGCATCCGTTCGTGTTGGAGTTATAATTGAAAGTGGTGTTTGAAGGGGATTGAAAAAAAGCGGGGTATCTGGTTGATTTGTTGTTGCTAGACATCAAAACAACCATCGGAGATACGCCACCACGAGTAAGAATAACGTTGTTAAGCTGGCAGGTCGAGATACGATTATCGATCCGCTGACAGAGTTGCCGAGAAGCGGTGCAGAGCAGTTGATCTACTAGGCGGTGGAGGCCGAGCTGCTGGCGCTGTTGGCGGAGCACGTCGAGCGACGGACAGAGGATGGCAAGGCGGGTGTGGTGCGTAATGGTCACCTGCCAGCTCGTAAACTGCAGACAGGATTGGGGCCAGTCATGGTCAAGATCCCCAAAGTTCGCGCGAAGACCGGCGAGCCGGTGACGTTCCGATCAGCTCTGGTGCCGCCGTATGTACGCAAGACGAAGTCACTGGAAGCGGCACTGCCGTGGCTCTACCTGAAGAGGATTTCCAGTGGAGAGATGGGTGAAGCCCTGAAAGTGCTGGTGGGTCCGGATGCAACAGGCTTGTCGGCGGGCAGGGTATCGCGTCTGAAGCAGGTCTGGGCAGAAGAATATCGGAGCTGGTGCGAGGAGCGCCTGGATAAGGGCCATTGGGTGTATGTGTGGGCAGACGTGTCTACAGCGGACAGAGAGCAGAGCAGACGAAGCTGTGTGCCCTGGTGGTGATCGGCGTGAATGAGCGTGGTGAGAAGCATTTTCTGGCAATTGAGGATGGTGTACGGGAGTCCGCACAGAGCTGGCGGGAGGTACTGTTGAAACTGAAGTCACGCGGACTGACCCCGCCAAAATTGGCGAATGGTATTCCGGGCTGCGCTGGAGGAAGTGTATCCGGAGACGCGCCAGCAGCGCTGCTGGATGCACAAGACCATGAACGTGCTGAACTGCCTGCCAAGGTCAGCTCAGCCGAAAGCGAAGCAGGCACTGCATAACATCTGGCAGTCGGAGACCCAGGCCGATGCGGAAAAGGCCTTTGATCTGTTTATCAAAACGTATGAGCCAAAGTATCCGAAGGCTGCCATCTGTCTGCACAAAGACCGAGAGGAACTGATGGCTTTCTATCAATTTCCTGCGCAGCACTGGCAGAGCATTCGGACCAGCAATCCGATTGAATCCACCTTCGGGACAATCCGCCATCGAACCAAGCGTTCCAAGGGCTGTCTATCGCGTGACGGCATGCTACACATGATATTCAAACTCGGCCTGTGTGCCGAGAAGACGTGGAGACGATTACGGGGTTTCGATTACCTGGCGAAGGTGATAACCGGAATCAAATTTAACGAGGGTGTTGAGGTAGCAAGAGTCGATCAGGTCGCCGCTTGATTCAACTGGCTAAACACCAGATTTGACTATAACTCTTCGTGTTGTTGTACTCGCTGCAAATAACCCGATTAATCGGCCTTTGTTTGTACCTGCTTAATCTGCGCTTTCTCACTTTGCCATCCTAAAATAATTTATTTATCTAGGACAGCCTCTTAGTTGCTAGAATTACCATAAGTTTTCAAGGAGTACGTGAGGTTGAGGGTATGGCGCATCTACTTCCAGAAGACGCTGTGGTCACATCTCTGTAAGCTTGAAGGCGATGTTTCTGCCGCTAGCACTCTTGGAAGTGGGCGCGCCATACCCCCTGGTAAAGATCTGCACGGTGTTATTGAGAGCTCACAAATTGATACCAATTCTTCACAGAGAATCGTTCTGATATGGGCCGTTATCGACCACCAGAACCCAAATCATCGCTCTACATTACCCGGCAAGGGTATGAAGCCCTGGATGCAGAAGCCAAAGCATTATGGGTACGCCGGCGTGAGGTGACGAAGGCGCTGACAGCGGCGGCAGCGGAAGGCGACCGTTCGGAAAATGCCGAGTACATCTATCGTAAAAAAGAGCTACGGGAGATAGACCGCCGTATCTATTATCTGCAAAGGCGCCTCCCTGATCTCAAGGTGGTTGGGAGTGTACCATCGGATACCCGTCGTATCTTTTTCGGCGCTTGGATAACTCTTGAGAATGGCGCGGGGAAAAAGGCGCTCTATCGCATCGTGGGGCCTGACGAGTTTAGCCCTGAAAGAGGGTGGATTAGTATGGACTCACCCATGGCAAAGGCGCTGATTAAACGAACCATTGATGATGAGGTGGTGGTCTGCCTGCCTGAAGGAGAAGTTTGTTACTGGGTTATTGACGTGAGGTATGATTTAGCTCCTCAGTAACACCATTCAGATGTTTACGGAAGTGGACTAACCTCGGCTGTACTGACTTTTCAGAACTTACCCGTACAGAGCGGCCACTGCCGCAATCACACCGGTAACTGCTGTCAGCCTAGTCGTCAGGGCATGGCTGATACGGCGGATCTGAATGGCACCGAAATAGACTATAGAAGATGGTTTCAGTCGATCCCTGTGGCGCAGCCCAATCGGGGTTGTTGAAATTGACTCGATGTCACTCTCATCCTGATCTGTAATCAGGAAGAACCGCCGATATGTGAGAGCTGCCAGCGGCCAGCGGCACGCAGGGCAATCATCTCGGTTGGAAGTAGGTGATACTGGGGGTGTTTGTGGCGAGAAAAAGCACCATTGAATTGGTTGCAGTCCCTTTAAAGGAGGGGTTTAATCGATTAAGTTCCTGCATTGCGCTTATGCCGAAGGGGGTGGCCGCCATATTTGAGAATCATTGCCCTCATGGCTGGGTCGGTACATCGGGGAAAAGACGAACCATCAGGGGGGGTGAAGGAGCTGTGCGAGAATAGCCAGTAGCCCTCCTTCCTCTGCGATCAAATAGCGCCATGACGCCGGTCAGTCCCAAGGGGGAGTTTGGCAGCGCCTGAGGCGGACTCCACCATGGCGGTGGAGAGGGCGTCTATGGGTGTTGTTTCGCTAGCCGAGGCTGTAAGCTAATGCTAGCCGACAGTTAAAAAGCACTGAAAATCAGGAGGATAAAGACTATGTTTATTGGATATGGCGAGCTTTTGTTGTGACTTTGTACAAAACTCTACACTAAGCTGGGATCTGTTGGTAGGTGCTAAATGAAGCGCGGAGAGAACGCTGCAGGTGCTCCATGTGCTCTCTATAAGGGAGCCTCTAAAAGCCCTCCAAAATTAGCGATAATAGTAACCAACTCAACCAGCCATTGATAAAAGCCATGCAACCGAGTTTTTTGATCATCAAGACTAACTTGAACTCCTTATTCGGGATCGCTATAATTTTTATCGTTTTCCTGGGCTGAGCCCGGAGGATAAGGCACCCGATGCTAAAACGGTTTGGGTATATCATGAGCGCCTGAAAGAACGGGGCCTTGTTGATAAACTCCTTTCAGAGCTGTTGATCCGGATTGATGCAGCAGGCTTCAGTGCTCGCAAGGGACAGATTGTAGATGCCGCTATCGCTCCAGTACCCAGGCAACGTAATACGCGAGAGGAAAATAGGCAGATCAAAGCCGGGGATAGCCCTGAGGCATGGAGTGATAACAAATGCCGCCAGAAGGATGTTGCAGCACATTGGACCATAAAGCATGGCAAAAGCCAAGTCTTCGAGGAACTGCTGGATGAGAACAACGGTAGTGGAAGTGTCCGGGCCGGTTCTGCTTACGACAGTGTAAAACGGGATGCCACTTTACCGTGTGCGCATTACCGCAGTCAGATTCATCGCAAGTCGACACGCAAACGCTCCTTGAATAAACCGGAGCAAGAGGCAAACCGAAAACGGTCAAGAGTTCTAGCTCGAGTTGAGTGCGTGTTTGCCCAGCAGGCCAATCGACTGGTGCGTAGCATCGGGCAAGTCAGTGCCGGTGTGAAGATGGGTATGATGAATTTGGTGTACAACATGCGTCGATTGACGTTGCTGGCCGGATGAAGCGACATATGGATATTGCCAGAAAAATGAGCGTGAAGATACAGGGCTCTCCTGAATTACTGGAGGCTGTTGGCCTTTGTCGGATTTTTAAAGATTTCATTATAGCACTTGCACGGCGTTGCCGGGAGTATGAGGTGGCGCATATTTTTCTGCAAATGCTGCATCCTTTTATGCCGTTCCTACCTGTGCTTAAGCGATCCTCCTGATTGGCTAAAACCGGCTGTAAAAACTCTCTCTGAGTGACCATACTCAATGTTAATTAGTTGAAAAATAAGGAGATTTATATGGACAATGACCAACATATTCTTTTGGTGGTCGATTTTTCCCCAGAGGCCCGGATGGTGACCGAAAAAGAGTCCGAATTGGCCGAGCAGGGGCGGCGAAATTGAGCATTATTCATGTGGTGGGATACAAGCGTTCGATGTACCGTCGAATATGCATAAGTCTGATCAGATGCTTCTCGAGGCACAACTGGTTCGGCATGCGGAGGTGGAGTTGAAGGAACTGGCTATCACCCATGGTGTTTCTAATGCCAAGCGTTGTGTGGCGCTTGGTCTGGCTAAAGAGGAGGTTTTACGGGTTGCAGAAGGGAAGAGTGTCGACCTGATTATTATAGGCCACCGTGGGTGACACGGTTTTCAACTGCTGCTCTGGGCTCAACAGCCAACGGCGTGATGATCCATATGGCTCAATGCGATGTTTTGGCCTATCTTCAATTAATAGCCGGTGTTCCGGTTTCTCGTATGGTATATGGGGTGGAATATTATTTTTGATATAACGGCTGAATTGGCTATACTTTCCGAAAGACAGTAGCATAGTGTTATTGAGGCGTTTCCTTTCAATATATTAGCTCAAGCGGCAAAATACACTTACTAGGCAGCGTACCTCATGTATGTCGCATTGAGGTAACTTTTCACTCGTTCAGGCTTCTTTTGCAAGGCTCGCACACAGGATCGTGTTCTCTTTTTCAGGTCGTTCACAGAACGAATCGCCTCTCCGCTATGAAGCATGCTTTTCAGATCACAATTCAGATACTCGTCAGGGTTTAGTTCCGGTGAATAGGTAGGCAAAAAAAATTTCCTGATAGCGTTTACGGCCCGGTTAGGTAACCAGCGCTTCGCTTTTTTGGCGTGATGCACTCGTAGATTGTCCAGTATCAGAATACCTTTCCCTTTCCCGGTGTAGATTCAATCAGTGCCCTTGGGAATTTGATCAGCACTTTTGCATTCATGGCTGGCTCATACAGCATGAAGCTGTACTTCACCCTGATTCGCAGGCTGAAATCATATTCAGCGACACCCGCTTGGACGGGAGCCGCTGTACTGGCGTTTGTCCTTGCGGAGCATGACAGCGACCATGCTGCGTGGTATTTTTTATACTCGTTTCATCACCCCAGAATATAGTGGCATTCTCTTTTTTAGCCCGCTCCTCAATGCCAGGATACTCATCTTTCAATCAGGCATCTATTTTTGCCTGGAATTTTCTCCCAGGCTGGCTTTTGAGGAGTAAAAACCTAGCGCTTAAGGCAGTCGGACATAGTCCGCACAGGGATGTTAATTCCTCAAAACTGCTTAATAAGCTGAGCAATGGAACCTCGAATTCAGAGCGCAAAACCGAGTTTGTATTGATCCACCATATGATCCAGAATCGTTAGCTTCAGTCAGGCGATAGTGTGCATTTTTTGGTCCTCGCTTCGCGATGGCTAGAGTTTCTTTGCTACCGACACGACAGCACTTATACCACTGTCCAGCGGTATTTGGATGAATATTCAATAAACCGCCTGTTTCCTTAAAGCTCTTTCCTTGCAGGCGGAGTTGAACAGCTTGCTGTCTCAGGAGTTCTTTCGTACGTCTTCACAAACAGCCCCAATGTAGATTCAAGGGGTCGATGCAATACCATCATTTAGTTTATCTGCAGGAGTGGCGAAGTCCAATGTTTTTCTCGGTCGTTGATTGAATTTTTTCGCCACGCGATCTAATTGTGCCTGAGAGTAAATCGATAAGTCTATTTTCTTCGGAAAGTACTGCCTCAATAGCCGATTTGTATTTTCATTGGTCTCTCTTTGCCATGGACTTTGTGGGTCACAAAAGTAGACTTTTGCATCTGTCGCCATAGTAAATTTCTTGTGACCGGCAAGCTCCATCCCCCTATTCCAAGTTAATGCCTGTACCAGCTTGTCTGGAAGTTTTTTAACCTGTTTCGTGAGTGCGGAAACAACCGAATTAGTGTCTTTCCCTGCGACTTTAACGAGCATAGTAAATCGCGAGTGACACTCTACTAACGTAGCTATATGAGTATTGGAAGAACCTGAGATCAAATCGCCTTCCCAGTGGCCAGGGACGGCCCGGTCTTCAATTTCAGGTGGGCGATTATGGAAATACCATCAATAATGCCACTTCTGGGTAGCCTTTTAATATTACTATGCCTGGACTGCCGAAAGACTCTTTGCGTTCTAAGATGTCTTTGAAGCTCTTTTTTCAATACGCAACGAGACTGAATGAATAGGCTTTTATAGATGGTTTCGTGTGACACACGTAACTTCTCATTCTCTGGGTAATTTCGCTTTAGCCAGCCAGATATCTGCTCAGGAGACCACTCTTGAAAGCTTATCGGCTACGATTTTACGAAGATTATCTCACTGGGCAAGTCTACACAGCTTTAGCCTACGAGCACGATCCCAAGCTTTACTATCAGCAATATTTGCATGATAGCGGTTCATTCCCCCATTGCGCTGAATTTCCCTGCTTATGGCTGAGGGTGAGCGATCAAGGTCTCTTGCTATCTGACGCAAAGACAAGCCCACGGAAAGCCCTCTGGATATTTCTTCACGTTCTTCCAGAATGAGAGCATTTTGAGCGCGTTTGCGAACTGAAGGGCAATACCCTCCAAATAGTCTTAGCACACCAAAAATGAGGATGTCCTGAATTCTGTGTAACTGTCTATCATTAAACCCAAGCGTGGTTGAGGATAGGCGCTATGAACAAGAAAGAACTACAGGCGATCGCTCATGCGGCCGCTAAAAATATCAAGACGGAAGACGATCTCAAAGACTTTTTTGCAGATGCTAACCAAGATTACGACCGAAGCGGCACTGAACGCTGAGTTAGATGATCATCTTGGCTTTGAAAGGCACGAGCAGTCCGCAGCTGCCAATAACCGCAACGGCTATGCCAGTAAGACTAACCGAACGGAAGCTGACCAGTTCGAGCTCGATACACCACGCGACAGAGTTGGGAGTTTCGAGCCCAAGCTCGTTAAAAAACACCAGTGTCGATTTACTTCCATGGACGACAAGATTATTTTCTTGTATGCCCAGGGCATGACAACACGAGAAATCGTCACGACCATTAAAGAAATGTACGGTGCTGATGTCTCCGCCGCCACCTTGATTCCCAAAGTGACTGACGCTGTTATTGAACAAGTGATTGAATGGCAATCTAGGCCACTGGATGCGGTCTATCTCATTATTTACCTGGATTGTATTGTCGTAAAAATCCGGCAAGACAAGAAAGTGATCAATAAGGCAATTTATCTGGCACTGGGCGTGAACATGGAGGGCCACAAGGAATTGTTGGGGCTCTGGCTGTCAGAGAATGAGGGTGCCAAGTTCTGGCTCAATGTACTCACAGAGCTCCAGAATCGCGGCGTGAAGGATATCCTGATAGCCTGTATCGATGGCCTGAAGGGCTTTCCAGACGCAATCAATACAGCGTTTCCCGAGACTCAGGTCCAGCTCTGTATTGTTCACATGGTGCGCAACTCGATGAAGTATGTGCCCTGGAAAGACTACAAGGCAGTGACGGCAGACCTGAAGAAAATATATAAGTCTGTCACCGAAGATGAAGCGCTACTGGAACTTGATAATTTCTCTAACCGATGGGACGACAAATATCCCCAGCTCAGCCGTTCATGGCGTAGCCACTGGCACAATCTTAATACCCTGTTTGGCTATCCTGAGGACATCCGCAGGGCAATCTATACAACCAATGCCATCGAGTCAATGAACAGCGTGGTTCGCAAGGCAATTAAAAAACGGAAGCTATTTCCGACCGACGACTCGTCAATGAAAGTGGTGTACCTGGCGGTGCAGCAAGCATCAAAAAAATGGACCATGCCGATTCACAATTGGAAACCAGCACTGAATAGATTTATGATTGAGTTCGAAGAACGCTTGGCGGAATATATTTAACCCGGGCAGTTACACAGAAAACTTTACAGGCTCCGCTTATATGCCTGCGTTTACTATGCTTTTAGTTTCTTTTGTTTTACCTTGTTATTTACCGATACAGAAACTACTGAAAATTCCCCCCAGCAGATCATCTGCGGTAAATTCCCCGGTAACCTCACCCAGTGCAATCTGCGCCTGACGCAGGTCTTCTGCCAGCAATTCACCTGAACCGCTCTCTTCCAGTACACTTTTACCGGTAAGTATGTGCTCACTTGTACGCTGTAAGGCATCCAGATGACGGCGTCTGGCGATGAATTCTCCCTCCTGGCCAGCGCTAAATCCCATGCTCTGTTTCAGATGCTGGCGCAGTAGACCCATCCCTTCCCCGGTTTTTGCGGAGAGGGATATCTCGACTCCAGCAGCTGTCTCCCTGAGGCTTGACGGAGACCTTGTTTTATCCACTTTATTTCTAATCAACGTAATCGGCACTTGAGGAGGGAGTGTCTCTCTATCCAGATCACCATCTCCCGGATCTGCTGTGTCATCAAAGATCCAAAGAATACGATCTGCTTTCCCGATTTCTTCACGTGCCCGGCGAATACCCTCTTTTTCCACTTGGTCGGTACTCTCCCTCAAACCCGCCGTGTCGATAAGGTGCAGCGGCATGCCATCTATCTGGATCTGCTCTCTCAGCAGATCTCTGGTGGTTCCCGGAATATCCGTCACAATCGCCGACTCCCGGCCAGCCAGGGCATTCAACAGGCTGGATTTGCCGGCATTGGGACGTCCGGCTATCACCAGAGTCATACCATCCCGCAACAATCGGCCTAGTTGGGCACTTTTCTGTACACTGCGCAAAGTATCTATGATCAGACGTAAGTCAGTATTCACTTTTTCATCGGAGAGATAATCAATCTCTTCTTCCGGAAAGTCGATTGCTGCCTCAACATAGATGCGCAGCTGGGTGAGTTGCTCCAGCAATATCTGAATTCGTCTGGAGAACTCTCCCTCCAGTGACCGGACGGCAAGTCTGGCAGCAGCAGCGGTGCCGCTCTCTACCAGATCGGCAATCGCCTCGGCTTGGGTGAGATCGAGCTTTCCATTGAGAAATGCCCGCTGACTGAACTCACCGGGGTGGGCCAGTCTGGCGCCGCACTGCAACACCCTTTGCAGTAACATGTCCATCACCACTGGGCCGCCATGACCCTGGAGTTCCAGCACATCTTCGCCTGTAAAGGAGTTTGGTCCGGGGAAAAAGAGTGCGATCCCTTCGTCGATTACCTCTTCCGAAGCATCAACAAAACGGCTATAGCTGGCGTGGCGGGGAGGGGGTAGCCGGCCGATTACCAACTTGGCAATCGACTCAAGGGATTTGCCGGAAACCCGGATAATGCCCACCCCGCCTATTCCTGGCGGGGTGGCAATAGCGGCGATGATATCCTGTTTATCCACAGGCAATCAGACGCAAGCCTTCTGTTACGCCGCCTCGATCTGGCGGGTAATGTACCACTGCTGAGCAATGGAAAGGGTATTATTAACCACCCAGTAAAGCACTAGGCCAGAGGGGAAGAAGGCAAAAAAGATGGTGAATACAAAGGGCAGACTCATCATGATCTTGGCTTGCATTGGATCTGGTGGAGCAGGATTCAGTTTCTGCTGAATAAACATGGAAACACCCATGATGACAGGGAGAACAAAGTAGGGATCTTTCGTCGAGAGATCATGAATCCAGAGAATGAAGGGTGCCTGGCGCAGTTCAACACTTTCGAGCAATACCCAGTAGAGGGCAATAAATACCGGAATCTGTACCACGATCGGGAGACAACCGCCCAGGGGGTTGATCTTCTCTTTTTTGTAGAGCTCCATCATTGCCTGATTCATCCGCTGTTTATCATCTCCGTAGCGATCCTTCAGCGCCTGAATGCGTGGTGTCATTTTGCGCATGTTGGCCATGGACCTATAGCTGGTCTCAGAGAGCTTGAAAAAGACCGCTTTGATCATCATGGTGAGCAGAATGATGGACAAGCCCCAGTTAGTGACAACCGACTGGATTTTCTTCAGAAGCCAGAATATTGGCTGAGCTAGCACCGTCAACCAGCCGTAATCCACACTCAGATCAAGACCTGTGGCAATTTCCGCCAACTCCTCCTGCAATTTGGGGCCGGCTACAAAGCCAGTGGAAAATGTGTGGGTTGCACCACTCTCGAGCTGTATCGAAGGTGTATAAGCACCCAGTACATAGCGCTTCCCTGACAGTACGTTGCTGTAGAAATGGTCTGTCTCTTCAACCGGAGGAATCCAGGCACCGACAAAATAGTGTTGAAGCATCGCTATCCAGCCACCCTTTACATCCCGGGCCAGCTTTTTGTCTTCCATATCACCGAAAGAGATCTTCTCGTACTTCTCCTCCTCTGAGTAGATGGCACCACCGGTATAGGTGTAGACAAATTTAGACTCCCCGTCGTCAGTCGGTTCACTACGCATCAATTGACGGTATTCACGACCAACCCAGGGCTTGCCTGAACCGTTTTCCACAATGTGCTGAACTGTCACCAGATAGCTGCCGCGGGTGTATATAAAGCGCTTGGTTACCTTGATGCCATCCTCACCGCTCCAGGCCAGATCAAATTGCAGCGTGTCATCTCCATCAGATATCTGGTAACTATTTTTCTCCGTCTGGTAAATCGCCTCATGAGTGGGAGCACTGATCTGCTCACCTCCGATCAGGCCGGATTGGCCGATGTATACATCAGGAAAAATAGGGGTCATCAACTGGAGTTTATTCTCCGTATCACCCAGTGCTTCCGGGAAATCATTGAGGAATACCTTGAGGATATTGCCACCCCTGGTATCAATCTCCATGGTGTAAAGGTCGGTTTTGACATTTACCTTGGCAGAGCTGCTGGCGGCAGTCTCTGTCATTGATGGCACGGCAGCACTGGATACGGTACCTACAGTTGGTGTCGCTTGAGGTATTTCACCACTCGCCTTGGCAGCGGGTACCGGCATTGAAGGGGTGTAGGAAGGTGCAGTTTTAACTGTATCTGCCCCAGCTACTGGCTGCTGGTTTTCTCCGTAGTCTTGGTTCCAGGCTTGCCAAAGCATCAACGAAATTAAAGCCAAACCAAAAAAAAGCATAAGGCGAAGATTGTCCATGGACTCTCACAATTCGGGTAGAATGTTCAATTAGCTGGCTGATTAGGCCGTTATTATGAACTGAAAAACCCGGTTTGCAGAGAAAAAAATCGGATATTTTCAGCTTTCGTTAAAACCAACAGATACTTTTTTCCAGTGCCTAGCCAAAGAGCGCCTAAGAGCCAGCTTCCCCTTAACCGGCAAGTCTCTCCTGCAAAGCACAACCAGATCAAAGCCTGCAAGGTCCCGCTGGTGTTGCCTGAAGCTCTCTCTGACTATTCTTTTGACAAGATTTCGATCAACGGCCCGTTTCAGATTTTTCTTGGCTATCGCCATACCCAGCCGAGCTTGAGGCAGCTCGTTTGGAGACGATAGTATGGTAAAAAATCTATCAGAGCTGCTTTTGGACCGTTGAAATACCCGTTTGAATACTGCTGGAGTCAGCAGTCTAGCGGATCGAGGAAGTCTTGCTCCAATTATTTGCAATTGCAGCTGGAAATTAAGGTGTCAGTCGAGTGCGACCCTTGGCACGACGGGCATTAATAACTCTTCGACCACCTCGGGTAGCCATGCGGGCACGAAAACCATGAGTACGGGTACGCTTAAGGTTGCTGGGTTGGAAGGTTCTCTTCATAGCTATATCACCGATAAACAAAAAATCCGCTTTTCCAAGGCCCAACTAACTTAAAAATAAACATAGAGCGGTCGCGCACAGAAAAACCATTCAGAATATGAGCGTAGAGTACCGCGTTGACTGCCAACTTGTCAATAAGCTCTTTGAACACAATGTGGGGCGCAATTTTAGAGTTATAACTAAAAGTGTTGTTTGAAAGGAATTGAAAAAAAGCGGGGTATCTGGTTGATTTGTTGTTGCGAGACATCAAAACAACCATTGGAGATACGCGACCATGAGTAAGAATAACGTTGTTAAGCTGGCAGGTCGAGATACGATTATCGATTCGCTGACAGAGTTGCCGAGAAGCGGTGCAGAGCAGTTGATCTACCAGCCGGTGGAGGCCGATCTGCTGGAGCTGTTGGCGGAGCACGTCGAGCGACGGACAGAGGATGGCAAGGTGGGTGTGGTGCGTAATGGTCACCTGCCAGCTCGTAAATTGCAGACAGGATTGGGGCCGGTCACGGTCAAGATCCCCAAAGTTCGCGCGAAGACCGACGAGCCGGTGGCGTTCCGATCAGCTCTGGTGCCGCCGTATGTACGCAAGACGAAGTCACTGGAAGCGGCGCTGGCGTGGCTCTACCTGAAGGGGATTTCCAGTGGAGAGATGGGTGAAGCCCTGAAAGTGCTGGTGGGTCCGGATGCAACAGGCTTGTCGGCCGGCAGGGTATCGCGTCTGAAGCAGGTCTGGGCAGAAGAATATCGGAGCGGGTGCGAGGAGCGCCTGGATAAGGGCCATTGGGTGCAGACGGTGTCTACAGCGGACAGAGAGCAGAGCAGACGAAGCTGTGTGCCCTGGTGGTGATCGGCGTGAATGAGCGTGGTGAGAAGCATTTTCTGGCAATTGAGGATGGTGTACGGGAGTCCACACAGAGCTGGCGGGAGGTACTGTTGAAACTGAAGTCACGCGGACTGACCCCGCCAAAATTGGCGATCGGTGACGGTGCCATGGGATTCTGGGCTGCGCTGGAGGAAGTGTATCCGGAGACGCGCCAGCAGCGCTGCTGGATGCACAAAACCATGATGCCTGCCAAGGTCAGCTCAGCCGAAAGCGAAGCAGGCACTGGACAACATCTGGCAGTCGGAGACCCAGGCCGATGCGGAAAAGGCCTTTGATCTGTTTATCAAAACGTATGAGCCAAAGTATCCGAAGGCTGCCATCTGTCTGCACAAAGACCGAGAGGAACTGATGGCTTTCTATCAATTTCCTGCGCAGCATTGGCAGAGCATTCGGACCAGCAATCCGATTGAATCCACCTTCGGGACAATCCGCCATCGAACCAAGCGTTCCAAGGGCTGCCTATCGCGTGACGGCATGCTACACATGATGTTCAAACTCGGCCGGTGTGCCGAGAAGACGTGGAGACGATTACGGGGTTTCGATTATCTGGCGAAGGTGATAACCGGAATCAAATTTAAAGAGGGTGTTGAGGTAGCAGGAGTCGATCAGGTCGCCGCTTGATTCAACTGGCTAAACACCAGATTTGACTATAACTCCGGTATATCGGGGAAGTGGCTGACGACGGCTAAGGCACCATAGACAGTCATTGAGTCTTGTCGGGACAGATCCCGCGGACCTGATGGCCGAGTGCGGCATAAACGCGGAAAATGGGGTATTATCGAGATAAGTAGTTAGGAAAAAACGAACGGACAAGGCCATGGAGAATCATTCTGAAGGCGCAGTGATACAGCAACTACAGCCAACCCCGGCATTCCTCTTCCTTGTTGCATTATCGAATGAACCCTCCTGCCAAAAACAATTTCCTATAAATAAGCATCGACGGACTATTCTGGGCGGCTTAGTTCAACAGACATTAATATTTCACTGAACAACAACAAAACTTAGGAGGCAAAAATGGCTGATGAAAATAAACCAAAAAAGGAAATCGTGAAAACAGCCCGTTCCCTTGTGTTTATTAGCCATGATACGCGAGACGCAAAGTTGGCTGAAGCCTTCAGTGGGTTACTGAGAAGCGTAAGTGCTGGCGTGCTTAAGTCGTTCAGAACATCAGATAGGAAAGGGAATCAAGGCATTGAGTATGGTGTCCAGAAATCATCAAGAATATTCAAGATGCCTCTGATATTATTTGCCTTCTCACGGAGAGAAGTGTAAATCGGCCATGGATTCTTTTTGAGGCCAGCATGGCGAAAGGGAAACTAGAAACTCCTATTCTTGGTGTAGCCTTGGGGATTTCTTTGAAAGATGCTTCATCTGGACCTTTTGCACAGTTTCAGAATTTCGGTGATGATGAAGAATCATTGACTAAACTTGTTTTTCAGTTGGTAGATCGCATTCCAAACTCAGAACCAGACGAAGACACAATCAAGCTCCAAGTTGGTAAATTCAAGAAAAAGATTACTGAAATACTGGAAACAAAGAATACCACTACCGCAACAAAAATATCGAAGCCTTCGAGCTGACCTTTACCTGACCTTCCCCCCATCTTAATACCAAGACTTGGATGAGATAATTCATTCTAAGCGGCCCTATTCACAAAGGCCACAGGTGACAAATAATTTAATGCGCTATGAGGCCGCACGTGATTGTAGTGCTCTCGCCATTGATCAATTTCATGTCTAGCGTCATCAATGGACCTGAACCAATGCTGATTTAAGCATTCATTTCTGAATTTACCGTTTAAGCTTTCTACAAACGCATTCTGAGTAGGCTTACCTGGCTGAATAAAACCTAGCTTAACGCCACTTTCTTTTTGCCAGTAGAACATCGCCTTGCTAGTAAACTCAGTACCGTTGTCGCAGATTATTTGATCCGGAGCGCTCCTTAGCTCAATCACCTGAGTTAAAAAACGAGCGACCTGGTGACCATTGATCGAGAAGTCAGAGAGCTGGCCAATAACTTCTCTTGAGTAATCATCAATCACATTAAATACTCGAAAGCGGCGACCATTAGCCAACTGATCACTGACAAAATCCATTGACCAGCGTATATTTTTACCAATGGGCATAATCGTTGGCATTCTTGGTCGTATTATCTTCTTGCGTTTTTTAGTCCTCACTTGAAGACCTTCTTCGTTATAGACTCGGTAGGTCCGCTTCTTGTTTTTCACAAGCCCCTCTCCTCTCAGGAGGCCATGTAAAAACAAATAACCATAACTCGGATGCTTTTTTGCCAGCTCAAGTAACCGTTTGCGTAGAGGCTCATCTTTTCCCCATTGAGTAACGTACCGAAAAGCGGTTCTACTTAAGCCTACTAATTGGCAAGCTCTACGCTCACTTAATTTGAACCGCGACTTAAGGTAGCTCACGATTTGTTTTCTATCAGCAGGCTTTACCACTTTTTTGAGAGCACATCCTTCATCGCCTCAGCTTCAAGCATTTTCTCGGCAAGTAACTTCTTAAGCTTGTTGTTTTCGCTTTCAAGCTCTTTGAGCCGTTTGGCTTCTGAGACATCCATCCCGGCGTATTTGCTTCGCCAGTTATAAAAGCACCCGGTTGAAATGCCGAACTGACGACAAATGTCATCAACTTTTACCTGCTTGATGGCACCAATAATTTGCTCTTCTCTGTAACGCTTCTTCTTCATCTTGAGATCTCCTAATACACAGACTAATTGGAAATCTCATCCTTGTCATGGCTCTATTTCTGGGGGAAAGGTCAACAGAAAGACAAGCTACTTAAAGGTTCCATGCTAGATAGCATGAATACAGAGCCTGCCCAGCGGGTTAAATCGATGGAGAAAAAGATGAACGATAAGCTGCAACGGGTTGGCCAGCGCATTGATGAGGGCGACACATCGAAATGTGGTATTGCGTAATCGCTCAGGAAAAACTCAATGGAGGTTGCCGTATTCAGGCACAAAATCGGCTTTAAACAATCCCTTTTTCGATCGTATGAAACCGATTAACATTGCCGATGTATTACGCTTCGTTCATCAGGAAACAGGATTTTTAAAGCACTTTGAGCATGTTCGCCAGGTACAGTCCGGACAGAGTGATCATTTGAATGATTTACTGGCGGCTCTCATTGGCAATGGAACCTATTATGGCCTACACGGCATGGCCAGCATCTCTGATAGATCATATGATCATCTACGCACAGTACAGGCCAATTATTTGCGACCTGAAACGCTAAACTTCGGCAATGATGCAATTAACGATGCGACAGCGAAATTATCAATCTTCAAGCATTACAATATCCAAAAAGGACTCATTCATGCCAGTGCTGACGGGCAAAAATTCGAATCACGGTTAGAGACTTTTAAAACTCGCTATTCATCTAAATATTTTGGCACGAATAAAGGACTAACATCGATGAACTTGATTGCCAATCATGTAGCCTTGAATGCCCAGATTATTGGTTCCAATGAACATGAATCTCATTTTATTTTGGATCTGCTTCATAACAATACCTCGGAGATTAAGCCGGATATTTTGTCAACGGATACGCACGGCGTTAATCATGTTAACTTTGCTTTGCTGGACCTGTTTGTCTATATCTTTGCGCCGCGCTATGCTCAGTTTGGAACCGTGATATCAGATCTTTTTGATGTAAATGAGGGAGAAGACAATAAGGCAACGCTCTCATTAAAAAAGCCTATTAATACAGAATTAATTATCGATGAGTGGGATATGATACAGCGCATTATTATATCACTACAGCAGAAGACGATAACGCAGGCGACCCTTGTTAGAAAGCTTTCTGGCTATAGTCAAAACCACCCCTTGCTGAAAGCTTTAACTGAATATAATCGTATGCTCAAGGCCATGTACTTACTGGACTATATTGATGATGCCAGTTTAAGAACTTATGTACAGCGAGCCTTGAATCGTGGGGAAGCTTATCATCAATTACGGCGTGCTATTGCACATGTGAATGGCAATCGTTTCCAGGGAAAATTAGACGATGAGATTGTCTTGTGGAATGAATGCGCGAGGCTATTAACCAACGCCATTATCTATTTTAATTCGCTGATACTGACGCGATTACTTGAGCATTTTGAGGGGGAAAGTGACGATAAGAAGTTGGAAATTATTAAGCAAGTTTCGCCAGTGGCTTGGCATAACATCAATTTGAACGGAACTTACAGCTTTAGCTTTGAACAAAACCTACTAGATTTGGATGAAATTATGCAATCAATCGTGCAAAATGAAAATTAAGCCACCTCTGTAGGCCTTGTGGGGTATGGGCTGTAGAGATAAGTGTCACTTTAGGACGGAATGTCCCCAGAACCCCCAAAACAACAGCATTCAATATTCTCCACAGATGATCCTTGATTGTTCCCGTCACTTTCTTGATTGGCTCCAGGCCACCATGATAACCACCGCTCCCAGTCTTTCCTTGCTCATGTCTTACTGGCATAGTGCCAGAGTGACATGGCAAACTCTTTGATCGCCCAGGCATGGGCAGTCTTCAGCGTGCTGTCACGTAGCGCCTTGAACCGTAATTCCTGTCTGCGCGTCATATTCTCCGGGTTGT
Organism: Candidatus Vondammii sp. HM_W22; assembly: GCF_022530855.2. Lineage (GTDB taxonomy): Bacteria > Pseudomonadota > Gammaproteobacteria > Chromatiales > Chromatiaceae > Vondammii. The sequence goes on along the minus strand of NZ_CP099567.1, from coordinate 3,330,229 downwards.
AGAGCCAGTCATACTGGCGGCCTTTAAGGTCTTCATAGCCATCAGCATGTGCTCTTGGCGACGTGGAATTTATCAAAGACAATCCTCTCTCAGCCCTAGGCAGGCTTTTTAGCATGGCATTGATAAAGGCTTGGCCACATATCCATGGAGGCACTCTCTATCGCTTCTCTTTTGTCAGACTTTCGTACCATGTGCTTTGAGCGTTGGCCTTTTTGCGGTCACTGCCCACGTGCAACACTGTACCTGCATCCTGGTCTGATAAGACTGTTACATAATCATGGCGTTTCTTGAAGGCCGTCTCATCAACACCTATACGTGTTGAGCTGATCTCTTTTCTACGTGCCAGCCCTCGCTTAACCGCTCGCTGCATAATTCCATCAATGGCATTCCAACTCAGCCCCATGAATCGGGAGACTGCCGAGATGGACGCCTCTTTCAACCAGTCGATCACCAGTGCCTCAAGCATTGCAGTAAATTCAGAGCCCGGTTTCAGCAGCGCTTGCGTGAGTCATAGCCCGGTAAGATCTGCTCCACAGGTTGAACAACACTGCTTGGCACCTGCTTCCTGCTCAACCTGTACCGTTACCTCTCCTCCTCTGACAGAGCCGACTCCACACTGCTAACCTGCCAAGGGCTCTTGATACCCAAAATCTGAGTGTATAGATCTTTATCTCTCACAGGGGAGGTACGTTAATCTACCCACTCAATTAGGGAGAAGAGCCAAAATAATAATCAGCAGCGAATTCTTTTCGTGCCCTTCGTGGTGGGTTATACGCTTATTGATGGGTACGATACCAATGCTTGGATCATGGGCGCCGTATCCGGCATCATGCCGCGCCAAAGAAAAAAGGATTCGGCGGCCTGTTCCACCAGCATCCCCCTGCCATCAAGCGACTTGGCCGCCCCACGCTCCAATCCCCAGCGAACAAAGGCAGTGGGCTCGTTTCCATACATCATGTCGTAGGTCCAGCCGCGGGTGGTCAGCAGGGTGTCCGGAATGGCCGGTACCTTGCCGTCAAGGCCCGCCGCGGTGGCATTGATGATCAGGTCGAACTGCCGGTCCGCTAGATCATCGAGGCCGCAGCCCTCAGTTTCACCGTTTTCTCCCAGTTCACAGGCCAGTGCTACGGCTTTGCTTGCTGTGCGATTGGCAACGACCAGAGAGGCGGGGTTTTCGTCCAGTAGGGGGCGTATTACTCCTCTGGAGGCACCCCCTGCACCCAGTAGCAGAATGTGGCTGCTGCGGAGCGGAAAGCCATGGTTGGTCATCAAGTCACGTATCAGGCCGACACCGTCAGTGTTGTCACCTCTGATCCTGCCGTCACTCAGCAGAATCAGAGTATTGGCCGCTGTGGCGACTTTTGCCCGGTGGCTCAACTCATCAGCGAGTTGCCACGCCTCCTCTTTGAAGGGGACGGTGACGTTGAGCCCCCTGCCGCCGCGCGAGAAAAATTCCCTGACATCGGTTGCAAATTCACCCGGATTACCCAGAAGCCGGCTGTACTCTAGCGTCTCTCCCGTCTGCTTTGCAAAAGCCGCATGGATGAGTGGTGACTTGCTGTGCTCAATAGGGTTGCCGATGACGGCATATCGATCAGTCATATTGGCCCTGAAACGCGTTATTCATTGATCCAGCGGGCGGCCTGTTTGGCAAAGTAGGTAAGGATGCCGTCGGCGCCTGCCCGTTTGATGCTGAGCAGGGATTCAAGCACGACAGCACGTTGATCGAGCCAACCGTTTTGTGCTGCCGCCATCAGCATGGCGTATTCACCGCTGACCTGATAAACGAATGTCGGGGCGCCGAAAGTATTTTTAACCCGGTGGACTATGTCCAGATAGAGCATTCCCGGCTTGATCATCACCATATCGGCACCTTCATTGAGGTCGAGCTCCACCTCTCGCAGCGCCTCGTCGGAGTTTGCCGGGTCCATCTGATAGGTATATTTGTTGCCTGTTCCCAGGTTTGCGGTGGAGCCGACGGCATCGCGGAAAGGGCCGTAGAAGCTGGAGGCGTATTTTGCGGAGTAGGCGAGAATGCGGGTGTGGATCTGTCCTGCGGATTCCAGGGCTTCGCGTATCTCTCCGATACGGCCATCCATCATGTCTGAAGGGGCGACGATATCGGCCCCTGCCTCGGCGTGGGAGACCGCCTGCTTGACCAGAACCTCTACGGTCTCATCATTCATCACGTAGCCTGATTGATCAATCAGGCCATCCTGTCCGTGGGTGGTGAAGGGGTCCAGGGCGACGTCGGCTATGATGCCGAGTTCCGGTACCGCCTGTTTCAGGGCGCGCACAGTGCGTTGAGCCAAGCCGTGAGGGTTGTAGGCTTCTCTGGCGTCTTCGGATTTCGCCTCCTGTGGCGTGACCGGGAACAGTGCCATGGCCGGGATACCAAGAGCATGAATCTCTTTTGCCTCTTCTACCAGCAGGTCGATACTCAGACGCTCGATGCCGGGCATGGAGCTGATAGCCTCTTTTTGACCCTTGCCCTCCAGCACGAACACCGGGTAGATAAAATCTGACGGTGTAAGCGTGTTCTCCCGCATCATGCAACGTGAAAAATCGTCGAATCGCATACGACGCATGCGGGTGGCAGGGTAGCGGCTGTTAAAGGCGGATTTGCTCTGCATCTCTCTCTCCGGTTGTCCGGTCTTGGGGTTCAACGACATAAGATACCCCACCCTCTTGCGAGGTTCCAACAGGTTACGGTGTGTTTATGCCATGAAACTCCTTTTGAGATGAATGGCTGGCCATTGTGAGTAAGCAGTATGAGCAGCTAGAGTGGGTCACCCTATATTTTTGATGTGGAAGTTGAGACCTTTGGCGCTCAGGTTTTGCCAGCTTCCCATGAGCAGCCGGTTGGTGGATTTTTGGGCCGACTAGTGTTGCCTGCATCCCTCTGGCATCGGTACTGGAGCGGGTGGTGAATGAGTATGAGGGAGCGGTCAGGCTAGCCAAGGTGGAAATGGATGATAAGGTGGATTACAAGTTGTAAGTGCGCCACCTGTACTTTTCAAAAAGTACTTCGTTGGGCATATGTTAGCAGGTTTGGTGGTTTGAGTGACATGACGGATTAAATGGAACACTCTTTGCAACGCTGTAACGCTGTAACGCTGTAACGCTGTAATGTTGTGATGTGCGCCAAGCTCTCATGACAATTCTCCTCCGACGCTTAATATAGGCGCTTTCGGACTTATCGTTTTCCCCGGATGAGTCCGTTTTTTTGCCTGCATTCGGGTGGTTTTAGAAACGGATAATCTGCCCGGTCCGGGCATCTCTGATGGAAGTGGGCTGTAGGCAGTTGCCCAGGGGGGCGTTAATAATATAGTCCACAGCATTGATCCGCAGCTTTACTTCCAGGGAGCTTCTGGCAGGTCGCAGGTTTGCCCTATTCGCGCTGGTTGATACCAGAGGGGAGTCACAGGCCAGGCACAAGCTGGCGGCAATGGGATGGTCAGTCACCCTGACAGCCAGGGTATTATGCTTCCCGCAGAGCCAATAAGGCAGATTGGGGGCGGTAGGTAGCAGCCAGGTGTGTGGGCCTGGCCAGCTTGCGAAGACCGGTGCCATCTGCGCTTTGCCAAGTTCGCTGATATAGGGCTTGAGTTGATTGAAATCGGCGGCGATAAGAATGAAGCCTTTATCCACAGGCCGCTGTTTCAGTGCCAGCAGGCGATGGACTACACTGCCATTCAGCGGGTCACAGCCCAGGCCGTAGACTGCCTCCGTGGGGTAGGCAATGACGCCTCCCTCACGGAAATAGCGCCGGGCCTCTTTGAGCCTCCAAGAGGAGAGGGGGCTGTTCACTGGCTTAACCCTTCAGGTCTTCCTGGAGTTTTGCATCTTTGGCGATGACGCTTTCAGCATTGGCATCGCGTTCACTTCTGATGCGTTGGGCCAACCCGGGGTCAGCCAGGGCCATGATTTGTGCTGCCAGATAACCCGCATTTTTGGCGCCCGGCTTACCAACGGCCACCGTAGCAACAGGAATCCCGCCCGGCATCTGCACAGTCGACAGCAGCGAGTCCATACCCTGCAGTGGTCCGGCATCCAGCGGGATGCCGATAACCGGCTTCAGGGTGAGTCCTGCCACGGCGCCCGCCAAATGAGCAGCTAGGCCGGCGGCACAGATGAACACGGAACAGCCTCTGGCATCGGCATCTTTTACATAGGTGTGGGTCGCTGCCGGCGTGCGGTGGGCGGAGGTGATCTTGGCTTCAAAAGGAATTTCCAGGGCTTTCAGTACGCCCATGGTGGATTGCAGTATTGGCAGATCAGAATCTGAGCCCATTAAGACTGCGACAAAGGGTGTGGTCATGAGTACTACTCGGTATCAGGTTGGAAAGTGGGTAAAGATACCTGATTTGTAGATATTAGGCTAGGAGCCCATCGGGCTTAGATGATCGTAACGAGGAGAAGCCTTTTTGGCCAAATTTTTCGTAGTATATTCATCCTGAGTCCGACAGGCTCCTAGGTCGTGCCTCAGCTCAATCTACCCAAAAGTTAACGAGTGTTCGCCCAGAAACTCTTAAAAAAGGAACGCAGAGCATGCAGAGGTTTTTCTTGTTTTTTTAAGATGTGACCTTTGCGTACTCTGTGTCCATCTTTACTGTTTCTGAACGAAGACCAGTTAGTAAAATGTGGCTCTCGTTGTGAAGACAGCACGTTATAAAATTTAAAAATCACTGGTCTGCGACATGATGGCGGCTACCAGGCGGTGGATCCAACCATTGTAGTTGCTGTGGATAGTGTTGGCACCATCTTCTGTTTTGTAATCTAAATTGACACTGTCTTTATATTGAATGTTGAATGTTTTAGTGTCGAAAGTAATATCAACCTTTGCAACATGACTTCTCAGATGAAGTACGCCAAGAATATGGCCAGGCGCGATGCTTTTCATTTGCCATCCTAACTTAGCCCCTGCACGCCGTATGACAACAGTAGTTTGTTCCAAGCTGGTACCAGATGGGCTTAATAGTGGACCATTATCAACGTTACGAATAGCGGTTTGCTTGCAACCCGTCAAAAACAGTGTTGCAAGCAAGATACTGACTTAGAAGAGTAATTTTTGATATTTTCATTAATCCCTTGATTCACGTCATAAATCACATCATGACGATATTTTATACCATGTGATGTGAGCACGAATATAGTTCTTTTTTAGGTTATTTGCCAAATATGTTATGCAGAATCGACGGCCTGGATTTTTCAATCCCTATTTTTGTTGTAAACATTATAGAAAGTAAACTTAAAGAACCGCTGATCAATTCATCAATGACATCGGCAATCTATCCCATCCCACCGTTGATGCCAATAATTTGGCCGCTGATATAAGCGGCTTTCTCCGACACCAGAAAACCGACTAATTCGGCAACCTCCTCAGGTGTTCCAGCACGCTGGGCCGGCACCAACTGCTTGAATCTTTTGGTTGTCGAAGAGAGTCTCTGTCATATCTCCCTGAATGATGCCTGGAGCTACCACATTAGCTGTGATTCCTCTGGATGCCAGTTCAATGGATAGAGATTTGATAGCGCCATGCAGGCCGGACTTGGCTGCTGCATAATTTGCCTGCCCTCGATTTCCAAGCTGGCCTGCAATGGATGAAAGAGCAATCACCCTTCCCCAGCGTGTACTCATCATGGGTAGAAGCAAGGGTTGGCATACATGAAAGAACCCATGCAAATTCACGTCGATGACTCTGGACCATTGGTCAAAACTCATACCCGCCAAGGGCGCATCTTCGTGCATTCCCGCATTACTTACCAGCACCTGGACTGGCCCATCCTGCAGAATGCTTTCTATAGCCGATTGACAGGCTGATTCATCGGTAACATCAAAGCAAACCCTCTCTGCAGAACCGCCTGAACTGACAATCTCTTCCACTATAGAGTCTGCACGTTCAGGTCTGGTGGCTGCATGTACCAACACATACATTTTCTGCTGCGCCAGCAGTTTACAGATACTGGATCCAATATCTCCACTACCACCCGTCACAAGCGCTCTTTTCTGAGCAACGGATTTCATGCTGTTATCCCCCTGCTGCAGACATAACCGTTATCTGGCCATCAGCAATTGATATGCCGCCGCTAGTTATTCGAAACCGGTAGATCATAGCATCTGAATTCAATAACAGGGCCTTTGCATTTATCTGCAATGGATCTGGCTTATCATGCAGATAATCAGCATATAGATTGACATCCTTCAGGGCTGCGACAAAACCCTTCACTGGATGGGTGCCATGCTTACGGGCTAACAGACCACCATGTACAGCCATGGCCTGTGCGCCATACTCAATGGCATGCACTGCTGCCAGCTGATGATGGATGCATAGCGGGTTCTGTGACAAGAGATGGGTTTCGCTGCTGCACTGAATAATTGTAGGGTCCCAATGCAGCACTTTATCCAGAAGGCACATACCACCCGAATGCGGGATCAGAGAACACAATTCATCTCGCTGGATCATGGTCTTACCAGGATATTCAATAGCTGATTATTTAAATAAGAGAGGTTTACTTCACCATGCTCCCTGCTAGCCAGCAATTGCATCAGAGGTAGTGAGCGAGCAGCAGGGTTAGCTAGCCGTAACGATTCCAAAGGTAAATCAGTTAATTTGTTTTCTTTGCCAGACGGGTTGAGCGCTATTGTGAGTGATGGCCCAGGGCCTTCCCTCATCAACAACAGGGCTACTGAAAATGGCGCTTTGATCTGGCGTTTTTTGGTCAGCCTCGCGGGTGGTGGATAATCACAAGCCACCAAAAGTACCTGCTGATGATCGGTCATCACCTGGGTAGCCGCTTCAAGTAATCCCGCACTGAAACTTGCATCCCAAGCAGAAATACTGGTGGAAGGCGAGTTTGAACCGGTCAGGATGGACCAATAACCCGCAGATGCATTATGGACGGAATTATGAAACTGTGTGGATGAAATAGGATGCCCTGGCAAGGTGAGTGCTTGCAAAATTTTATCCACAGTACCCAGATCACCACAGGACAACGCAAACACGGTCGCTGGTTTACCCTGCCAGCCTTGCACTGCATCCTGGCCACAATGCAAAGCCATCTGAATCAGGCGCGTGGTACGCCGACGCTCGTTGGCTGACAATAAGTTGGTTTTTGCTATGGGAGGCAATGGGGCAGATACATCGTAGCCATCCGGATGGCTAAATACCTGTTTTGCCTGTTGCCAACTCTCTACTCCAGGCATCACCAATCCAACGCCTGCTACATGCACCTTCATTATGCCGCTCCGAATATCAGACTGGCATTACTTCCGCCAAAGCCAAATGAATTACTCATTACATATTCAAGCTTTTGTTCTTTACCTTGCAGCAGAATATTCGCCTGAATCCGTTCATCCAGGTCATGTGTATTCAGATTTGGGGGTACATAATGATCAGTTATTGCAATACAGCTCAACACTGCATCAACAATACCTGCCGCACCCAGTGTATGACCGGTAAAGCCTTTAGTGGACGAACAGGTTGGGCGACTGGTAAAAACCTTCATCAGTCCTTGATCTTCTGAAATATCGTTCATCGGTGTAGCAGTGCCATGCAGGTTCACATAATCAATATCTGATTCGCAAAGTCTGGAACTGGCGAGTGCCCCGTTCATGGGGTTCTGGGGACATTCCGTCCTAAAGTGACACTTATCTCTACAGCCCATACCCCACAAGGCCTACAGAGGTGGCTTAATTTTCATTTTGCACGATGGATTGCATAATTTCATCCAAATCTAGTAGGTTTTGTTCAAAGCTAAAGCTGTAAGTTCCGTTCAAATTGATGTTATGCCAAGCCACTGGCGAAACTTGCTTAATAATTTCCAACTTCTTATCGTCACTTTCCCCCTCAAAATGCTCAAGTAATCGCGTCAGTATCAGCGAATTAAAATAGATAATGGCGTTGGTTAATAGCCTCGCGCATTCATTCCACAAGACAATCTCATCGTCTGATTTTCCCTGGAAACGATTGCCATTCACATGTGCAATAGCACGCCGTAATTGATGATAAGCTTCCCCACGATTCAAGGCTCGCTGTACATAAGTTCTTAAACTGGCATCATCAATATAGTCCAGTAAGTACATGGCCTTGAGCATACGATTATATTCAGTTAAAGCTTTCAGCAAGGGGTGGTTTTGACTATAGCCAGAAAGCTTTCTAACAAGGGTCGCCTGCGTTATCGTCTTCTGCTGTAGTGATATAATAATGCGCTGTATCGTATCCCACTCATCGATAATTAATTTTGTATTAATAGGCTTTTTTAATGAGAGCGTTGCCTTATTGTCTTCTCCCTCATTTACATCAAAAAGATCTGATATCACGGTTCCAAACTGAGCATAGCGCGGCGCAAAGATATAGCCAAACAGGTCCAGCAAAGCAAAGTTAACATGATTAACGCCGTGCGTATCCGTTGACAAAATATCCGGCTTAATCTCCGAGGTATTGTTATGAAGCAGATCCAAAATAAAATGAGATTCATGTTCATTGGAACCAATAATCTGGGCATTCAAGGCTACATGATTGGCAATCAAGTTCATCGATGTTAGTCCTTTATTCGTGCCAAAATATTTAGATGAATAGCGAGTTTTAAAAGTCTCTAACCGTGATTCGAATTTTTGCCTGTCAGCACTGGCATGAATGAGTCCTTTTTGGATATTGTAATGCTTGAAGATTGATAATTTCGCTGTCGCATCGTTAATTGCATCATTGCCGAAGTTTAGCGTTTCAGGTCGCAAATAATTGGCCTGTACTGTGCGTAGATGATCATATGATCTATCAGAGATGCTGGCCATGCCGTGTAGGCCATAATAGGTTCCATTGCCAATGAGAGCCGCCAGTAAATCATTCAAATGATCACTCTGTCCGGACTGTACCTGGCGAACATGCTCAAAGTGCTTTAAAAATCCTGTTTTCTGATAAACGAAGCGTAATACATCGGCAATGTTAATCGGTTTCATACGATCGAAAAAGGGATTGTTTAAAGCCGATTTTGTGCCTGAATACGGCAACCTCCATTGAGTTTTTCCTGAGCGATTACGCAATACCACATTTCGATTGTCGCCCTCATCAATGCGCTGGCCAACCCGTTGCAGCTTATCGTTCATCTTTTTCTCCATCGATTTAACCCGCTGGGCAGGCTCTGTATTCATGCTATCTAGCATGGAACCTTTAAGTAGCTTGTCTTTCTGTGCCCAGGGGATATCTCCAACAAGGTCATCGTGTAATGCACGATATTTGATAGCCGTTGGTATAAAGAGTTTCCCACCAAGATTATTTTGAGCTGCTAAATACAGCATCAACTCGTAACGCTCAGAGAGTACGTTGTTATCAATATTGATAACATACAATTGGTGTTTGGCTGGAATCAATCCTCGATCTGACGATGCTAATTCACCAGCACCTAACAACTCTTTTTTCATTCTATTTAATTGTGCAGATAAAGCCTGTGTATTGTCTGATCCTTCAAAGGTCAGGCATAAAAAAATGGGGCGTATTAAGTGCTGAATCAGTTCACGCTGCTTATCATAAAATTCCCAGATGTAATCATTTTTCGTGCGTTTTTATTTCTTCAGATATAAGCACAGTGATTCTATTTCCCGTGCTCCAAGCAAGCCTTGTACCCGTTGTTTTATTTGTCTAAATGACACATGGTCATCAATGGTGTCGTCAATAAAAAAGTATAATAATTCAGCGGCTTTGCTAATATTTACTACCGCGCCATCCCAATCTTTATAGGCCATTTCCTTGGCATACGCTTTAGCTTTTTCACGTAACTTTCGGACATGATAAATAAACCCATAAGCCAAACGTTCAATATTGATTTGTACCCGCTCCTGAAGATAACAAAGTAAATAAAGCTGCTGCGTGACACGGTCGAAGCGTTTAAGCTTGGTTATAGAGTAGTAATCAACCATCGCCGCATAGTGCAGTCGGTTTTGTTGCGATAGTGATAGAGCAGAGGCCACTTGATTAACTTCATCCATCCAGGGCTGAATCAACTTGTTGACGTTCAACTCTTTCTCCAATTCTGGAGCATTAAAACTTTTCGCCGCCTGCTTAAGTTCTTTAACGGTTAGCATACCTTTTCCATCAACTAACTCAGCCAAGTTAGTAGCTAATTCATCTGATATGGTTGTCTTTAATAGATCAGAAAGTCGCTTACGTTCCTGTTTGATTACCTGACTGATAATTCGCTGAAGCACGGTATATTTAGGGATTCCTGTATGATTTAGAGCTAAGTATTCGGTGCAGGCATCAAATAAAAAGCGCGGCTCAATCCAGGATTTAGCAACCTGTTGCAAATAGGTAATGAGAGGTTCCTGATGTTGTTCCACACACCATGTTTTGAATCCCTGAAGGTTTATAATCTTGTCGTAGATACGTGTTTTCTGCTTATTGCTAACACTGAAGCGAGGGACTTTAAATTTAGGGAAATATTCTTCAGCAATAAAGGTGAGATCTGCTTTCAATTCCTTGTAGGCCGGATTGAGCTGAATGGGCTTGATCTTAAAGTAACCCAGCAGAGCAATAGCATAGCATTTATGATTGCGATCCCTGATGGATTTAATAACGTCCTGCTCCAGATCATTCAGAGTAAAACTGATACGTTTTTCTTCCAGTGACAGGCTGGGAACGCCATATAAATCGTTAATTTCTGCTTCGTGGAGTACGGTCAGGCATTCTTTATAAGGCATAGGCTTCTCGTAAAAGCCGGAATATTACTATAATTGGGATATTGCAGTGATTTTGAAAATTAAGGCACCTCTAGAAGCCTTATGAGGCGTGGGCTGTAGCGATAAGTGTCACTTTAGGACGGAATGTCCCCAGAACCCCATCCAGGTGATGCACTTTGGAGTTAAATCCACCCGACAATAGAACGACTGTAACCTGCTTCTTACAAAGTGCAAATAAAGATCCCTAACAGGACCAGCAGGTATCATCACCAGGAAGATACTGTCGATCCAGGCAGTGGAGATGTCAGCACGCCTCGCCCGGATGTTGTTTAATCAATAACCGTTCTTTCCCTGACCGAATTTGCTTTCCACCGGAATGCGCTGCAGGCACTCCTTATGTTGCTGTACCTTCAAACGCTTCAGTTCTTCCCGGTTTGCTTCGGTGATTTTCTTTGGCCGACCTAATGGTTTGTCCGCAAAACGAATGCTGTGCTACTTGGGATAACGCCGGTTGCCTTGTGTCTCGTAGAGGGTGTCTCCCAATACGACCCCAGGTGGTCGATCACCCGGGGAAAAATAAGCTGGCCCGCATACATGCTTGATTCCAAAAAATCGAAGCGCACAGCATGTGCCAGAATAGTTTATCCTGTTCAATTCAATAGCACCCATAAAATGCCAAGTTCTATACAGAGAACATCATCTTAGAATCAGCCCACAGCATTTTTATCGAACAGTAGTGCCGGAAAACCACTATTTCTCAAGGTATTGCATTCATAGGCAGAGAAGGCGATACCGACAGATTCAGGGCTACTCAATATGCTCGAGGATTCCTTCCAGTTCATCCGAGCTATTGTAGCTGATAACAAGCTTGCCTTTACCAGCAGCACCCTGCTGTATTTTCACCCTGGCACCCAACTTTTCTGTCAAGTTGCTCTCAAGTTTACGTACATTGGGATCATCTTTAGCCATCGACTTGGTTTCTGCTTTTTCCGGTCCCACGCCCTGAAGGCGTCGTACAAATTTTTCCGTCTCCCTTACGGAGAGTCCCCGGTTCACAACCTGACGTGCAGCGTCGCTCTGTACTTGATCACTCAGACCCAGCAAAGCACGGGCATGACCCATATCGAGCATTCGCTCCTCGATGAATTTCTTTACGTCCGCATTAAGGTCGAGCAATCGCAGTAGATTGGTCACAGTAGTGCGGGATTTACCCACCGCCTTGGCAATCTGCTGATGAGTCAGCTCAAACTCATTAAGCAACCGATGAAAGGCTCCCGCCTCCTCAAGGGGGTTAAGGTCATCGCGCTGAATATTCTCAATCAGACCCATCGCCATGGCCACCTGATCTCTCACATCCCGAATAACCACTGGAATATTGCTCAGGCCCGCCTGTTGACTGGCCCGCCAGCGACGCTCGCCGGCTATAATCTCGTATCGGCCCTCTGGGATGGGGCGCACTACAATAGGCTGTACTACACCTTGGGCTGCAATAGAGTCAGCCAACTCCTGTAAACTGTCAGGATTGAAGTCACGGCGCGGCTGAAACCGCCCACGTTGAATCAGATCTACCGGTAGATTTGAGAGGCGACCCTCTCGCCCTCCAGCTATCGCCGATTGCTCTTCCTCCGCTTTGGAGGCACCACCCAAAAGGGCGTCCAAGCCTCTCCCAAGGCCACGTTTCTTTGTTGCCATTGTCTTTTTCCGAATTCGCTGCCCAGTTACGGGCACTGGATGCTACATAGCGGTTTGCTCTCTCTTCTCATCCCGCCGCAGAAACTCACCGGCCAGCGCCATGTAAGAGGTCGACCCACGAGAGGATTTATCATACAACAAAATCGGCAAGCCATGGCTTGGCGCTTCCGCCAGTCGTACATTCCGCGGGATAATGGTGCGAAAAACCTGATCATTAAAGTGATGAATAAGCTGAGCAGAGACCTCGTTGGCGAGGTTGTTCCGCGGATCGTGCATGGTACGGAGGATACCTTCAATCCCCAATTTCTCATTGCGGCTCAGCCGTATCTGTTTGATAGTACTGAGCAATGCGGAGAGTCCTTCCAAAGCATAATACTCACACTGCAGGGGGATCAAAACACTATCTGCCGCCACCAGCGCGTTGACCGTCAGCATATTCAGTGATGGCGGGCAGTCGATCACAATGAATTCATACCGCTCCTTGGCACCGGCTAAAGCCAGACTCAGGCGCTTTTCCTTCAGCGTGGCATTCATCAACCCCACTTCTGCCGCAGTAAGATCGGAGTTAGCAGGCAATACATCGAAACCGGCCTCGGGGGACGAGACGATAGCATCGATCAGCTGAATATCACCCATCAACACTTCACAACTGGAATTCTCCAGATTGTGTTTATCGACACCCACACCCATGGTGGCATTACCCTGGGGATCAATATCTACCAGCAACACCTTTCGCCTGAGAGAGGCGAGTGAAGCAACCAGATTGACTGCGGTGGTTGTCTTGCCGACACCACCTTTCTGATTTGCCACACAGATAATTCGACCCATGGGAGAGATTCCACTGTTTGTCATCACTGATGCGGTCACCTGACGGACACCCCACAGGGGGTGAAACAGAGTGACAAGAGGTAAAGAGGTGAAGAGAATATCAGAAAGCGGCGTAGGTTGACGAACACCTTCTGCAATTTGAACAGATCATCAGCGGCATTAAGCAATTCATCAGCAGATGCCTCTGAAGCGGTTTCCACCTCCGCGGCCGACTCAAAGAAACCACAGTAGTTGGCCTGATCCTGCTTACCGCCGTGTAGAATGGGAAGCCGCTTTACCGCAGTCAGATTCATCGCAAGTCGATACGCAAACGCCCCTTGAATGAACGGGAGCAAGAGGCAAACCGAAAACAATCAAGAGTTCGGGCTCGAGTTGAGCACGTGTTTGCCCAGCAGGCCAATCGACCGGTGCGTAACATTAAGCAAGTCAGGGCCGGCGTGAAGATAACGGACTCCCCAGATTTGCTAGAGACTATATGGTCTTTGTCGGGTTTTTAGAGATTTCCACAATAACCTCAACTTCCGAGACTATCCTGAATTCTGTGTAACTGCCTGTCATTAAACCCAGACAAGGGAGAGGATAGGCAGATGATCGACAAGAAAGAGCTCCAGGCGATAGCCCAGGCGGCCGCTAAAAACATCAAAACTGAAGAAGATCTCAACGAGTTTCGGCAAATGCTGACCAGGATCACGTTCGAGGCAGCACTCAATGCTGAACTGGCTGATCATCTTGGCTTTGCCAAGCATCAACAATCCGAAGCGAGTAATAGCCGCAACGGCACTACCAGCAAGACCTTGCAAACGGAAGATGGCCAGTTTGAACTGGATACCCCGCGAGATAGAGCGGGCAGCTTTGAACCTCAGCTAGTTAAGAAGCACCAGCGTCGATTTACCTCAATGGATGACAAGATCCTCTTCTTGTATGCCCAAGGTATGACAACCCGCGAAATCGTCACGACATTCAAGGAGATGTATGGGGCCGATGTCTCTGCCACACTCATATCCAAAGTCACTGATGCAGTTATCGAACAGGTTGTTGAATGGCAATCTCGCCCCCTGGATGCGATTTGTCCTATTATTTATCTGGACTGCATTGTCGTTAAAATCAGGCAAGACAAGAAAGTGATCAACAAAGCGATTTACCTCGCTCTGGGCGTTAACCTGGAAGGCCACAAGGAATTATTAGGGATGTGGCTATCGGAGAATGAGGGGGCTAAGTGAAGGATATTTTGATTGCCTGTGTCGAAGGCTTAAAGGGCTTTCCTGATGCAATCAACACGGCTTTCCAAAATACCCAGATCCAGTTCTGTATTGTGCATATGGTACGGAACTCGATGAAGTAGGTGCCTTGGAAAGACTGCAAGCCTGTCACGGCTGATTTGAAAAAGATTTACCAGTCCATCACCGAGGAAGAAGCCTTATTGGCGCTGGATAAATTCTCTGACCGGTGGGACAACAAGTACCCCCGGATCAGCCGCTCCTGGAGTGCCCATTGGGAGAACCTGAACACGCTGTTCAACTACCCGGAGGACATACGAAAAGTGATCTGCACGAACAACACCATTAGCCGCTGAACAGCGTCATTCGCAAAGCGATCAAAAAGCGGAAATTGTTTCCAACCGATGACTCGGCAAAGAAGGTAATCTATCTGGCAATCCAGGCCGCATCGAAAAAGTGGACAATGCCAATCCGTAATTCGAAACCAGCACTGAATAGATTTATGATTGAGTTCGAAGAACGCTTAGCGGTATATAGTTAACCCAGGCAGTTACACAGAAAACTTTACAGGCTCCAACCTCCTTCAACTAGCGCGGAAACCTAGTATCTGTCTTCATGAGTAAGCTGTGTGTATCTCATGTTGCTCCTCAGAAAGCTTTGATGCCACCGTAGCTTCCCCTCTGTTCATCAAACAGAGCTGCACTTACAAGTCGAATCCACGATTCTTCCTTTCCGTAACGTTCACATGCAACCGTAACTTCGCTTCCCAAGCCAATCTATCTTTATCAGTAAAGAACTTATCATATCGTCCCAAATAGTCAGCAAACTTTATTTTTCGCAAGTTAGAGATAAAAGTATATCCCTTCATACCAAACAAGACCCGGATATAATATTTGAGGCGGCTCTTCATACCATCATACTGCAAGCTTCCTAGTATTTTTGTTTCCTGTAGTAATGAGTCAACATGAGTCGCAATTTTCTCTGTCGCACCACCACGTCGATTTTCTAAAATTTCAGACAAAATACGCGATCGTTGCTCATTCAGGTCGGCGCTTATATCCTGCTCATGTTCAAGCAGCTTACCCACCATATCCACAAGATCCTGGTGATTATTTACACGAACGGAACCATCCTTATACCTAGGTTGAAGAAAGTGATTTATTGATGGCATCAACTCCAATTCAACCGTGTGTTTATCCATTAGCCAAGCCTCAATAGCCACTGTTGAGCAGCGCTGTATAATGACATCACTTACATTAAGAACATCCCAGATATACTCACCTTCTACCAAATACACATTGGGGTTAAGGTCTTTAAGATCGGACATCAATTTGTGGTAAACCGATACTCTTTCCGAAGGATGATACTTAATAATGATGTTGACCCCTCTTACCTCCCTGCAAAGAACTCTCAAACTCTCAAATACCTTCTCTCTGTAATCAAATTCATATTTTGCCAATTTACCCGCATTACCAAACGCCTTAATGCCTTTTGCTCTTTGCCGTGCAAGGTCTTTCTGGAGAAAACTGTAATCAGGCCAAAATTCGGCATTAGCAAAGTTCGTAGCGACCAGAATATTCCGATTCTCTATCGGAATAGCATAGCGCTCATAGAAATAATTTCGTCCTTTTCGACAACTTCCCATAATCTTGGAATAGAAGTCAAAACGGCAACTCCCTAATCGCACAATTCTCTCGCTTGGCAATACGTTATTGTGACTGATTGCGCCCGAAATCAGATCATTCCACGCTATGTACGAATCAATAAACTCAATACCCGAATATTTATGACTAAATAAGAGCGTTTGCTCATCACTGAAAGTGATTCCTTCTGTGGGCAAAATAACAATCTTAACTCCCTTGCCATGAAGATACCTCGCGTATTTATTTACATCAGGCGTATAAAGATTATTGTAGATGACCATATCTGGCCTGAAACTTGGTACAAACAAGCGCTCTTCGTTCAAGCGAACTAGCACAACCGTGTGACCGTATTTCTGTTCTAGGAACATTTTCAGGAAGGTATTACCCGGGAGATCACGCCATTTGTGATCTGTCACTATGAGTATTTTAGCCATTTAAATCAGTATCGTCATAAAATTCTAGCCTAAAGTGTCGCACACCTAACCTGGACAGCGGCAATAAATGAACGGGTATTTTTTGCATAGCGTGTCGCAATACCATGCCAGTATTAAGGATGTAGAAACGCGTTCTCAACCAAAAGATATCGCCTCTAAGCTCATCAAATCAGTATACTAGCCTGCGTGCAATCAGCTCTGGCACCTTTCGTTAAGAATGAATCTGATCGGCATACCATGCACATCCACGGCCATTACTGTTGTTCTCATCCAACAGTTCCTCGAAGACCTGACTATCGTGAACTTCTGCTGATGTGATACTTACGAATGACCTTGTGCTTCCGATCTATGCTGATGTGGTTTTTGTACCCATAGTGGGTTTTGCCATGCTTCATGGTTCCAGCAAGTATTGCTCATTTCTGGTGTATGAGCTGAATAAGAGAAGCGGTGTACCCTGTTGATTGATCTTAGCGGATCAACAACCAACAGAGGGATATACCGCATGAGTGATAGTAGTGTTATTGAGCTGAATACGCCATCCGGCGATATATCAGTCAAGATACCGAAGGCGCGTGACCGTTCAAGCCAGGGCATTAAGTTCAACAGCAGCCTAGTATCTCCGTATCTGAGCGGACCAAGAAGCTGGAAGAATTTATCCCCTGGTTGTATCTAAATCGACAGGCGGAATGCAGCTAGCACTGAGGCGCTGCTTGGCGATGGCGGCGACAGGGCTCTCAGCAGGCGCGGTAAGCCGGTTAAAGCAGGATTGGGAGAAGGATGATAGCCAGTGGCGCACAAGACGATCTGAGCAAACGGCGTTACGTATATGTCTGGGCAGATGGGATATACAGCAACGTCAAGATGGATGACCGGCTGTGTCTGCTCGTTATTGTTGACTCGGATGAGACAGGGCGGAAGGAAGTGCTTGCGGTTGTTGATGGTTACCGGGAATCGGAGGCCTTCTGGCTAGAGGTGATTGAGCAGATGGAAAATCAGGGGCTGAGCATTCCGCCTCTGCTAGCTGTTGCTGATGGGGCATTGGTTTTTCTGGAAGGCAGCGGCGAAGAAGGTCATCCACCTAGCAATCGAGGCCCCATCGAAAAAGTGGACAATGCCGATCCGTCATTGGGAACCAGCACTGAATAGATTTATGATTGAGTTCGAGAACGCTTAGCGGAATATATTTAACCCTGGCTGTTACACAGAAAACTTTACAGGCTCACCCAATTACGGCGATGCTGATCATCCTAGCGTTGCTGTTGCTGGATTTGATTCGGCTTGAGCAACAGCATAATGAGTAGAAGCGAAAACAAGGGGCAGCAGACAGCACAAAATTTGTTTAAAATCCATTCTCGACCCTTTTTTTGTGTGTTACTTACAATCACTCCTTTTATTTCGCACCCGACGCGTGAGTGCATTGCATCGTAAGTGATGCCTGATCGGAAATAATATTCCTAAAAACAGGAATTATCATTATTTATAACTCACGTCAATGTTTTTATTATTATTCCGGGTAGTTGTAGCAAAAAGCAAAAAGGTTCTCTCGATCTAGGATAACAGAATTACTTTGTAGCCTTTGAGGACTTTTTCATGGCCACGATGTGTTCTACTTCATTGGGTGTGGAAGTAACCCCGTTTTGATTACGGCGGGGGATCAAGGTGCAGGCCCTTTAGAACAGAGTAGCGGGTCATACGAGTGCTCCTTCAATAGCCGCCTGACACTAGCCAGATGGCGCCTGCTCACCTCCAGCAATTCGTCACTGCCTTCTAGACAGACATGGCAACGGCCATCCGATCCCTTTTGCAAACTCTTCAGACGCTCACGGGCGACCAGCGCATTGCGGTGTATCCGTATGAAACGCTGGCCAAAGCGCTCTTCCAGAGCTTTAAGCGAATCTTCCAGCAGCGCCTCGCCATCTGTATGCCGGGCAGTGACGTATTTATGGTCCGCCAGAAAATAGATGACATTTTCCACGGGAATCCGCTCCAGCCCACCCCGGATGGTGGCGCTGATGTAACCGGGGCCGCTCTCCTGCTGTAGTGCCGATAGCTGGGGACGTGTCAGTGCGGCCGCTTTGGCCAATGCTTTTTCCAAACGCTGGCGACGAATCGGTTTCAGCAGGTAGTCCACGGCATTCTCTTCGAATGCCGCCAATGCGTACTCCTCAAAGGCAGTGACAAAAATCACCGCTGGTGGCGTCTTCAGCCCGGCCAGTCGTGCCGCTGCCTCAAGCCCGTCCATCTCCGGCATACGGATGTCCATCAGCACCAAGTCTATATCCAGTAATTTACAACGGGATA
Organism: Candidatus Vondammii sp. HM_W22; assembly: GCF_022530855.2. Lineage (GTDB taxonomy): Bacteria > Pseudomonadota > Gammaproteobacteria > Chromatiales > Chromatiaceae > Vondammii. The sequence continues at coordinate 3,311,440 of NZ_CP099567.1, read as the reverse complement.
CCGCTTCGGCTCCATTGGCCGCCTCACCGGCCACGTGATAAGCCGGGCCCAACTCTTCAACCAGACTGCGCAATCTGGAACGGGCGTAAGTCTCATCATCGGCAATCAATATCTTCATTGCGCCTTCCAGGGGTAGGGAAAAACGACACTGACCTGATACTCGCCATCAACCTCGGCTACGATCAGCGATGCCTCGTTGTTAAAAAAACCGTTCAAGCGTTGCCGTATGTTCTCCAGGGCGATCCGGTTGCCCTTACGATGGGACGTCTTGAGACCCGGTAACGTATTGCGAATGCTGAGATTCACCTTCTTGCGCCGGTATCTTCCGTTGACATGAATCACGCCAGATCCGGCTGATGGCTCGATGCCATGATAGACCGCATTCTCCAGCAGCGGCTGAAGTATCAATGCCGGTAGCGGTGCCACTTCAGGCAGCCCCTCCAGATCCCACTCCACACGCAACCGCTGATCCAGACGCTGCTTCTCAATCCGCAGGTAGCCTCTGGCAAGCTCCAACTCATCTCCCAGCGTCGATTGACGACCAGCATTGGCTAGACTCGCGCGAAACAGATCCGAGAGGTCATAAACCACCTCTTCTGCAAGTTCGGGGTTGAAACGGGTCAGACTGGCAATGGTATTCATGCTGTTGAACAGAAAATGGGGGCGAATTTTTGACTGCAGGGCCTGAAACCGCGCCTGGGATTCGGCCACCACCTGCTGCCGCCAGAGGTACTGAATATAAAGATAGCGCAAAATCAAGGCGGATACGATGGCACTGATACCCTGGTTTTTCAGGATAAATTCAAAGCCATTGCCGGATTCCAGCACCTGCAGTGCCATCCAACTCGCCAGCAAAGTGACAAGCTGCAACAGCAACCATGCACCCACACCCGCAACTGTATTGCTGAACCGGTTCAGCCAACCCCGGGTAATACAAAGCAAGCCGCTGCCAGCCAGAGCAATCCACTGGATCAGCAGAGAGTAGAGGCTTAGCACATCGGCAAAGCGCTGCAGTGATTCTACAGAGGCCAATGTCAGGGTGATCGCCAGCAGTTCTGCGGTAATCACGACGGCAAATACTATCTGAATAGCGCAGAAATTGTGCAGAAATGTCTGCCTCTCCCCCGATACTCCTCCCTTCTCCCCCTGTTTTTCGCCCATTATCTTCCTATCCACGGCGATGTTGATCAGAATCCTGATACAATTCCGCTCCAGTGTTTAGAGACTGCCTCAAGTGGCCGGAAATAGTACATGGCGGACTGCGCAGGCTCCTAGTACCATCAATATCTTACACTTCTCTACCCATGATCAATCACAATTCACTGGCATAAGCAGGAATTAACAGCGATGAGCGACAAAAAACTCTGGTCCGGCCGTTTCAACGAACCCACCGATGCCTTTGTAGAGGCCTTCACAGCCTCAGTGGAATTCGACCAGCGCCTCTATCGCTACGATATTCAGGGCTCCATTGCCCACGCCACCATGCTGGCGAAGTCCGGCATTCTCACAGCAGCTGAACGGGATGCCATTATCCAGGGACTGGAAACCATCCAGGAGCGCATCGAACAGGGTGAATTCAACTGGTCCGTGGCCCTGGAAGATGTTCACATGAATATCGAATCCGCTCTTACCGAAGCGATTGGCGACGCCGGTAAGAAACTGCACACCGGACGCTCTCGTAACGACCAGGTGGCAACTGATGTGCGTCTCTATCTGCGTGACGAAATCGAGATCATCCGGGCTGAAATTCTGCGGTTACAGCGCGCCCTCCTCACTGTTGCCGAGCGCGAAGCAGAGACAATTCTGCCTGGATTCACCCATCTGCAGACGGCCCAGCCAATCACCTTCGGCCACCACATGCTGGCCTGGTTCGAGATGCTGGAAAGGGACCGCGAACGGTTGGCGGATTGCAACAAACGGGTCAACGTGATGCCATTGGGTGCCGCTGCCCTGGCAGGCACGACCTATCCTATCGACCGCCATTATACGGCTGAGTTGCTCAGTTTCGACCGCCCCGGGGAAAATTCGCTGGATTCGGTCAGCGACCGGGACTTCGCTATTGAGTTCACGGCCGCCGGCGCTCTGATCATGATGCATCTGTCACGTATGTCGGAGGAACTGATCATCTGGTCATCTGCCCAGTTTGGTTTTATCAACCTCTCAGACAGCTTCTGTACCGGCTCCTCGATCATGCCGCAGAAGAAGAACCCCGATGTGCCGGAACTGGTGCGAGGCAAGAGCGGCCGTATCTTCGGCCATCTGATGGGCCTGCTCACGCTGATGAAAGGCCAGCCTCTGGCATACAATAAGGATAATCAGGAAGATAAAGAGCCGCTATTCGACACAGTGGACAATCTTAAAGGTTCGCTCAAAGTGTTCGCCGATATGATCCCCGCCATTAGCTGCCACCGTGAAAATATGCGTCAGGCTGCAATGAAGGGTTTCGCCACCGCCACCGATCTGGCCGATTATCTGGTGCGCAAGGGCAATCCTTTCCGGGATGCCCACGAAATCGTGGGTAAAGCCGTGGCTCTCTGCGTAGAGAAAGAGTGCGACCTGTCGGATCTCCCACTGGAAGAGTTGCAAAGCTTCTCCTGCGACATTCAACAGGATGTTTTTGGTGTGTTGACACTGGAAGGCTCAGTGGCAGCCCGGAGCCACATCGGCGGTACAGCGCCTGAGCAGGTACGCGCTGCAATCAGGCGTGCGAAAGCGCGCCTCGCATAATATCAGGCCGCCAGTGCTGCGCTATAGTCTGGGCCGGCACCAAAAAAACAGCCATTGGAAAACATCTTCTTTTCGACCCGATCCTGTCCAAAGACCGTATTACCTCTTGCGCAAGTTGCCACGATTTGAAATATGGCGGTGCAGACAGCCGTCCGATCTCTTTAGAGGGCCTATGGTCAGAAGGAAAATATCTAATCTCCTACTATCTGTGTTGAACGCCCGATATAATTTAAACAGTTCTGGAACGTTCGGGCTTCAAACCTCTTCAAACAAGCCAGTGGACCAATATATAATCCCAAAGAGCTGAATATGGATAGCGTTGAAACCGAAAAGCGCATCAATGCCAGCACTCTGTACAAAAAAAGTTTCAACAAGTGGATTCAAGTTGTAAGTGCAGCAAGCGAGCGTTACTGAACATGATTTCAGCCATTACGAATCAGAATGAAGTACAGCTTCGTGCTGCATGAGTCATCCATAAATGCGAAAGTGCTGATTCACCGGAACCGGACCCTGACGAGTATCTGAGTCGCAATCTGAAAAGCATGCTTCATAGCGGAGAGGCGATGCGCTCTCTCTGTGAACGACCTGAAAAAGAGAGCACAATCCTGTATGCGAACCTTGCAAAAGAGGTCTGAACGAGTGAAAAGTTACTTCAATGCGACATACATAAAGTACGCTGCATGGTAAGTGTATTTTGCCGCCTGTTTAATAAAAATTACATGAAAACACTAAGATTGATTTCCACACTAGCCATGGCATGCCTGTTGATGCTAAGTACCGGAAAGATGATGGCCGACGAGATTCGCGTATCGGTGGCCAGCAACTTCACCGAGGCGATCAAAAGCATCGCCGGACGCTTTGAAGCGACTACCGGCCATAAAGTCATACTGATTTCTGGTTCCACCGGAAAACAGTATGCACAGATCATAAACGGCGCGCCTTTCGACGCCTTCTTCGCCGCCGATACCAAACGCCCAAAACTACTGGATAAGGAGGGTATTGCCCTGCCCGGAAGCCGGTTCACCTATGCTATCGGCAAGGTCATTCTGTGGAGTCCCAAGGCAGGCTTTGTTGAGAATAATATCAAGGTGCTGGAGCATGGAGATTTTAGGCATCTGGCTATCGCCAATCCAAAACTCGCCCCCTACGGCAAAGCGGCCCAAGAGGTATTACAGGCCCATAGACTGTGGGATGCACAGCGGGGCCGCATGGTCCGTGGAGAAAACATCGGGCAAGCTTTCCAGTTTGTCAAAAGCGGTAATGCCGAACTGGGTTTTGTAGCCTACTCCCAAGTAAAACGGCCCGGCCATCCTATTGAAGGCTCTTTATGGGAAGTGCCTCAAGCACTCTACTCCCCGATCGAGCAGCAGGCGGTACTGCTAAAAGAGAGTGACACCGCCCGGGCTTTTATGTTGTTCGTGAAAAGCGATGAGGCATTGGATATTATTCGTGGATTTGGCTATGGCACACCCTAATGCTGAGTGAATCCGATCTCTCTGCCCTTGCCATCACGCTTAAGCTAGCGGGGGCAACCACACTGATCCTGTTGCTGCTGGGAACACCCCTTGCCTGGTGGATGTCGCGCACCCGTTGGCGCTTCAAATTCCTGCTGGAAGCGGTGGTCGCCCTGCCACTGGTGCTGCCACCCACTGTGTTGGGCTTCTATCTGCTGGTGGCCCTCGGGCCCCATGGCCCAATTGGCGGTTTGATGCAGTGGCTCGGCATGCAACCACTGGCCTTTACCTTCACAGGTCTGGTCATCGGCTCGGTGTTTTACTCAATGCCCTTTGTGGTACAACCGCTGCACAGCGCCTTCACCGCCATTGGTCGCCGCCCCCTGGAAGTGGCCGCAACCCTGCGGGCATCACCCCTCGATCGCTTTTTCACCGTGGCCGTACCATTGGTTCGTTCCGGCTTTCTCACTGCCGCCGTGCTTGGATTCGCCCACACAGTGGGAGAGTTCGGCGTCGTGCTGATGATCGGCGGCAACATCCCCGGCCAGACCCAGGTGCTGTCGATCGCTATCTATGATCATGTTGAAGTGTTGGAATACGGTCAAGCCCACTGGCTCTCCGGCGGACTATTATTGCTCTCCTTCCTGATGCTAATAGCCGTCTACGCCTTCAATCGCCGTTTCTCGGTGGTACAGCCATGACCATTGAGGCCCGGTTTATAATCCACCGGCGGGATTTTACCCTGGATGTCGACCTGGTCATTCCCGCCAGAGGCGTCACCGCGATATTTGGCCCTTCAGGCTGTGGGAAAACCACGCTGCTGCGCGCCATCGCCGGACTAGAATCGTTTCACGATGGCTTCTTGCGGGTGGGCAAAATGCTCTGGCAAGAAGGCGAGTATTTTGTGCCGCCCCATCAGCGTCCCCTGGGATATGTTTTCCAGGAAGCCAGCCTGTTTGCCCATCTCAATGTGAAGCAAAACCTCGAATACGGCGTGAAGCGGGTGCCAATTCCGAAACGCAAGGTCTCCATAGGAAAAGCCATTGGGTTGTTAGGTATAGAATCACTGCTCGAACGCAGGACAGATCAGCTTTCCGGTGGCGAACGGCAACGAGTGTCTATCGCCAGGGCATTAGCAGTAAACCCGGAAATCCTGCTGATGGACGAACCGCTGGCAGCGCTGGATCTGGCGCGCAAACAGGAGATCATGCCCTATCTTGAGTCGCTGCATGATGAGCTGGATATTCCAATCATCTATGTAAGCCACTCTCCGGATGAGGTAGCACGTCTGGCGGATCACCTAGTATTACTTGAAGCAGGCCAGGTCAAGGCTTCGGGAAAAATTACTGAGATGTTGACACAACTCGACCTTCCACTTGCCCATGGCGATGAGGCAGCAGCACTTATCGAGGCCGATGTTGCAGGCCACGACGATAGGTTCAACCTAACCTATGTCGATTTTCCCGGAGGGCGTTTTACTGTCTCCCGCAGGGAATTTCCGATACATCACCCGGTCAGACTGCGGGTGGCTGCCCGTGATGTCAGCCTGACTCTGGAGCACCAATCTGGCACCAGTATCCTGAATATCTTTCCGGCAACAGTGGAGCAAGTTACGCCTGAAGGGAAAGCACAGGTGATGGTGCGATTAACCGTGGGAGGCGTACCCATGCTCTCCCGTATCACACTAAAATCTGCCACCTTGCTCAATTTGAAGCAGGGGACGCCGGTCTATGTCCAGGTCAAGAGTGTAGCCTTGCTCTCATGAAGCCGGTCTAGTGAAAGTGGTGAGGAGATAAAAAGGATCACCTAAGCTCTATTTGCCCTTGGGGTAATGAACGTTTCAAAGCAGAGATTGAGCTGCTGCTGGGCGTAAAACCTGGACAATCACAACGGGGTAGACCGAGCAAGAAAATGCCTGTTAGTCTGTTCCTTCTCGTAATACTCATTGGTATTTCCCCAAATTATTTATTGACTGCTTTCGGCTTTTGAAAGCGCCTTTGCTCGAAAATCATCCCACTCCATCAGTCTTATCTGGATCAGCAACATGCCATCGAAATAGGAGACGACATGTTTTTTCAGATGATCTTCCGGCCTTCCGCTCCCAGCGGCTAACTGGATAAACCGATCTGCTTCTTTATTGTTTTCTGATGTGTAGTTAAATACCAAGAACAGTGGGCGATAAAGAAAATATTTGCCCTGTCTGATGTTTTCAAAGGAGGGATCTCTACCTTCCAGTTCAGTTTTTGAAACCCCGCTTGTGGCTTGTGGGCGCTGGCAACGCCGGTTACGGCGATGGCCCTTGAGTTGACCTTTGTAGCTTTCTCCAGAGGACCGGATGATTTGTAGATTTTGACTTTTGAATTCAAGATCATAATCTTCAAAATAGTAGTTTGCGTAAACTACATCCGACGTCTGAAATATTGCCTTCTCTGATCAGCAGGTCGATGAGCTGGCTCTTCCCCCAGTTCCAACCAGTTTTGTATCTTTCCTAGATAAAGGCGTTTCAGTTGATCCAGAAAGATGGAATCAATGGTATTGTCCTTGCGGACAATAACTACCAAGGCATCCCAAGCCACGGGTATCATCCTTGAGTTGACCTTTTTAAGGCTGCCATCAAGCAGGTAACAGCAGGCACCTCCGATATCCGCTTGTTTTGATGCAATTGAGCGAACTTCATTTTGTAGCGCCACCACCTTCTATGCCGATGGTGATGCCTGTTTTCTTTTCATAGACGGCAGCAAAGTCTGACATGAAAACTTTACGTATGATGCCAACGGATTACCGGTTTTTCTGCGCATACTACCCTGTTCTTATTAATGATTTAGAAGTGCTCAGGCGGTGAAGCCAAATTTTTTTAGCGGCAAAGCTAAACGTCCATCTGAATTTTAGCAGCTTGATCTTGTTTGAATATGTCACCCAAGAATCTCCAGATTGAAATTGTGATAAACCACAACAAAGCCTACTAGAAAAACAAAAAAGTATGTTTCTAGATTAATTCAAGGTGTAATCTTGCCTCTCGGTAACCAAGGCTATAGCATTCCATTTTTTTCAGCAGAGATCTTGTTCCATGTCACAGACCCTTCGTATCGCCACCCGAAAATCCCCCCTTGCCATGTGGCAGGCCGAGCATGTCTCCCGCCTACTGCGTCAGGCCCATCCTGACCTGGAGGTCGAGCTGGTGGGAATGAGTACCCAGGGCGACAAGATCCTGGATACTCCGCTTGCCAAGATCGGCGGCAAGGGGCTGTTTGTAAAGGAGCTTGAGCAGAGGATGCTTGAAGGCATTGCCGATATCGCTGTGCATTCGATGAAAGATGTGCCAGTGGAGCTGCCTGAAGGGTTGCATCTGGCGGTGATCATGGAACGTGAAGACCCCCGGGATGCATTCGTCTCCAATCTATACACATCATTTGATGAGCTGCCGGAAGGTGCCGTTGTGGGCACCTCCAGCCTGCGCCGTCAGTGTCAGATCAGTGATCGTCGACCTGATTTGAAAATCAAATCGCTACGAGGCAATGTGAATACCCGCCTGCGCAAATTGGATGAGGGTGATTTCGATGCCATCATTCTTGCTGCTGCTGGGCTGAAGCGACTGGAGTTCGAACATCGTATTACGGCATTTCTTGAGCCTGAAGAGAGTCTGCCGGCTATCGGTCAGGGGGCCATAGGCATTGAGTGCCGGATTGAAGATGAGCGGATCAACGGGCTGATCGCATGTCTGCACGATAATGAAACCGCACTCTGTGTTCAAGCCGAACGGGCGATGAATAACCGGCTCATGGGTGGTTGCCAGGTCCCCATCGCTGGCTATGCAGTTTTGAATAATGACAAGCTCTACATGCGCGCCCTGGTGGGTGAGCCCGATGGTAGCTTGATTATCCGTGCAGAGCTCAGTGCTCCGGCAAATGAAGCTGAGACCCTGGGTGTCTATCTGGCGAAAAATTTGCTGGGACAGGGGGCGGACCAGGTGCTGAAGTATCTCTACGAAGGCGAAAACGCGCCAGAGTAGATGGTGCCGAATCAGCCGCGTGATTGTGATCTGACCGGTATCGGCGTACTGGTGACCCGAGCTGAGCATCAAGCTGAGCTGCTGTGTGAGACGATTGCCAGTCTGGGTGGTGTTCCCGTTCGCTTGCCAGCGGTTGAAATTAACGGACCCGCCAACTCCGGGCGGGTGAATCAGCTGCTTGCCACTCTTCCCGAATGTGATATTGCCATTTTCATCAGTCCCAATGCGGCGCAATGGGGCTTAAAATTACTTCCGGCCGGTGGATTACCGGAGAATTTGATACTGGCTGCAGTGGGCAGGCGCACAGCAAAGATGTTGTCAGAATTCGGCTATCCAGTCGATATAGTGCCGGTTGATAGATTCGACAGTGAGTCGTTACTGGCAACACCGGCAATGAACGATGTTACAGGCAAACGGGTGCTGATTTTTCGTGGTAATGGCGGCCGGGCTCTGTTGGGGGAGACGTTGCAACAGCGCGGGGCGCTGGTGGATTATGTCGAGGTCTACCGGCGCAAGCGCCCTGGGGTTGCCAGTGTTAGCTTACCCGGGGATTGGCAGGCGGAAGTGGGTATTGCCACGGTCACTAGTAATGATCTGCTGGACAACCTCTTCTCCCTGTTGGGCACAAGCGGGTCGCCATGGCTTCAGGCGAACCCATTGGTGGTTGTCAGCGAGCGCATGGTAAAGCATGCCAAGGCACTGGGTTGCCGTGATGTGATTTTGGCCGAGGGGGCGGATGAACACTCTCTGGTCAATGCACTTTGCGCCTGGTCGGTAACTCAAAAATAGCGAAGTTTTCAAGCAGACTGGAATGAACCCAAGCGGTACTGTTTCCCCCGCCTCGGGGGTTTTGGTAGGCTATCGGTAGTATTGAGCATTTGGATGGATTAATGAGCGAAAAACAAGATCAGTCGGAGCTGGATGAGGTAGAAATCGTTGATGCTGAGGTTCTGGAATCTTCACGCAACGAGCCGACCCAGCCTGCTGCCCCCATCGGGCCCTCCCGCATAGCGCTGATTCTGGCTGTGCTGGCAATTTTTGGCGTTACAGCAGGCTTGGGCTTTGGATACCAGCACGTCAAAACGCTGGAAGCCTCTCTGTTAAAGATGAATCAGACCATTTCGGATACCGGTCAACAGCAAACGGCACTCCAGTCAGAGCTGAATAAAACCCGCCAGGCCTTCGATGCCCAGAAAGAGAAGCTCGATATCCAGAAGCAGGCGCTCTCTGATCAGGATAAACGGCTGGTCGAAGAGCAGAATAAACTACGGCAGCAGCGCAGTGAAATGCAGGAGACCTTGGAAAAGGTCTATCGCCGGGTTGGACGTAACAGTACCGCCTGGATGGCGGCTGGAGCTGAGTATCTGATACTGGTGGCTAACCATCGGCTGCAGCTCGAAGGCGATGTCTCAACCGCGATTAAAGCGCTGGAAGCGGCAGATAGCCGTTTGCGGGATATCGGTGACCCGGGCTGGAGTGGTGTACGTGAAAGATTGGCAGCAGAGATTGCCTCTCTGAAAGGGGTGGGTGCGCTGGATCGTACCGGCCTGGCAGCCAAGCTGGCTGGCATGGCAATGCAGATCAAAGGGTTGAAAATGGTCGGTATTCGGCCCGCTCCTGCACCGGCTGAAAGTGATCTTAAAGTGACAGAGTCGGGTGAACGTACCTTTAAGAGCATGATCAACGATGGCTGGGAGGGTTTTAAATCAGTCATGGTGATCCGTCATCATGACAAGCCGGTTAATGCCATGCTGCCACCGGAGCAGCAGTATTTTGTCTATCAGAATCTTGAATTGCAGCTGGAGAGTGCCCGTCTTGCCCTGTTGCGGGGTGACCAGGCACTTTATACTGCCAGTCTGCAGACGGTCGATCAGTGGCTTAAAGAGTTTTTCAATATAGAATCTAACGCAACCAAGGCGCTTTTGGGTCAGATCTCTGAACTGCAGGCCATTGTCCTGAATCCTGACCTGCCCGATATCTCCAAATCGTTAATTGCGCTCCGGGGTCGCCTGAAAAGCGGAACGGGGGGCGCTGAGTAATGAAGATACTGATCCTCAGTCTGCTGGCGCTGGCCGCTTCGGTTTTTTTGGCGCTGATGGTCCAGAATGACAATGGTTACATGTTGATCGGTTACGGTGAGTGGACCATCGAAGGAAGCTTGGCCTTTTTCATGCTGATGAACCTGGTGGTTTTTGCAGTGATCTACTTCCTGCTGCGATTCATCTCTCGGGTCTGGGCCATGCCTGACCAGATTCACAGCTGGCGTATCAAGCGGGGTGCACGGCGCTCACGCAAAGCTCTGAGCCAGGGGCTGATGGAGTTGTCGGAAGGCAGCTGGAAGCACGCGGAACGAAACCTGATCCGCTTTGCCGGAAATTCTGAAACCCCCATGCTCAACTATCTGGCCGCCGCACGTTCTGCTCAGCAGCAGGGCGCCTATGACAGGCGCGACGAATACCTTCAACTGGCCCACGAGAGCATGCCCTCGGCGGATGTAGCCGTTGGATTGACCCAGGCAGAGCTGCAGTTGGAGCATCATCAGATGGAACAGGCATTGGCAACCCTGAAGCATCTGCGCGGTATAGCTCCCCGGCACACCCATGTTCTAAAGTTGCTGAAGGAACTTTATGAACACCTGGATGATTGGCAGGCGTTGGGAGAGCTGCTGCCAGATCTGAAAAAGCAGAAAGTCATCGATCGGGATGAACAGAAGAAGCTTGAATTCAATCTCTTCCACAATCAGCTGACCCGCGCAGCCCAGGATGAAGATCCATTGCAGTTGCATCGGGTATGGAAAAGTCTGCCGCGACAGATTCGTCTCGGTGAAGAGATGGTGACGATTTTCGTCAACTACCTGATTAACCGTCAGGATAATGAGCAGGTTGAGAAAATACTCAGAGAGGCGATCAATCAGCATTGGAGTGATGATCTGGTAGAACTCTATGGCCGGGTTATCTCCAGTGACAGCCCCCGTCAACTGACGGCGGCGGAGGACTGGCTCACCGCCTATCCAAAAAATCCGGTCTTGTTATTTACCTTGGGGCGCCTCTGTCTGCAGAATAAGCTCTGGGGCAAGGCCCGAAGTTACCTGGAGGCCAGCATCGGCATAGGCCCATCGGCATCTGCATATCGTGAACTTGGCGCATTGCTTGAGCGGATGGGCGAGCAGGTGCAGGCGATGATCTGTTTTAAATCCGGCCTGGAACTGAAAAGTGATACGCCGTTGCTGGAGTTGCCTGCGTCACTAAATCTGCATAATAGTAAACTTGAAGCGCCGATGGATGTAGCCAGGGGTGCCAATCCACCAAAACTTGAGATTATTGCAGCCGATCAAGCCCTGCCGGCCATGGAGAGCGAAGCGAAGGCCAGTAGTCCCCGGTAGCCGCACTGCTTACCCAATGTACGATAGCGCAAGGAGGAGAAGCAAAGTCGGCGTCCAGCCATTTGTGGAAATGCTGCGTGTGGCCTGCGCCGAGTGAAACGATGGTGTGGCGAAGCGGCGCATACGCAGGGCGGCTGAGGCAATAATAGGCTGTCGAGGGTCAAGTGCGGCTGGGGGACTAGGGCGTCCCAAAACGCATCACGAGATCGAAGACACACTCGCTTAGAAATGATTGATATCCCGAGCCTGCACCGAGATGTCGATGGTATGACCTATAAGCAAGCGCCCTTCGGTCAGGCATCTATTTATCTGGGTTATCCTGAGCCCACTCAAACACATCCGAAAACATATTATCTTCACTCATACGGGCTGCCATAAAGGCCTTTTTGGCGCCGAAAACCATTACCGGTGGGCCACTCATGTAGAGATCGTAAAGGCTCATGTCCTGGTGATCCTCGAGTACAGCATCATGTACCCAGCCGCTCCTGCCACTCCAGCCGCTGTCGGGTTCGGACAATACGGGGACGAAAGTTAAATTTTTCTGCTCCTCAGCCCACTTCGATGCCAATTCCTCAAGGTAGAGATCACGCTCGGCACGTACTCCCCAATAAAGATGGATCGGACAATCCTGGCCGATGTGGATAGCGTGTTCGATAATCCCTTTCAGTGGAGCAAAGCCAGTGCCTCCGGCCATGAAGATCCGGGGACGATCAGAATTCTCTCGCAGATAGAAGCCGCCCATGGGGGCCTGAATGTTGAAGATATCGCCGGATTTTATCCCGTTGAAGAGAAGATCGGTGAACTTTCCACCAGGGACGTGGCGAATATGCAGCTCAATAAGGTCATCATTATGCGGTGCATTGGCTATGGAGAAGGCGCGGCGGCGACCATCCTCCATCATGAAATCGAGATATTGGCCAGCAAGAAACAGAATACGCTCATTTTCAGGTAGCTTCAGGTAGACCCGCATCACATCGTGCGAGAGCTGCTCCAGCTTCTCTACTTTGCAGGGCAGGGCACGAATCTTCTCTTGTGCTTCGCTCTCTACCTCATTGAGGTGAATGGCCAAATCACTGGAGGGTGTCGCTTTGCAGGTGAGGCAATAGCCATCCGGTTTTTCATCTACCGTGCCCTGGGTCTCTTCAGGATAGGTAACTGAACCCGAGATCAAAGTCCCTGAGCAGGTCCCGCACATGCCATTGCGGCAACCATAAGGCAGGGAGATGCCTTGCCGTTCTGCTGCATCTAGAATAAATTCACCAGCTTCAGCTGAAAATTGATGGCCGCTGGGTTCTACTAGTACCTTGAAAGTCATAAAATTCCTTCAATGAATACGTCTGGACCTATTGAATTCTCTACTATTTTACTGTGAAATAATACCCTATTATGGCTAAGTTAATATTTGACTGTGGTTATCTTGCCGGAAAGTGGCCGATGCTTACCTGAAACAATGTGATCAGGTTACCGGGTTGGTGCGTGGTCCCATTAGTGCCGAGGTGCTGAAATCGGCTGGAATTTCTGCCCTGGAGGCTGATCTGGATAATCCGCAAGTACCTCAATTACCTCTTCAAAGGGCGCAGCTGTTCTATTTTACGCCATCTCCCGGAGAGGGTATTGCCGACACACGGGTAATGCCTTTATTGAAGCCTGTTCACAGCAAGGAAATCCTGACCGCATTGTCTACCTGAGCACTACCGGCGTCTATGGTGACTGCAATGGAGAATGGGTGGATGAGTCCCGACCGGTGAAGCCGGTGCTAGGATGCGGAGGTGCAGTTTCGCCAATGGAGTCTGAAGAGCGAAAAAGAGCTGGTGGGTCTCAGGTATCTAGGGACTAGGAGACTGCCGATGGTCAGGGAAGAGAAGGCGCCATTCACGAATCGTATCCATATCCATGACTTGGTTGCAGTCTGTATTGCCGCTATGGAGCAAGGAAAAAGTGGCGAGCTGTACAATGTAAGCAATGGCCGCCCGAGTACCATGATCTTGCCAGCCTTCCCAGGCCACCCCAGATTCCCCTCCAGGAGGGAATCGCGACGGCTTGATAACCGAAAGATGCTGGACGACCTGAGTGTGGTGCTACGCTATCCCGATCTGGAGACAGGACTGCCTTGTTCGCTTTTGTCTTAGCTACACAGGCTGAATGACACCTACTTGAGACTACATCATTCCTTTTTATTAACCTGGCGGACATTTACATATTGATATAATGCTTGTATAAAAATAGATGCAAGCAAGCTCAGCACTGAGCAACAAGAACTCCTGAGACAGCAAGCTGTTCAGCTCCGCCCGCAAGAAAATGGCTTAAGGAAATGCGGCTTATTGTATGTTCATCCAAGTACGGCTGGACAGTGGTATAAGCACTATCGTGTCGGTGGTAAAGAAGCTCGGCCATCGCGAAGCGAGGACCAAAAAATGCATACCGTCGCCTGATTGAAGCTCAGAAGTAAAAAGTCATCCTGATTACCTATGAAACTCAGCTATGATGCAAGAAACATAATTACCTTGGATTCGATAGGTTACAGGGGCGTTATGTGCTGTTGTTTTTATATTAACGATAATTCGTATTATTTCGGCAGCACTATGGACCTCGACCGAAGTATTTATGGGGTCTACAGCCAAATGGCACTTACTTAGGCTTAAAACCATCACCATCCCGGCGCAGGCCGGGATCCAGAGCGAGCAATAGTGGTTGTTTCCTGGATTCCGGCCTGCGCCGGAATGACGAATTAGCGGCTTGATTAGGGAATATTAAGCCTAAGTCAGTGCCATTCGAGTCTACAGTCCACAATTCGGCTGAGCAATAAGCAATAGCTGAGCTTCATAGGTAATCAGGAAAGTCATTGAAGCAATTCGGGATCATATGCCGGATCAATACAAATTCGGTTTTGCGCTCTGGGCTCGAGGATCCATTGCCCAGCTTATTAAGCAGCTTTGGGGAGTTAACATCTCTGTGCGGACTATGTCCGACTGCCTTAAGCGCTAGGTTTTTACGCCTCAAAAGCCAGCCTGGGAGAAAATCCCAGGCAAAAATAGATGCCTGATTGAAAGATGAGTATCCTGGTATTAAGGAGCGGGCTAAAAAAGAGAATGCCACTATATTCTGGGGTGATGAAACGAGTATAAAAAATACCACGCAGCATGGTCGCTGTCATGCTCCGCAAGGACAAACGCCAGTACAGCGGGTGTCGCTGAATATGATTTCAGCCATTGCGAATCAGGGTGAAGTACAGCTTCATGCTCTATGAGCCAGCCAGACAGGCATAGGTCCAGTGACCGTGAAGGTACCCAAGGTACGCTCTAGATCTGGAGGCCCGGTCACTTTCCACGCGGCGTTGGTCCCTCCCTATATTCGCAAAACCCGTTCGCTGAAAGCTGCAATTCCCTGGCTGTATAGCCGCGGTGAGATGAGGAAAGCACTCAAGGTGCGGGCCGATCCGGAAGCAAAAGGGCTATCTGCCAGTACGGTTTCCAGACTGAAGCAGGTACGGGCACAGGGGTATCAGATTGGTGCATCACCAGATTGGGCAAAGCTCGCTGGGTATACATCTGGGTAGACAGCATCTACAGGAATGATAACCGAAAGTGTTGTTTGAAGGGAATTGAAAAAAAGCGGTGTATCTGGTTGATTTGTTGTTGCGAGACATCAAAACAACCATTGGAGATACGCCACCACGAGTAAGAATAACGTTGTTAAGCTGGCAGGTCGAGATACGATTATCGATCCGCTGACAAAGTTGCTGAGAAGTGGTGCAGAGCAGTTGATCTACTAGGCGGTGGAGGCCGAGCTGCTGGAGCTGTTGGCGGAGCACGTCGAGCGACGGACAGAAGATGGCAAGGTGGGTGTGGTGCGTAATGGTCACCTGCCAGCTCGTAAGCTGCAGACAGGATTAGGGCCGGTCACGGTCAAGATCCCCAAAGTTCGCGCGAAGACCGGCGAGCCGGTGACGTTCCGATCAGCTCTGGTGCCGCCGTATGTACGCAAGACGAAGTCACTGGAAGCGGCACTGCCGTGGCTCTACCTGAAGAGGATTTCCAGTGGAGAGATGGGTGAAGCCCTGAAAGTGCTGGTGGTTCCGGATGCAACAGGCTTGTCGGCGGGCAGGGTATCGCGTCTGAAGCAGGTCTGGGCAGAAGAATATCGGGGCTGGTGCGAGGAGCGCCTGGATAAGGGCCATTGGGTGTATGTGTGGGCAGACGGTGTCTACAGCGGACAGAGAGCAGAGCAGACGAAGCTGTGTGCCCTGGTGGTGATCGGCGTGAATGAGCGTGGTGAGAAGCATTTTCTGGCAATTGAGGATGGTGTACGGGAGTCCACACAGAGCTGGCGGGAGGTGCTGTTAAAACTGAAGTCACGCGGACTGACCCCGCCAAAATTGGCGATCGGTGACGGTGTTATGGGCTTCTGGGCTGCAGTGGAGGAAGTGTATCCAGAGACGCGTCAGCAGCGCTGCTGGATGCACAAAACCATGAACGTGCTGAACTGCCTGCCAAGGTCAGCTCAGCCGAAAGCGAAGCAGGCACTGCACAACATCTGGCAGTCGGAGACCCAGGCCGATGCGGAAAAGGCCTTTGATCTGTTTATCAAAACGTATGAGCCAAAGTATCCGAAGGCTGCCATCTGTCTGCACAAAGACCGAGAGGAACTGATGGCTTTCTATCAATTTCCTGCGCAGCATTGGCAGAGTATTCGGACCAGCAATCCGATTGAATCCACCTTCGGGACAATCCGCCATCGAACCAAGCGTTCCAAGGGCTGCCTATCGCGTGACGGCATGCTACACATGATGTTCAAACTCGGCCTGTGTGCCGAGAAGGCGTGGAGACGATTACGGGGTTTCGATTACCTGGCGAAGGTGATAACCGGAATCAAATTTAAAGAGGGTGTTGAGGTAGCAAGAGTCGATCAGGTCGCCGCTTGATTCAACTGGCTAAACACCAGATTTGACTATAACTCCATGGGAGTTGAACAAGTAAAACTCTTCGCATTGATTATTATTCGTGTCAATGAACGGGGTGAGAGGCATTTTCTGGTGATAGAAGATGGTGTCCGAGAGTCAACGCAGAGCTGGCATGAAGTCCTGCTGAAGTCGAAATTGCGCTGAGCATGAGAATATCGTCCTTGCATGATCAAGGCGTTCTTTCCTACCTTGATATAGCTCTGGCGTCATTTGGTGCCGCTGTTTTGAGCCGCAGACACCAATAGGTCACGTATTTTATGGTAGAATTTTGCGTCTGTTGGAAAGATGATGGCCTTCTCTTGAACAGTGGTGTCCACATTCACGTCCTCTAATTCGCGCAAGCTCATTGCTTTAGTGTTCAGCGCTAGCTCGATGGTTTGTTTCAACAGCGCGTCAAATTTATTACCGACTCGGTTGCGCCAACGAACCAGTCTGGAGGAGTGTAAGGGAGTTTCTGTTGCAGGTATTGAAATCCACAAAAGTAGGGCCAACATGGGTTTTCAACTCAGCGTTTCACAACGCTCTCATTAAAGGTGTACTTGAGGTAATGTAGGCTCGCCAGTAAACGAGTGAGTAACGGGGGTTGGCCAGCACCTTCGTTGCAAATAACATCAATGCCAACTTCAAGTTTTTCCCCGTCCATCTTCTCGAATAACCGCACCAGTGGGTGCAAGAGGCTTAGGATCTGAGAAAGTTGCGAACGGAATAAATCAGTACTGTTATCTAGGCTTTGTGGTTTTATATTTGCAAGGTCTTGATGATGAAGGAGGCTCTTCTTGCAAACCACTTTATCATAAATAGCTTATTAATTCATATTTATCATATGGTTATGAATAATTCAGAGGCGGCTAGATAAATCGTACTCTCCCGGACCCTATTAACGACAATAGCAACTCGGGTCTGCTTGCGGGAGACTCGACCGGAGCTCATCAAATCTTCCAGAAAACGTTTGCAGGCGCACATATCAACGGGTGATAGGAGCAATGGAA
This sequence comes from Candidatus Vondammii sp. HM_W22, assembly GCF_022530855.2. Lineage (GTDB taxonomy): Bacteria > Pseudomonadota > Gammaproteobacteria > Chromatiales > Chromatiaceae > Vondammii. Next base: position 3,293,919 of record NZ_CP099567.1, on the reverse strand, counting down.
TAATCAGACTATCGGCCCATCGTATCAAGGTGTTGATCACTTTTCCATGGGTGCTGGCCGACACGTCCATGATCAGGTGGTCTACACTTTTGGCTTCCCGGGTAGCGTCAACGTCAATGCCCTGCATCTCATGAATTCCATCGTAATCCTCCCTGGCTTTCAACCAGTCGAGGGTTGAGCCCTGAGGGTCGAAATCTGCCAGTGTGACCCTTCGTCAGCCAACCAGGTGGCGATATTGGTCGCCAGAGTGGTTTTTCCACAGCCACCCTTGGCGTTCATCAGCATGATGGTATGCATCATCTTCTCCAGTGCTTTGTTGTTTTTGTTGGCTGATTATACGTGTGGATCAGGTGAGTTGTTCAATCCTTCTGATCAAATATATTTAACGACTCCCATATCTCATCCACCCGGCCTTTCACCGTTTCGTCCATGACGATTGGGCGCCCCCATTCTCGGGTGGTTTCATTTGGCCATTTATTGGTGGCATCGAAACCCATCTTGGAGCCCAGTCCGGAAACCGGTGAGGCAAAGTCGAGATAGTCGATGGGGGTGTTTTCCACTATCGTGGTGTCTCTGGAGGGGTCCATGCGAGTGGTCATGGCCCAGATCACGTCATTCCAGTCACGGACGTTGATATCATCATCGGTGACTATGACAAATTTGGTGTACATAAACTGCCGCAGAAACGACCAGACGCCCATCATCACCCGCTTGGCATGTCCGGGGTATTGCTTTTTCATGGAGACAACCGCCATGCGATAGGAACAGCCTTCCGGTGGTAGATAAAAGTCGATTATCTCCGGAAACTGCTTCTGCAGTATGGGGACAAAAACCTCATTCAGTGCGACTCCGAGCATCGCGGGTTCATCTGGGGGACGACCCGTATACGTGCTGTGGTAGATGGGGCCACGCCGGTGGGTGATGCGTTCAATGGTAAAGACGGGGAAATCATCCACCTCATTATAGTAGCCGGTGTGATCGCCGTAAGGGCCTTCGGGTGCGATATCATCCGGATAGATATTCCCTTCCAGAATGAACTCGGCAGAGGCCGGAACCAGTAGATCATTGGTAAGGCTTTTGGCCACCTCGGTGCGGCTGCCGCGGAGCAGTCCGGCAAAGGCATACTCTGAAAGCGTGTCAGGCACCGGTGTTACCGCGGCCAGTATGGTGGCCGGGTCGGCGCCTAAGGCAACCGATATGGGAAACGGCTCGCCGGGATGGGCCTGCTGCCACTCCCGAAAATCGAGCGCGCCGCCACGGTGGGAGAGCCAGCGCATAATCACCCGATTTTTGCCAAGGACCTGCATCCGGTAGATGCCGAGGTTCTGGCGTGATTTTAGCGGACCTTTGGTGGTCACCAGACCCCAGGTAATGAGCGGCGCGGCATCTTCCGGCCAGCAGGTCTGGACAGGAATGCTGGCCAGATCAATCTGTTCCTGCTCAATCACCACCTCCTGGCAGGGTGGACGCTTGATCTCCTTGGGCGCCATGTCCAGCATCTTGCGGTACATCGGCAGTTTCTCCCAGGCGTCCTTCATTCCCTTGGGCGGCTCCGGCTCCTTCAGTGTTGCCAGCAGCTTGCCGACTTCGCGCAGCGTCTCCACCGACTCTTCACCCATGCCCATCGCCACCCGCCGGGTGGTACCAAAAAGATTGCCCAATACCGGGTGGCAGGAACCTTTCACCTTCTCGAACAGAAGGGCGGGCCCGCCCGCTTTCAGCGTGCGGTCACAGATTGCGGTGATCTCAAGGTAGGGGTCCACCTCGATGGAGATGCGCTTGAGTTCACCCTGGGATTCGAGCTGTGCAATAAAATCACGGAGGTCTGAATATTTCATATTACATCCTGAGGCCACCGTATCGCTTGGCGATACGGTAGTTCTTGAAGACGATGCCGCTGATAAAACCAATCAGTAGAAGCGGGATATGCCATGCCCTTGGTTGGATATATGCAGTTTGTGGATTGCCGGTGCTGAGGCTGTTTTGCCGTGCCTCTTCCGCTGTCTGAAGCGCCTGCTCCAACGCCTGAATTCGCTCCTGACTGCTGTTGGCGGATTGTTGGCGTGCCTGCTCAAGCTGGCTTTTCAATTGTTTAACCTCGACTTGAATATCGGCCAACAAGGGTTTCAAAGGAGCCACCTGCTGGCCACTTTCAGCTGGCGAATCCTTGGCGGGTTTATCCTGGTTTATATATTGATTTTCAACCCATCCTTCGCTGCTGTCGCCCAGCCTGATTTTGCTGTAACCGTCTTTTTTCCTCAAGGGGACCTCCAAGGACGTGCCGCTGGGCAGTGCCCTAATTGGCCGGCTACTCCTATCGGGGGTTTTATAGAAACCAGCGAGCAGCTTATCGGTGATATGCGCCCCTTCGGCTGACAATGTGAACAGCAGCAGGCAGAGAGGAAAATCCCCCGCATCCTTTTGGCTTTGTGCTTCATCCGGAAATTCCACTGTGGCGGAGCAGAGCATCGATCCTGGGTTCGCGGCCGCGGAAAGCGGTGAAAAGATCCATGGCATCTTTGGAACCACCCTTTTCCAATACATTGTGGAGGAAAGAGGTGCCGGTTTCCCGATCGAAAATACCGTGCTCTTCAAACAGCGAGAAGGCGTCTGCAGAGAGCACCTCTGCCCATTTATAGCTGTAGTAGCCTGCGGCATAACCACCGGCGAAAATATGTGAGAAGCCGTGAGCGAAACGGTTGAATTCTGGCGGATGGACGACGGAGATGCGACTGCGCACCTGATTCAGAATGTCATAGATCCGGCCCCCCTGTGACGGGTCATATTCACGATGCATGCGGAAATCGAACAGACTGAACTCCAGTTGCCGCACCATCTGCATGCCGGATTGAAAATTCCTGGCAGCCACCATTTTTTCGTACATCTCTTTCGGGATAGGCTCATCTGTTTCAAAATGGCCGGAGATCAGGTTCAGGGCTTCACGCTCCCAGCACCAGTTCTCCATGAACTGGCTTGGGAGTTCGACTGCATCCCAGGCGACACCGCTAATACCGGATACGGCAAGATAATCCATCCGGGTCAGCAGGTGGTGCAGGCCATGGCCAAACTCATGGAACAGGGTCTGTACTTCATCGTGAGTGAAGAGTGCCGGTTTGTCGCCCACCGGTGGTGAAAAGTTACAGGTGAGGTAGGCCACCGGAATCTGGTCGCAGTTGGTGTTGAACATACGGCCTACGCACTCATCCATCCAGGCACCGCCACGTTTCTTCCGACGTGCGTAAAGGTCGAGATAGAACTGTCCGCGCAACTCGCCGGCAGTGTCGCGAATTTCAAAAAAACAGACATCGCTATGCCAGCTGTCGACCCCCTCTATCTCGGCAATCTCAATACCATAGAGACGCTTTACCACAGCGAACATACCAGGAACCACACGGCTCTCAGGAAAATAGGGCTTTAGCTCCTCCTGGGTAATGTCGTAGCGGTGCTGGCGTAATTTTTCTGAGTAATAGCCGATATCCCAGACTGCTATATCTTTTGCTCCATGGGTCTCTTCGGCATATGCCCTGAGTTCTTGCAGTTCGCGCTCTGCCTGGGGGTGAGAGCGTTCAGCCAGATCACTCAGAAAGTCCATCACCCGATCAGTCGATGGCGCCATTTTTTTAGCCATTGAGCGTTCAGCAAAGTTGTCGAAACCCAACAGTCCAGCCTGTTCGTGGCGCAGTGCGAGGATCTGTTCCATTACATCGCTATTGTCCCACTCCCCTGCGTAGGGGCCCTGGTCTGAAGCGCGGGTGGAGAAGGCCTCATACACTTCGCGACGCAGCTCACTGCTGTCTGCATAAGTCATCACCGGCAGGTAAGAGGGAAACTCCAGCGTTAACAGCCACCCCTGCTTGCCACGCTGCTCGGCACTTTGCCGGGCAAGGTCCAGAGCGGATTGTGGCAGACCGGTCAAAGCTTCTTCATCCTCAATCAACTTGCTCCAGGCATTGGTTGCGTCCAGTAGATGCTCTTCATATTTGCTGGTAAGCGTTGAGAGTGCCTGGCTGATCTCTTTGTAACGGTTCTTTTTATCAGTGGGCAGGTCCACTCCAGAGAGATGGAAATCACGCAGGGCGTTATCCAGTACCTTGCGCTGAGCCTCGTCCAGCTTATCACCCACTGCAACCGCTTTATAGGCATCAAACAGTGCTACATTCTGCCCCATCTCAGTGCCGTATTCGCTCAGCTTCGGCAGGCAGGCATTGTAAGCCGCTCTCAATTCATCACTGTTAACCACCGAGTTCATGTGACTGACTGGCGACCAGGCTCGGCCGAGTCTGTCATCCACCACCTCTAGAGGTTCCACCAGACTCTCCCAAGTGAAAGGCCCCCCATTAGCCAACAGACGTTTAGTCAGCTCTCTGGCGTTGGCCATCAACTGATCCATAGCTGGTTCCACGTGTTCTGGACAAATTTGTGAGAAAGGGGGCAAGCCTTCCAGGTTGAGCAGGGGGTTGTTCATTTGAGGAGGTGTCTCCAGGGGGTTGATTTAGTATGGGGATATTTTGACACAATTGGGTTTTATAAAAAGGGGGAGTTATTGCCAAAAGTGGTGTATCAGTCATCTATCAAGCGGCAACCTGGTCTGCTTTATCTATCTCGACTCCATAAATGGCACGCCTTTTATTACCTTGGTCAGATAATAAAATCCGCGCAGTTTACTGCCCGTTTTTCCCAGCACATTAGCCGAGCTTGAACATCATATGCAGCGATAAGCAGCCCTTGGGGCGCTTCGTGCGGTGACGGAGGTGGCAAATGTCAATTCAATAGGATTAGTCCTGAAGCTCTGCCAATGCTGGGCGGGAAAATCATAGAGCGCCAGCCATTCTTCCCGGTCTTTTTGCAGGCAGAGCATGGCTTTCGGATATTTTGGCTCGTGCGTCTTCACGAGCAGGTCGAAGGCTTTCTTTATATTATCCCGGGTATCCGTGCAACACCTAAGCAGGCACTGACAACGATCCGACGAGTGGAACCGCAACTCTCATAGTGATGACCCGCCACCTATGCAGTATCTGTAGTTACCGGCTATGAGCATATCCCGGAGCCAGTACCCAGGATGTCATCAAAGAAAATTACTCCGCTGTTACCTCCCCAGTCATCACAAACCACCGTTCCAACGGTGCCGATTACCGAAACCACCAAGCTCTACATCAAAGAGCGACAGAACACTCCTGCCTGTATTGCCGGGGCGGCTATTGTAGATAGTCACCTCGCTGCCGTCGGCGTATAGAGCCTCGAAAATAGCGCCGCTGACACGGCTGTTTCTAATATCCAGCGCACTCCCAGATACCATCACCCCCTGCCTGGACGATACTGCTGTCATCAATGTTATACCTCACTGCCACTGACAACCACGCCGGAAGATCCCGTATTATTGACCACACTCTGGCTGATACTGGCAAGCCCCAGCAAGATGGTAAAGCCATCGCCTGCGCTATTATCTATCCCGCTTCTGTTGAGTTCGACATAGCCTCCAAGGATACTTAAACCATCACCATCACCATCACCATCACCATCACCATCACCATCACCACCAACATCGGCTATGAAGGTATTCTCAAGGATCGCAGTACTGCACTCAATGTAAAGACCATCACTGGCCGTATTTCTGATCGCGCTGTTGTCCACCCGCGTATTGGTAGCATTAATCACGCTGATACCCACGCCGCCCCCTGTCACGTTGAGGCCAAAAATGCGGCTGTCATCAGCCATACTGGTAACAGCCAAGGCGGCATTGGTACCATTTGGGGTTACTGCACTCCCTTGAGTATGAAGCTGACAGGGCTCAATCCTTCTATCGGATCATTGCACTGCAGTGTGACTAACTAACCCGCACTGGCCAAAATCTGGCCCGCCTATAAAACGACAGTGTCATTACTATCAGCAGCGGAAACTGCGGCTACACGGGTAATCACCTGACCATTAGTGTTCAGTAAAGGCAGTGGATCGCTAAAACCTCTGTTTAAAACAATACCGCTCTCTCTGGCAATGGGTTCAACCATGCGTCGCTCGAGCCCCTGTGAATACCTTGAGCCACGGCCGGTAAAACTGCCAAAGGGTATTTGCAGCTGAAGCAGTCCATGGACCTCAGCATCATGCAGTCGATCCTGGGCTAGCTCACTCCCAAACATCAGCCGGGCACCCCTGCCCAGAAAAGGGAGATCGTGAAGCCGTAGTTCAAACCGCAATCTGGGGCCGGAGATAGCGCCATAGCCATCGGAGGAAAAATGGTAACCTCCGGCAAAAACGCGGGCGTCGCCAAACAGGGGCAAGCGAAAACCTACCTCCGCAGAGATACCGCCCAGTGCATGCTCGTACCCCATGCGAACACCGACGGAACTGCCATCAATTTCAATTTTGTTCAGATTACTGATGCGCCTGCTGGTTTGCTCTGGTCTATAGCCGTTGATTCGAACATCCCAGTCAGCCGCCAATAACTCTATACCGAAACTACCCTGATAAAAGGTATTCCCGTCACCCAATCTGATCCGGTCATAATGGCCACAGCCACCCAGGAGAATATCTTCATGGCGCTGCCGGTAGCCTAGGCCGATGCTATAGCCATGGGTGCTGTCGATACGATTCCGAAGGTTGAAAAAAAATAGAGAGTCATCGTACTGAGCCAGTGGTGCAAACAATTCGATTTGCTGAAATGATTGATCAGTGGTGAATTCATTTTTTTTTGAAACACGGTCAAGTGTCACCTGCCGGTAAATCTTGGACATTCTGGCCACAACCGCCTACACAGTTGAAGGCCTTAGCAGTCATCTCGCGCACTATCTGGATTTAGGATTTTTTGCACCGATAAAATATACTGGAAACCATATACAGCATCATTTTTTGTGTCGTTGGAAAGTTGCTATAGCTAATCGTTCGCAAGCAGTATGAAGAGAGATTACCATGACGACCGGAAACAACGAACCATCGGTTCTGCGCCAGGATGAAGAGGGCGTTACCACCCTGACCCTCAATCGCCCCCGACAATTCAATGCACTCTCAGAAGAGATGCTCACCGCACTGCAGGGTGAGCTGGAGAACATCACCAGTAATGACACTGTCCGGATGATTATCCTCGCCGCCAACGGCAAGACGTTCTGTGCCGACCATGGCCTGAAGCAGATGCGGGCCAACCCTGAAGAGGGCTATTACCAGGATCTGTTCGCCCAGTGCGGCAACCTGATGTATAGCATTATGCACCAACCCCAACCGGTGATTGCCCGGGTCCACGGCATTGCAACCGCCGCCGGTTGTCAGTTGCCTCCTGTGACTTGGCTATCGCCGCCGAAGAGGCCCGATTTGCCGTATCAGGCATCAATTTCGGACTTTTCTGCAGCACACCCAGTGTCGCTCTGGCCAGGAACATTGGTCGAAAACGTGCTCTTGAAATGCTCCTGACCGGAGATTTCATATCCTCCCAACAGGCCGCGGAAGAGGGGCTGGTCAATCGCGCGGTACCCGCAGACCAGTTGGATGCAGAGATCAAACGCCTGACCGATTCTATCTGTGCCAAATCCATGCCGGCTATTCGTGCCGGAAAGACGATGTACTATCGACAGCTGGAGATGGGGATAAAAGAGGCTTATCAGTATGCCGGTGGAGTTATAACTGAAAGTGTTGTTTGAAGGGAATTGAAAAAAAGCGGGGTATCTGGTTGATTTGTTGTTGCGAGACATCAAAACAACCATTGGAGATACGCGACCATGAGTAAGAATAACGTTGTTAAGCTGGCAGGTCGAGATACGATATCGATCCGCTGACAGAGTTGCCGAGAAGCGGTGCAGAGCAGTTGATCTACTAGGCGGTGGAGGCCGAGCTGCTGGAGCTGTTGGCGGAGCACGTCGAGCGACGGACAGAGGATGGCAAGGCGGGTGTGGTGCGCAATGGTCACCTGCCAGCTCGTAAAATGCAGACAGGATTGGGGCCGGTCACGGTCAAGATCCCCAAAGTTCGCGCGAAGACCGGCGAGCCGGTGACGTTCCGATCAGCTCTGGTGCCGCCGTATGTACGCAAGACGAAGTCACTGGAAGCGGCGCTGGCGTGGCTCTACCTGAAGGGGATTTCCAGTGGAGAGATGGGTGAAGCCCTGAAAGTGCTGGTGGTTCCGGATGCAACAGGCTTGTCGGCCGGCAGGGTATCGCGTCTGAAGCAGGTCTGGGCAGAAGAATATCGGAGCTGGTGCGAGGAGCGCCTGGATAAGGGTCATTGGGTGTATGTGTGGGCAGACGGGGTCTACAGCGGACAGAGAGCAGACGAAGCTGTGTGCCCTAGTGGTGATCGGCGTGGTGAGAAGCATTTTCTGGCAATTGAGGATGGTGTACGGGAGTCCGCACAGAGCTGGCGGGAGGTACTGTTGAAACTGAAGTCACGCGGACTGACCCCGCCAAAATTGGCGAATGGTATTCCGGGCTGCGCTGGAGGAAGTGTATCCGGAGACGCGCCAGCAGCGCTGCTGGATGCACAAGACCATGAACGTGCTGAACTGCCTGCCAAGGTCAGCTTAGCCGAAAGCGAAGCAGGCACTGCATAACATCTGGCAGTCGGAGACCCAGGCCGATGCGGAAAAAGCCTTTGATCTGTTTATCAAAACGTATGAGCCAAAGTATCCGAAGGCTGCCATCTGTCTGCACAAAGACCGAGAGGAACTGATGGCTTTCTATCAATTTCCTGCGCAGCATTGGCAGAGTATTCGGACCAGCAATCCGATTGAATCCACCTTCGGGACAATCCGCCATCGAACCAAGCGTTCCAAGGGCTGCCTATCGCGTGACGGCATGCTACACATGATGTTCAAACTCGGCCGGTGTGCCGAGAAGAAGTGGAGACGATTACGGGGTTTCGATTACCTGGCGAAGGTGACAACCGGGATCAAATTTAACGAGGGTGTTGAGGCAGCAAGAGTCGATCAGGTCGCCGCTTGATTCAACTGGCTAAACACCAGATTTGACTATAACTCTTCATGGCTGGCTCATACAGCATGAAGCTGTACTTCACCCTGATTCGCAATGGCTGAAATCATATTCAGCGACACCCGCTTGGACGGGAGCCGCTGTACTGGCGTTTGTCCTTGCGGAGCATGACAGCGACCATGCTGCGTGGTATTTTTTATACTCGTTTCATCACCCCAGAATATAGTGGCATTCTCTTTTTTAGCCCGCGCCTCAATGCCAGGATACTCATCTTTCAATCAGGCATCTATTTTTGCCTGGGATCTTCTCCCAGGCTGGCTTTTGAGGAGTAAAAACCTAGCGCTTAAGGCAGTCGAACATAGTCCGCACAGAGATGTTAACTCCCCAAAGCTGCCTAATAAGCTGGGCAATGGATCCTCGGGCCCAGAGCGCAAAACCGAATTTGTATTGATCCGGCATATGATCCCGAATCGCTTCAATGACTTTTTACTTCTGAGCTTCAATCAGGCGACGGTGTGCATTTTTTGGTCCTCGCTTCGCGATGGCCGAGCTTCTTTACCACCGACACGATGGTGCTTATACCACTGTCCATCCGGACTTGGATGAACATACAATAAGCCGCATTTCCTTAAGCTCTGTTCCTTGCGGGCGGAGCTGAACGGCTTGTTGTCTCAAGAGTTCTTATTGCTTAGTGCTGGGCTAATAACACACTACGGGACTTTAATAATTGACCAAAACTCCAAGGCTATTTTTTGACCGTTTAAATTAGTGGCCTTGAGTGCAGAAGACATCCCGCATTATACCGATTAACTGCAGTGTCCTGGAATCACTGACACGGTAGAAGACCCGGTTTGCATCTTTGCGGGAGGCGAGGATGCCTTTGTCTCGCAGAATGGCAAGGTGCTGTGAGATATTGCTCTGGGACGTGCCTACTTGTTCCACAATATCCTGAACACTTGTTTCCTGACGGCCAAGAGTGCAAAGGATCTTGAGACGCAATGGATGGGACATGGCCTTGAGTGAGCGCGAGGCACGCTCAATATCATCATCGTTGACCAAGAGATTGAGACTACCGGAGAAACCGTTATTATTTTCCAAAATAGGTGATGAAGGAGCTCCGAATTTATGTTCCATATCAAATTGGCCCTAATTTAGTCCATGTAAGCTGTGCCGCGTAAACATAGTGACAGGTATCCTGCCACTATGTCTATGTTATGAGCACAACGGCATACTATAATGGAATAATAAACTGTTTTACGTAAATTGTACGGATTTTCTAATCTTTAAATATGTCAAATTTTGCCGGTCCATTGGATGCTCTCCGTAACTTGTGGGAAAATGTCAGTCAATCTGCTTTTTTCAACGGACTAGCGTATTTTCCGGTGGAATGCTTTTAATAAGGCCGGACCCTAATTTTTCAGGAGCTGATCTAACGAGATGTCTGCCGCCAGAATGAGTCCGGCCGTTCTAATTATTCTCGATGGCTGGGGCTATAGTGAGACAGAGAGCTTCAATGCTATCGCCGCAGCAAGGACCCCGGTTTGGGACCGGCTCTGGAAAGAGTGGCCCCATACACTGATCAGCACCTCAGGTGCTGGGGTTGGCCTGCCTGCCGGGCAGATGGGTAACTCGGAGGTTGGGCATCTTAATCTGGGTGCCGGCCGGGTGGTCTATCAGGAATTTACCCGGGTAAGCCGGGCGGTGCGAACCGGCTCTTTTTTCACCAATCGGACCTTGATAGATGCCATCGATGTCGCCATTGATAAAGGTAAGGCAGTGCATGTTTTCGGCCTGCTCTCCCCGGGTGGCGTGCACAGTCACGAGGCGCACATCCATGCCATGGTAAAAATGGCCGTGGAGCGCGGTGCAGAGAGGGTTTATCTCCATGCCTTTCTCGATGGACGAGACATGCCGCCAAAAAGTGCAGCTGCTTCTCTGGAGGCGATGGACAAAGTATTTGAGACGCTGGGACGAGGAAGAGTTGCCACTATTATTGGCCGTTTTTATGCCATGGACCGGGATAATCGCTGGGAACGGATTGAGAAGGCTTATGACCTTTTGACCCAGGGCACGGGAGAGTTTGAAGCTGTCGACTCACTTACCGTGCTGCAGTTGGCCTATGAAAGAGGCGAAACAGATGAGTTTGTCGCCCCCACCTGTATTGTGCCCCAGGGCGAGTCCCGGGTGAGAATTGACGATGGCGATGTCGTTTTATTCATGAACTACCGATCAGACCGCGCCCGCCAGATGACCCGAGCCTTCACTGAAACCGGATTTGCAGAGTTTGAGCGTAAACGTGTACCCCAACTCGGTAGCTTTGTCAGCCTCACTGAATATAACGAGGAGTTCGATATTCCGGTGGCCTTTCCTCCGGGACGGCTGAATAATGTGTTTGGTGAATATATCTCCAAACTCAGCTTACACCAGCTGCGATTGGCAGAGACCGAAAAATATGCCCATGTCACTTTTTTCTTCAATGGCGGCAAAGAGGAACCATTTGAAGGTGAAGACCGTATCCTAGTCCCTTCACCGAAAGTGAACACTTACGACACCCAGCCGGAGATGAGCGCTCCGGAAGTGACGGATCATCTGGTCGGGGCGATCGAAAGTGGTCAATATGATGCCATCATTTGTAACTATGCCAATTCTGACATGGTCGGACACACCGGCAAAATCAAAGCGACAATTAAAGCCATCGAGGCGCTCGACCAGTGTCTTGGCCGGGTGATTTCGGCTTTACACCGGGCGGGTGGGGAGCTGTTGATCACGGCGGATCATGGCAATGCGGAGCAGATGCTGGATCAGACTAGCGGCCAGCCCCATACTGCCCACACGCAAAATCCTGTTCCTCTGATCTATATCGGCCGAACCGCCAAGCTGCTGGACAATGGTGCTTTGTGTGATATATCTCCCAGCTTGTTGCATATTATGGGGCTGGCTATTCCCCCAGAGATGCAGGGCCACACCCTGATTCAGTTTCCAGGTGATGGAGAGCAGGCGCCCTGATGGCACCAAGGCAAAGGGACAGCGTGTTACGGGCTTGTGCCCTATCTTTATTGATCAGCCTGATACCCGGTTATTCAGCCGCTGTCTCCACCGGGGATAAGGTTGAGGCCAACGCCAGTGAACTGAAGCAGCTCCGTGGCCGGATTGGTAACGTGAAGGGGGAGATCAAGGATAGTAAAGTGCGTCATCGACGCCTGCTCAATGAGCTGCGTGACAGCGAAAAGCTGATTGGCCAGACCGCACGCCGGTTACGCGTACTGACTGGCAGCCTGAACCGGCAGCGCCAGAAGATCACTAGATTGGGCGATAGTCGCCGCAAACAACAGCAAGCGCTGACTGTTCATCAGCAGGCATTGGCATCACAGATGCGAGCTGCCTATGCTATGGGTAGGCAGGAGCGGTTGAAAATCCTCCTGAATCAACGAGATCCTGCCGTAGTAAGTCGGGTGCTGGTGTACTACGATTACTTCAGCCGTATCCGTACTTGGCAGATGGAGCGTATTGGGGTTCTACTTGAGACACTGAGGCAAACGGAAGCCGAACTGGTGGAAGAGGAGCAGCGCTTACTGGAACTGCAGTCGCGGGAACTGCTAATAAAACAACAGCTTGATGGTTCCCAGGAAGAGCGCAGGCAAGTCATCGTCTCTCTGAAATTGGCGATGAAGAGTAAAGGGGCCGAGCTGACGGGACTCAAGCTGGATGAGCAGCGACTAAAGAGTCTGCTCGGTAGACTTCAGGACGAATTGCTCCCAGTGCCAATGGAGAATCTGGAGCGCAAACCGTTTAAATCTAGGAAAGGCTGGCTTCGCTGGCCGACAAAGGGGTGCCTTGTTGCCCGTTTTGGGACATCAAAAGCAGGTAATCTGAAGTGGGACGGTGTCGTCATCTCCTCGCCCGGGGGACGGGAGGTGAAGGCGATACACCATGGTAGGGTTGCATTCTCTGACTGGTTGAGAGGGTTTGGTCTGCTGCTGATCCTGGATCATGGCGATGGTTATATGAGTCTCTATGGTCATAATCAGACCCTTTTCAAAGAGACGGGAGAGTGGGTGGAGCCGGGTGAGCCCCTGGCGCTGGTTGGCAGCAGTGGAGGGCGGAGCAGTACCGGGGTATATTTCGGCATCCGTCACGAGGGTCGGCCGGTTAACCCGAAAAAATGGTGCAAAAAAACCAAGGGAAACCGGGTAGGGTATCACTAACCCCATTAGTGAGTGAGGGTCTGTACCAGCAGGCACCTAGCCACGGAAAACATAATGGAAACAGAGAATTTTATATGAAGCAGACGTTTGGTTTGGCAATGACACTCTTTCTGGGGATCGCTCTTAGTGGAACACCTTCGTTCAGCTCCAGTGCTGTGTCGGAAGAGCAGGATCTACCGATGCAGGAGCTGCGAGCATTTGCTGAAATATTCGGCCGGATCAAGAAATACTATGTAGAGCCGGTGGATGACAAGGCACTATTGGAATACGCCATCCGCGGCATGCTCACTGGTCTGGATCCCCATTCATCCTATCTGAATGCTGACGAGTTCAAGAGTCTCCAGGTGAGTACCAACGGCCAGTTTGGTGGTTTGGGCATTGAAGTAGGACTTGAGGATGGCTTTGTCAAAGTGATTGCGCCGATTGATGATACGCCGGCTCAAAAAGCAGGGGTTCATGCAGGGGACCTGATTATTCGGTTAAATGAAAAACCGGTAAAAGGAATGAGCCTGGGAGAGGCCGTTATGATTATGCGGGGTAAGCCGGGTACGGAGATCGTTCTTACCATATCCCGCGAAGGTCAGGATAAGCTGATTACAATCAGCATCGTTCGCGACATAATTAAAGTGGCCAGCGTGAAAAGCCGGATACTCGACAAGGCGTTCGGTTATCTTCGACTCTCTCATTTTCAGTCCCGAACTACCGAGGATATGCTGAAGGCTATCAGCAAACTCAAAAAAGAGGCGGAGGGTGAACTCAAAGGATTGATTCTAGATCTGCGTAATAATCCCGGCGGAATTCTGAATGGTGCAGTCGCCGTTAGCGATGCCTTTCTGACAGAGGGCGTTATCGTCTTTACCAAAGGTCGCAGCGATGACTCCAGGCTGGATTTCAAGGCAGCACCGGATGACGTGATGGAGGGCGCCCCTATCGTGGTGCTGGTCAACGGCGGCTCTGCTTCTGCATCAGAAATTGTAGCCGGGGCATTGCAGGATCATCGGCGTGCTATCATCATGGGCAGTCGAACCTTTGGAAAAGGCTCGGTACAGACGATCATCCCGGTTCATCAGAGTGCCGCCGTAAAGTTGACCACCGCACGCTACTTCACTCCGTCCGGACGCTCAATCCAGGCTGAGGGAATCGAGCCAGATATCAAACTCTCCACCGTCAAGGTAACCGCAGCCGAAGTACGGGTGGTGTGGCCTATCAAGGAGGCTGATTTATCCGGTCATCTGGACAAAAGTGATGCGGCTAAAAAAGATAACAAAGCAACGAGTTCCAAGTCTGGTAGAAAGGCTAAAAAGAGGAGTTTGGTAGAGGAGGATTTTCAGCTGAATGAGGCACTGAATCTGCTTAAGGGGCTCAATATTTTCAAGGTCATAGAGGCTAGATAATGTTGTCACTAGCCATAAAGCGTCATACACCTAATCTGGACAGCGGCAATAAATGAGGCAGACTCAACTCCAAAGTGCATCACCTGGATGACTAAAAAGAGATGATTTGAATGCCGGATAAAATGAGATTACGAAATCTTATTTACACAGGAGCACCGCAAATCGTGTCTTACCGTCATTTTGGTGCAAAAGAACGCCATACGCTCATGTATCTTTTGCATTGGCGTTTAAGTTATCGAGCAGGTTGTCGAATGGCAATCTCACCCCCTGGATGCGATTTATCCTATTGTTTATCTGGACTGCATTGTCGTTAAAATCAGGCAAGACAAGAAAGTGATCAACAAAGCGATTTACCTCGCTCTGGGCGTTAACCTGGAAGGCCACAAGGAATTATTGGGGATGTGGCTATCGGAGAATGAGGGGCCAAATTCTGGCTGACCGTATTGACAGAGCTTCAAAACCGCGGTGTGAAGGATATTTTGATTGCCTGTGTCGATGGCTTAAAAGGCTTTCCTGATGCCATCAACATGGCCTTTCCGGATACCCAGATTCAGCTCTGTATCGTGCATATGGTACGGAACTCGATGAAGTACGTGCCTTGGAAAGACTACAAGCCTGTCACGGCTGATTTGAAAAAGATTTACCAGTCCATCACCGAGGAAGAAGCCTTATTGGCGCTGGATAAATTCTCTGACCGATGGGACAACAAGTATCGCCGGATCAGCCGCTCCTGGCGTGCCCATTGGGAGAACCTGAACACGCTGTTCAACTACCCGGAGGACATACGAAAGGTGATCTACACGACCAACGCCATTGAGTCGCTGAACAGCGTCATTCGCAAAGCGATCAAAAAGCGGAAGTTGTTTCCAACCGATGACTCGGCAAAGAAGGTAATCTATCTGGCAATCCAGGCCGCATCGAAAAAGTGGACAATGCCGATCCGTCATTGGAAACCAGCACTGAATAGATTTATGATTGAGCTCGAAGAATGCTTAGCGGTATATATTTAAGAGTTATAGCCAAATCTGGTGTTTAGCCAGTTGAATCAAGCGGCGATCTGATCGACTCCTGCTACCTCAACACCCTCTTTAAATTTGATTCCGGTTATCACCTTCGCCAGATAATCGAAACCCCGTAATCGTCTCCACGTCTTCTCGGCACACCGGCCGAGGTTGAACATCATGTGTAGCATGCCGTCACGCGATAGGCAGCCCTTGGAACGCTTGGTTCGATGGCGGATTGTCCCGAAGGTGGATTCAATCGGATTGCTGGTCCGAATGCTCTGCCAATGCTGCGCAGGAAATTGATAGAAAGCCATCAGTTCCTCTCGGTCTTTGTGCAGACAGATGGCAGCCTTCGGATACTTTGGCTCATACGTTTTGATAAACAGATCAAAGGCCTTTTCCGCATCGGCCTGGGTCTCCGACTGCCAGATGTTATGCAGTGCCTGCTTCGCTTTCGGCTGAGCTGACCTTGGCAGGCAGTTCAGCACGTTCATGGTCTTGTGCATCCAGCAGCGCTGTTGGCGCGTCTCCGGATACACTTCCTCCAGCGCAGCCCGGAACCCCATGGCACCGTCACCGATCGCCAATTTTGGCGGGGTCAGTCCGCGTGACTTCAGTTTCAACAGTACCTCCCGCCAGCTCTGTGTGGACTCCCGTACACCATCCTCAATTGCCAGAAAATGCTTCTCACCCCGTTCATTGGTACCAATAATAACCAATGCGCAGAGTTTTACCTGTTCAGCTCTCAGGCCACTGTAGATGCCGTCTACCCAGATGTATATCCAGCGAGCTTTGCCCAATCTGGTGGTACACTGATCTCGGTACGCCGCTTTTTTTTGGTGCCTGTCAGACACTACCTCTAAACTTATACCCTATTCGGGGGCGACTAAATAGCGAATTAAAATTGGGCTACATGCCAGTGGCTGTGTCAGCGTGAATCGACCGACAGTCTAGCGCCTGTCAGGAGCCGATGTGAGGATGGGTTGGCGAATTCCGGTTGTGCGAAGATTTTAATATCTAATATTTACGCACTCCGCACCACTACTTTTTAATTGTTTCTGCATGGTGCTATTGAGACGCCATAAAAAAGCCCTCCGAAGAGGGCTTTTTTGCTTTCAGTGGTAGCAGTTCCGCTTATTTCTTGGCAATCTCTTCCAGCTGTTTGGCTTTGATAGCCTGACCATTAAGGGCTGCATCAGCTGCAGACCGGCCAAAGGCGATGTCCATCATCTGGCTGTAATAGACCACAGGGATGTTGAACTTGGTGCCATGGGTCTCATTGATCTGATCCTGATAGACCTCAACGTTCATCTGGCAGACAGGACAAGGTGTGACAATCATGTCGGCGCTGCTGTCGTAAGCCGCTTCGATAATGCCTTTGATCATCTCCTGAGACTTTTCAGGCTCGGAGAAGGCCAGGGCGCCACCACAGCACTGCACTTTTTTGTCGTAGTTCTTTACCGGGTCTGCACCCAGGGTCTCTACCAGCTTGTCCAGGTACATCGGGTTCTCGAAAGACTCACCCGCGATACCGAAAGGACGGTTGGTCTGGCAACCGACGTAGCCGGCGACCTTGATCCCTTCCAGCGGACGCTTGACCTTTTCGCCGATGGCATCGTAACCGATATCCTCGATCAGGACTTCAACCATATGGCGGATCGGGGTTTCGTTTTTTAGTTTCAGCCCGGCTTCAGCCAGTGCCTCATTGGTCTCTGCCAGGAGGTCATCGTCCTCTCTCAGCCGTTCACCGGCTTCGCGGGTAGCGAGCCAGCAGGCGGCGCAGGTGGCGACGATGTCCTGGTTCGCATTGTGTTCCTCGGAGAGGGCAATATTGCGTGCAGAGAGTACCAGGCGAGGCAGTTCACCACCGCCGGCATAGCCGACGGAGGCGGAACAGCAGTTCCAGTCAGGGATGTGGTTGAGTGTGACATCCAATTCTTCACACATGGTCTCTACTGACTTCAAGTAGTTGGATGAGGATGCTCCGCTCTGTGAGGAACATCCGGGGTAGAAGGAGTACTCTTTCTTAGCCATTTGGGTGTTTCCTCACTTACTGTTCTTTTCGAGGCGGGCATCTTCCAGCTCTTGCGCCTTCTTGATCATTTTATGAAAACCGGCAAGGTCTTTGACGCTATGGCCGCCAAAAGCTTCAACGACACTCATACGCTTGGTCTTGAGCATGTTAATACCGATATTTTTCATCTTCAGAGAGGTTTTAATGCCTTCGGAAAAACCATTCATGAAGTAGAGAGATAGGCCTAGTTTCAGCTCGTTGACCCGGCCCTTCTTGGTCAGGTTGTCCCACATCAGCTGGGCGAACTTCTGGGTTGGCTGATTTTTTGGAGCCAGGCCCAGACGCTTGGCGTAGTGTGCCAGGCCATGCATGATATGGGTGATGGGCAGGCCGCGCGGGCAGCGTGCGATACAGTTGTAGCAGGAGGTGCACATCCACATGGAGTCGGTTGAGAGCACGGCTTCACGTTTTCCGGCACGGATCATCATGAAGATCTCCTGTGGCGGATGCTCCCAGGCATTACCCAGAGGGCATGAGCCGGCACAGACGCCGCACTGCATGCACATCTTTACCCATTCACCCTCTTCTACATTCGCCTCAACTTCCAGCAGGAAGCTGTTGCGATACTTTTCAATCATTGCGGTATTGAGATCACTCATTGGAGGTTCTCCTTAGAACTTGAACGGGCTCAGGCCGATCTTTGCGACCGTTTCGGCCATGTCGTTGATCAGCTTGGGAGCACGCTCCACGTCAGTGATGGCGACTTCGTAAACTTCCACCCGCTCAGGCTCAAGATTGAGCGTCTGCAGGGTGTCACCCACCTTACTCATACGCTCATGAGCCATGGCAGATCCACGCACAAAGTGGCACTGGTAGTCATCGCCTTTGGAACAGCCTAAAAGGACAATGCCGTCGTAGCCGTTGTTGAGGGAGTCGGTGATCCAGGAGAGGTTCACAGAACCTAGGCAGCGGACTGGGATGATACGAGCCCATGGGTTGATCTCTATGCCATTCATTGAGGCCTGATCGAGCGCCGGATAGGCGTCGTTCTCACAGGCGAGGACCAGGATGCGTGGTTTCTCATCCCACTCTTCAGGAACCTCAACGGCTTTGATCTGCTGGCCAACGGTATCGATGGAGTAGTTCTCGAAAGAGATAACGCGTACCGGGCAGGCACCCATGCAGGTACCGCAACGGCGGCAGCGCGACTCGTTGAACAGCGGATAGCCCTTTTCATCCTCGTTAATAGCACCGAAAGGACACTCCACAGTACAGCGTTTGCACTGGGTGCAACCCTCTTTGCGGAAACTTGGAAAAGAGAGATCACCTGCGCGGGGATGTGCTGCCTGGCCCTGGCCTGCATTTTCTGCAGCCTGGATAGCCTTCATGGCGGCACCCGCAGCATCGTCTCGTGCCTGACGGATGTCCATCGGACGGCGGAGTGGACCGGCGGCATAGATACCGGTGCGGCGTGTCTCGTAAGGGAAGCAGATGAAGTGGGAATCGGTAAATCCATGTTTCAGATGCGGCAGATCCGTACCCTGGCGGTAGTCAAGGTTGAGAATCGAATCAACGGTGACCTCAGGAGCTGCAGCTTCAGCAGCCTCTTCCGTCTTCTTTCCCTCTTCAACTTCCATTGGCTCGGCATAAGGATCCGGTCCACTGTTGGGCACCATGCCCACATCCAGTACCACCAGATCGGCGTCCATCGAGGTTTCTTCGTTCAGGATCAGGTCCTTGAACTTCACGGTCAGTGTGTCACCGGGAACAATCTCGGATACCTCACCCTTGGAGAATGTAACCATCTTCTCCTGGCCGGCACGATAGAAATCCTCGCCCACAGCGCCCGGGGCACGCAGATTATCGAACAGAATAGTGGTGTCACAGTTGCCGTTCAGCTCTTTGAAATACATCGCCTGTTTGATGGCGATCAGGTCACCGATACCGGAGTGATAGGGAAGTTGCCCCTCTTCCGTGGAGTTCTGGCCGACATTCTGTACAAAAGCAACGGCTGTTACCTCTTTACCGTCGGAAGGGCGCTTGATTGGTCCGCCGTCAGCTGCTTTAGCCAGTTGCTCCAGTTCGCCGTTGGTGACGATGTCAGCGCTGTTGCTGTAGTTGTACTGAGCCAGCTCACTGGGATCGTAGAGATTGAAGCCGCTCGCCTGAATGATGGCGCCGATGCTTACAGTGTTGGTGGCGCCTGATTCTGTGGCGATGTCTACACTGAAACGTCCCGGTGCGCCTGCCGTTTTGGCGACAGTTGAATTGAGGTGGACGGTAATGCTGTCATTGGCCTCAATGTCGGCAATCATCTGCTCGATGCCGGTATCCTGGGGATCGGCATAGGGGGAGCGGCTGGGGATGGTTTTATAATAGTTGGCCACATGGCCGCCCAAGGCGCCGGTCTTTTCTACCAAGTTAACCGGGTAGCCTGCCGCCGCCGCATCCAGCGCGGCGCTCATGCCGGTGACGCCACCGCCTACAACCAGAATATTCTTGTTGAGCGTCTGCTCACCAGAGGTGTTTGGCTTGGACATGAATTTCACTTCAGCGCAGGCCATGCGGATGTAATCCTCCGCCATCTCCTGGGTTGTCTCTTTGTGCTCGTCCTCGTCGGGGCGAACCCAGATGACACCTTCACGCAGATTGGCCCGCGACATAGCGACCCCGGTGAAGTTGAAGGCTTCCACCTTGGCGCGGCGGGAGCAGGCGGCGATCATGATGTGAGTAGCACCATCATTAGCGATACCATCGCTGATCATTTTCACCCCTTCCTGGCTGCAGAGCATCTCATGCTGTTTGCAACTCTGCATCTTGCCTTCACGGGTAGCGATCATCTCCAGCTGACTGGGGTCAAGGCGTTCGCCGATACCACAGCCGGTGCAGATGTATCCGGCAATTTTTTTCTCATCAGCCATTGTATTAACCCTCCGTTCCGGCGACGCGGTTGACTACCTGGATGGCCCGCAGAGCGGCGCCCGTTGCTTGTTGTACGGCACGGTTTACATCCAGAGCGTCGGAAGCACAACCAGCGGCAAAAACACCGCCATTCTCAGGCGCAGGTTCGATGAAGCCCTCTTCGTTGACGACGATGTCAACGGGGAAACTATTCTTGTTTACGCTGGGCTCCATGCCGATAGCCAGCACCACCAGATCGTAATCGGTGGCGTATCTGTTATAGCCCTCGGTATCGACGCCATGGAGAATCGGGTTGCCATTCTCTTTGTTCTCAACGATGGAGGCCACTTTGGATTTGATGAAGGAGACATTAGGATTGTCCTTCACCGTCTGGAAGAACTCCTCGAAGCGATCAATGGCACGAATATCGATATAGTAGATAGTCGATTTGCCTTCATCCCCCCAGGTATCCTGAACAAAATGGGTCTGTTTCAGGGTTGCCATGCAGCAGATGCGTGAGCAGTGCAGCAGATGGTTGTGGTCACGGGAGCCGGCGCACTGGATAAAGGCGACGTTCTTGGCCTTTTTACCGTCAGAGGGGCGAACCAGCTTACCGCCGGTAGGACCCTGAGGATCGGCCATGCGCTCGAACTCGACGTTGGTGATCACATTGGCGAAACGATCATAACCGTATGGCTGGATCTTGTTGGCGTCATAGGGGCGCCATCCGGTTGCCCAGATTATTGCGCCTGCATTGAATTCGATGACCTCCTCCTGCATATCGAGATCAACGGCATTAATCTTACAGGCAGCCTTGGCTTTTTCTGCGTCGTCGGTACCGATGATGCTCGGATCGATGACGTAGCGCAGGGGGTGAGCCATATTGTGGGGGAGGTAGGCACCCTTGCGCTTGCTCATGCCGCCGAGACCATAATTGAACTCATTATCGAATTCGATCTCCACTGCCTTGCCGCAGTCACCGCAGGCCGTGCAGCTGTCGTTGATATAGCGTGGGCTAATCTTAACCGTGGCGGTGTAATCGCCAGCTTCTCCCAGGATGCCGGTCACCTCGGCCATAGTGATTATGGTGAGGTTAGGGTTCATCTTTGCCCGGCGCTGATTGATTTCCAGACCACAGGTCGGGAAGCAGAGCTTGGGGAAATATTTATAAAGCTGGGTGATGCGCCCGCCAACAAAGGGGCGTCTCTCTACCAGCACGACCTGTTTTCCGGTCTCAGCGGCTTCAAGTGCAGCGGTCAGACCGCTGATTCCGCCGCCGACAACCAGAATAGTCTGATTGGTTGCGATTACTTCCGTCATGGATCTTCCTCCGTCGCGGAAAGATGTCATTCAACTTAATAACCATTGCCAAATAATTCTTGACTTTATTCTTGGTTATCCCACAATGCTAGGAGCGTTAAATCCCTAATTTAGAATTTCGATAAGATACTCTCCTTCCTCCTCCGCTGCTATATCAAAGACCCTTTGATTCAATCGAAATTTCCGATGCACACATAGTTTCATTATATGTGTTTAATACTAAATCCAGTTAGGGAGCCTCTGATTAATTTTGGATCGGATGGATGACGAGTTGGAATCTTCCGGATCAAGGCGAAAATTGCCGGCTATTGCCAAAATCTTCAACGCAGAGCTGGAAAATTTCAGCCATCAGACACCGGTTCGTGAATTGATCAGAGGCTCCTTGGGTTCAAATCTTTACCTGATTACCTGCTAGGCTCAGCTATTGAGTCAGTGGTCATTGCATAACATAACCTACTGAATTATATAGCGTTTTCTATCATGCCGAAAAATACAGTGCAGTTTCAAAAAGGTCTTGGTTCACACAAATTTATTGAAAAATATGGTTCTGAAGAGCAATGTCAACAAGCATTGTACCAACTGCGTTGGCCTACCGGATATATATGTCCTGAGTGTGGCAACACAACAGGTTGTGAACTCAAAAGCCGTAAGGTATATCAGTGCCACAAATGCCACCACCAAAGCTCCCTGACTGCTGGCACCATCTTTCACGGCACCAAGCTGCCGTTGAAGAAGTGGTTTCTGGCCATCTATATTGTTGACTCAGCGTAAAAAAAGTACTTCTGCCTTGCAACTGTCCCGTGAAATTGGTGTGAACTACAATACAGCCTGGAAGCTCAAGCACAAACTGATGCAGGTGATGATGGAACGTCAGAGTCAAAAAAACTGGCTGGTCGCATCGAGATGGATGATGCCTGTATTGGTGGTGAGAAACTGGGAAAGCGTGGGCGAGGGTCTCGTAATAAAATCCCTTTCGTGGCAGCTATTGAGACGACGCAAGACGGCAGGCCAATGAAGATCCAACTGCGTCGGCTCCGCGGTTTTCAGAGTGCGGAGATCGCTCGATATGCCAGATCCAGTCTGTGTGCCGGTAGCACAGTTCTTTCTGATGGGCTCTACTGCTTCAGAGCAGTTACAGATGCTGGATGTGATCGTATGCCTATCGTCACTGGCGGTGGGCGAAAGTATACCCAGCTCTCCACCTTTAAATGACTGAATACCATGCTTGGTAGTATCAAGAATGCTTTGCAGGGAACCTTTCATGCTATTCGTAAAAAACACGTACCTCGTTATCTCGCCAGTTTAATCTTCCGGCTATGATTGAACGATTGCTCTGCGTCGCGTTACGTACACCGATGCCTTATCGTCTCCTGAGGATGGCTGAGGTTTATGGGTAATCAGGAATCTTTATCTTCGTGGTAAACAGTTACAAAATCGCAAAGCACGCGGTTGAAAAATAATCAGGCTCTTCCCCTAATAGAGTGGGTAGATTAACGTACCCCCTATGAGAGATAAAGATCTACACGCCCAGACCCTGGGTATCAAGAGCCCTTGGCAGGTTAGCAGTGTAGAGTTGGCTCTGTCAGAGAGAGAAGTAACGGTACAGGTTGAGCAGGAGGCAGGTGCCAAGCAGTGTTGTTCAACCTGTGGGCAGATATCTCACCGGGCTATGGCTCACGCAAACGCCGCTGGTGGCACCTGGATACCCGCCAGTGCGAAACTATTTTGGTAGCAGATGCGCCCAGAGTGAAGTGTGAAGAACATGGGGTGGTCACCGTGCCAGTTTCCTGGGCGGAACCGTGCTATGGATTTACTGCAATGTTTGAGGCACTGGTGATCGACTGGTTGAAAGAGGCTTCCATCTCGGCAGTCTCCCGATTGATGGGGCTGAGTTGGAATGCCATTGATGGAATTATGCAGCGAGCGGTTAAGCGGGGACTGGCACGTAGAAAAGAGATCAGCCCAACACGTATCGGTGTTGATAAGACGGTCTTCAAGAAACGTCATGATTATGCAGCAGTCTTATCAGACCAGGATGCAGGTACAGTGCTACACGTGGGCAGTGACCGCAAAAAGGCCACGTTCAAAGCATGGTACGAAAGTCTGACAAAGGAGCAGCGAGAAGCGATAGAGAGTGTCTCCATGGATATGTGGCCAGCCTTTATCAATGCCACACTGAAAAGCCTGCCTAGGGCTGAAGAGAAGATTGCCTTCGATAAATTCCATGCCGCCAAGCACTTCGGTGAGGCGGTGGACAAGGTAGGCTGTCAAGAGCACAAAGCGCTGAAGGCTATGAGGACCTTAAAGGCCGCCAGTATGGCTGGCTTTACAACCCGGAGAACATGACGCGCAGACAGAGATTGCGGTTCAAGGCGCTACGTGACAGCACACTGAAGACTGCCCGTGCCTGGGCGATCAAAGAGTTTGCCATGTCACTCTGGCACTGTGCCAGCAAGACATGGGCAAGGAAAGGTTGGGAACGGTGGCTGTCATAGGCAGTGCGCAGTGGCCTGGAGCCAATCAAGAAAGTGGCGGGAACAATCAAGGATCATCTGTGAGGAATATTGAACGCTGTTGTTTTGGAAGTAAGTAATGGTCCGGCAGAAGGCCTCAACAGCCGAATCAAGATGATCAAGGTGCATAGCAGAGGTTTCCGCAACAAGGAGCGGTTTGCCAATGTAATCTACTTCCACCTTGGAGGGCTGATTTTTTATCCTGAGGGAGTGGTTGGGTGATGCTTACCCACTTGACTAGGGGAAGAGCCTAGATTATTACAAGGTAATTGAAACACTATAGTCAGTGGAATCGCTGGTAAGGGTGAATACTTATATCATGTGACCAGATGGCAATTAAACAGATCCTTATGAACAGAGATAACGACGATAAAAACAAGACCCGGCGAATTGGTAATGGGTTGATTGTGGGTGCCTGGATTCTGCTGCTTGCTCTGCTAACGCTAGTGTTCAGCAATATCATCGATTATCAGCATAACCCTAATCGGGTGGTTGAAGTGGTAACCGATGGAAAGGGTATGTCCGAGGTTGTGCTTATACGTAATAAAACCGGTCACTATGTGGCGACCGGAAAGATCAATGGGCGTCCCGTGGTGTTTTTGGTGGATACCGGGGCTACGGATGTTGCAGTGCCGGAATCATTGGCAGAAGAGCTTGGATTGAAGCGGGGAGTGCGAGTGAGCAGCATGACGGCAAATGGTACGGTGCTCTCCTGGCAGACCCGGCTGGATGAAGTTGCGCTTGGCGCGATACGACTGCGTGATGTGAGAGGCAGCATTTTACCCACCATGAGAGGTGATGCTGTTCTGTTGGGGATGAGCTTCTTACGGGAGTTGGAGTTGCTGCAGAGGGGTAACAGGCTGATACTTCGCCAATACTGATTCTCAGATAACGCCACCGAAAGCATCGCTGTTTTAGCCGCATCGCTATTGTTGGTGAGCGATGCGGGCTGGCCGGTTTTTTAGTTCAGTGTGTCTTTTAATGCCTTGAGTGCTGCAACCTTGACTACAGTAGATACTGGCTTGGCTGCAATCTTGATTGTTTCACCCGTTGCTGGGTTGCGTCCCATACGGGATTTGCGAGCAGGTTTCCGAACGCGGCGAATTTTTACGCCTGTATCAGGAATAGAGAACTCACCCGAGCCGCGGCGTTGCATATGCCGCTTGATCAATGAACCGAGAGAGCTGAATACTTCACCGATCTGTTTGCGGCTCAGTCCGGTCTCTTCAGCAATAGCCTGAATGATCTGGATTTTGGTCTGTTTTGTGGTAATCGATTTTTGTTTTATAGGTTTAGCCGTTTTTTCAGCGGTCCTTTTTACAGCTGCTTTCTTTTTCGCCACTACTTTCTTTTTGGTAACTGGCGCTTTCTTAATGGCGGATTTTTTTGCGGTTTTCTTCTTGACAGCCATGGAATACTCCTGCGGTTGGAACACAAATATGCGCGCTAGACAATAGCATAAAACCAGGGTTTTCCAATAGCAGTAGTTGCTTTAGGGATGGTCTGAAAAATTGAAGCTTTCCACTTCACCTGCCATCCAATCTTGAATATTTGTAAAAGCAACCTGCGTTATTCCCGGATTTGATGTTAAATTGCATCCAAAAGTGCCCCCCCCTAAGTGCCATTATTTGCCCGAAAATTGACACACGCGTAACTCTGACCTGCTGAGAGCCAGCAGGGAACAAGAGGTGTTTATGAGGTGTAGTGAGGCGGTGGCGACACTGCGATAAGATCAGTATATCGACAGATAGCCAAGAGAACTGGACTTTCCCGTAATACCGCCCGTAAATATCTGGCCAGCGGTTATCTTACCGTGGGTCTAGTTGTTGTGAGCGGTACTTATAGCTTGTCTCATCTGATCGAGGGTTTCATGCCGGAGGCATTTCTCAATGGCTGGATTGTTACGATACTGGTACTGTTTCGTCCGCACTGGGTCTATTGATTTGGCGATGATTTTTATCTGAAAGGTAAATAAGGGGAATTAAATTGAGTTGGTGGGGAAAATTGGCGGGTAGCGCCTTTGGTTTTATGCTTGGTGGGCCTTTGGGTGCATTGCTGGGTGCTGTGCTTGGACATAATCTTGATAAGGGCCTCGGTGGGCTATCCCATGATGAAGGGCTTGCGCCGGGGGAGCGTGAGCGGGTTCAGACGGCATTCTTTACCGCCACGTTTTCTGTCATGGGGTGTATTGCTAAGGCTGATGGGCAGGTATCCAAAGATGAGATAGCGCTTGCCAAAGCGGTGATGAATGAGATGGATCTCGATGGCGAAATGCGTCAGGCTGCAATCAACCTTTTTAACCAGGGCAAAGAGGATGATTTCCCCCTGGATGATGTGCTCGATCAGTTTCGCCACGAGTGCCATCGCCGGAATACCCTGATCCAGATGTTCATTGAAATTCAGTTGCAGGCGGCCTATGCCGATGGTCGGCTGGATGTTGCTGAAGAACGGTTGCTACTCCAAATCTGTGAAACACTGGGTATTCCTGAGTTTGTCTTCCGGCGGCTTGAGCGGATGATTCAGGTCGAGGGCCGCTTCGGTGGGAGAAGTGCGGGTGGAAGACGGGCAGGACAACCGGCCTCCGGCCCAACACTTCAGGATGCCTACGCCATATTGAACATTTCGTCGGATACCAGTGACGCCGAAGTGAAAAGGGCTTATCGTCGTCTGTTGAGTCAGCATCATCCAGATAAACTGGTTTCAAAAGGACTGCCTGAGGAGATGATGAAGATGGCGGCCCGGAAGACCCATGAGATACGTAAAGCCTATGAGAAGGTAAAAGGGTCTAGGGGGTTTTGACCGCTGGCTACCCTGTACAGGCTGATTAGTTCACTTCCCGGTCGCGTACCCCAAGCAGATAGAGAATACCATCAAGCCCCATCGTGGAGATGGCGTGACGGGCGTTTTCGCGCACCACTGGCTTGGCATGAAATGCAACGCCAAGGCCGGCTAGGCTGAGCATCGGAAGATCGTTGGCGCCATCCCCGACGGCAATCACCTGCTGCAAGCTGATGCCCATTTCTGATGCCATCTGTTGCAGCAGTTCGGCTTTTTTATTGCCATCTACAATCTCGCCCTTAACTTTACCTGTGAGCTGGCCGTTACTTATATCCAGCTCATTGGCGGAGACGCAGTCCACGCCCAGTTTTTTCTGCAGATGGCGGGCGAAGTAGGTAAAACCGCCGGAGAGAATACCCACTCGGTAGCCCAATCGTTTCAGGTTGGATATCAGGCGCTCGGCTCCTTCGGTTATCGGCAGCTGCTCTGCCATTCTATTGAGTACGGTCTCATCAAGCCCTTTGAGCAGTGCCATGCGGCGCTTGAAACTCTCCTTGAAATCGATCTTGCCGTTCATGGCGGATTCCGTGATGGCGGTAACCTGTTTTCCAACCCCCGCCGCCTTTGCCAGCTCATCGATCACCTCTACCTGGATCAGCGTGGAGTCCATATCAAATACGATCAGCCGTCGGTTGCGGCGA
The DNA here is from genome assembly GCF_022530855.2 of Candidatus Vondammii sp. HM_W22. Taxonomy (GTDB): domain Bacteria; phylum Pseudomonadota; class Gammaproteobacteria; order Chromatiales; family Chromatiaceae; genus Vondammii. Next base: position 3,266,180 of record NZ_CP099567.1, on the reverse strand, counting down.
TAGAGATCATCAGCCTGGAAGGCAACATCCATTTCATCCGTACTACTGATCTCCAGCAGGTCTTGACGCAGGGATGCCAGGTCATCCGCTTTGCCGCGTATTGAAAATTCAACACAGGCCCGGCGATGCCGGTTGGACTGTTTTATTGAAAAGCGGCCGGAGAGCCGGGTTATGCCGTCGATATTAAGTCCATGGGCGGAGACCACCCTGGCAACGTGAGAGAGATTGCGGGCAGTGAGTTTACGCCCGAGCAGAGTGACGATATAACGCTGCTTTCCCTGGAGGCCGACCCAGTGTTCATACTCCGCTTCTGCGATCGGCGTAAAGTTGATCTGCAGCCCCAGATGGTGAGCCTGGAACAGCAGGTCCTTGAGTATAGGGCTGGATTGCGACTCGGGTGGTACCTCCAGCAGCATGCCAAGGGAGAGATGCTCGTGAATTACCGCCTGACCGATATCCAGGATATTGACACCATTGTCAGCGAGTACTCCTGTCAGTGCGGCGGTGAGGCCGGGATGGTCTCTGCCGGTAACATTCAGGAGGATAATTTCACCCACACTCAATCACCCCGATAGAGTTCTACATCGAGCTTAGGCGGCAGCTGAAGGTGATAACCCTCTCTCTCCAGGCTATCCATCACCCGCGCGACATCCTCTCTCGCCAGGGGACGGCCCGGGTGCAGCATCAGCTCCATTACCAGTGAGGGTTTACCAAAGCGCTTCATCAGTTCAGCCGGGAGCTGATCAAAAGCATCTTCATCGGCAAGGTAGAGGTACATCTCCCGCTTCTTGCTGCTACGGTAAATCCAGCAGTTGACGGATTTTGCTGCGAGCTGGGTCATGGGTGGTTCTTTAAAGTAAACGAAAAAAACCATTCTAACCTGAATAGCACTTAATTTAGTGCTCCAAACTACGTTATCCCGTTGCTGGAAGAGAACAGTAAGGTTTTTTCAACTGTTTTCAGTTGTTTGATCTGCCATTCGCGGCGACAAGCCTCTGACCGGCTGGCTGCCGGTTCACTGTGAACCAGACAGACCGGTCGCCTGGCCCGAGTGTAGCGAGCCCCTTGCGGGCTATGATTGTGCTCGTGGGTTCTCCGCTCCAGGTCGGTGGTGATGCCGGTGTAGAGTGTGTCATCACTACAGCGCACGATATAGACATACCAAGTGGCTTCAGGCATCACGATTAATTGAACAGAAGATGGTAGGGGCGTTCCAGTTCCATCTGCAATTGTTTAAGAGAGAAGTTGTAGATTCAAGGGGTCGATGCAACACCATCATTTAGTTTATCTGCAGGAGTGGCGAAGTCCAATGTTTTTCTCGGTCGTTGATTGAGTTTTTTCGCCACGCGATCTAATTGTGCCTGAGAGTAAATCGATAAGTCTGTTTTCTTCGGAAAGGACTGCCTCAATAGCCGATTTGTATTTTCATTGGTCCCTCTTTGCCATGGACTTTGTGGGTCACAAAAGTAGACTTTTGCATCTGTCGCCATAGTAAATTTCTTGTGACCGGCAAGCTCCATCCCCCTATCCCAAGTTAATGCCTGTACCAGCTTGTCTGGAAGTTTTTTAACCTGTTTCGTGAGTGCGGAAACAACCGAAATTAGTGTCTTTCCCTGCGACTTTAACGAGCATAGTAAATCGCGAGTGACACTCTACTAACGTAGCTATATGAGTATTGGAAGAACCTGAGATCAAATCGCCTTCCCAGTGGCCAGGGACGGCCCGGTCTTCAATTTCAGGTGGGCGATTATGGAAATACCATCAATAATGCCATTTCTGGGTAGCCTTTTAATATTACTATGCCTGGACTGCCGAAAGACTCTTTACGTTCTAAGATGTTTTTGAAGCTCTTTTTTCAATACGCAACGAGACTGAATGAATAGGCTTTTGTAGATGGTTTCGTGTGACACACGTAACTTCTCTCATTCTCTGGGTAATTTCGCTTTAGCCAGCTAGATATCTGCTCAGTAGACCACTCTTGAAAGCTTATCGGCTACGATTTTACGAAGATTATCTCACTGGGAAAGTCTACACAGCTTTAGCTTACGAGCACGATCCCAAGCTTTACTATCAGCAATATTTGCACGATAGCGGTTCATTCCCCCATTGCGCTGAATTTCCCTGCTTATGGTTGAGGGTGAGCGATCAAGGTCTCTTGCTATCTGACGCAAAGACAAGCCCACGGAAAGCCCTCTGGATATTTCTTCACGTTCTTCCAGAATGAGAGCATTTTGAGCGCGTTTGCGAACTGAAGGGCAATACCCTCCAAATAGTCTTGGCACACCAAAAATTGATGCAGGGTGTTTTTCGAGGGAACGGCCTATATCACTAAGTGATTCTCCCTTCCGCCAACGTGACCATAGTTCTTGTTTTTGATCATCTGTGAGTCCAGGTCTGCCAAGTCTTGCCATCACATAATCCCCATAAATTGATCATTGAGTATAATGTGTTGCATCAATCCATTGAATCTACAGTTCCGGCTTTTGCGAATGAATTCGGCGCCATCGAAAAAGATTAGTAGGGTAGGGATGATGAACACCTGATACTGTGCCGCGGTTTCATGGCTGAGGGAGCAATTCACCTCCTGTAGCGTAATGCGGGGAAAGGATTCTGCAATCAGGGTGGCAATTTTCGGTTTCAGATCATGACAGATTCTGCAGTCAGGGCCGGAAAACCAGATCAATAGGGCATTGATGATTTCGAAATCGTATCCTGCCATATTGGAGCTGGCCAGATTACATTCCATGGTAGCTTCGAATTCAGAGATCTGGTCGTCGGCCACAATGAAGTAAGCGAGCGTGCGGACCCTACCAGCGGCCATGGGTGTATACGCCCCTCGGTTTTCAGATTGGGCGGAGCACTAGTACTGAAAAAGAGGTCAGATCCGAATGCTACTTAGCTTAAGCAATAATCTGCTGATATAACGAATAAAAAAGGCTGGTTCACTGGTTCAGATGATAATTGCCAAACCATCAAGCAGGAAAGCAACCTTAATGCATCCTGATCAACGCGCCTGCATACATCAACAAAAAGGTATCACGACCTACGCTACAGCCAGTGATTCCTATGCTTTCTTTAATCGGCTAACCGGCCCAGAGTTTCTCAATCAAGTCGAATCATTGCTACCGGAACATCGGGAAAGGCTGTTTCCGCCAACAGAGACACTATCGATGTTTCTGGCTTTAGAACCATGCTTGGTACCTTGGACGCTGGTGATCTCCTTCTGGGGGATGCTTTTTATGCCACCTGTTTTCTGTTGTGTGCTCTTCAGGCCAAAGGAGTGGATGGCGTTTTCGAGCAACATGATTCACGGTGGCGCAGCACGGATTTTCGCCAGGGAGAGCGTCTGGGCCCGCGAGATCATCTTATCGAAATAGGCAAGCCAAAAGTCAAACCCGCCTGGATGAGTCAGGCAGAGTGTGATCAAACCCCGATAGATTGAAAGTGCGGGAGTTGCGTGCCGGCGGTAAGATCCTGGTGACAGCGCTACTTTGCTCAAAAAGTACGAGCAAAGCCGCCCTGAAGGCACTCTATCGGAACCGTTGGCAGGTAGAGTTAGATATACGCAACATCAAGACCACTCTGGGAATGGAAACATTAAGTTGTCGCACACCGGAAATGGCGGAAAAAGAGCTGTGGGTCTATCTTTTGGCTTACAACTTGATCCGTTTACTGATGGCTCAGGCGGCATTACTGGCTGACATCATTCCTCGACAACTTAGCTTCAAGCATGCTTTGCAGCTATGGATTGTGTGGCAAAAAAGCGGTCGTTACGACATTGACAAAATTGATGGCCTTTTTATCCTCATTGCACAGCAACAGGTTGGAAAACAATCGGGACGTATGGAGCCGCGAGCTATAAAACGAAGACCCAGGCAATTCCCGCTACTTACCAAACCCAGGGCTATTGCGCGAGAGAATATTCGGGCGAAACGGCACCCAAAAAAGCTTAAGTAAGTAGCATTCAGGTCAGATCTATTTTTTTGGGCCATCAGCTTTAGGTAGGGAATAATCTCCATTATAAAATTTAGTAATTCTTCATTCTTGGCGCAGTTTTGTCGCCGAACAATGAGGATTAATTTTCGATAACTGATAAATTCTATTCATGTATCGGTAACTACTGTGGCGTTGTTCCGTGTTGAGAGGTCTGTATGATTAGGCTGCAGATAGCTGTTTTTTTTAGTCGCAACGATGGAAATACGGGAGTGAGTCGATGGATGAAGCGCTGGTCATCAATGCAACGACACGCTGGATCAAAGAAGTTGTGGTTGCCATGAATCTCTGCCCGTTTGCCGCACCGGTGGTGGAGCAGGAAAAGATCTATTATACCGTCTCCGATGCAACGGATGATAAGTCACTCTACCTGGATCTTATAAGCGCATTGGATCGTTTTCAGCTAATGGACAGAGACGAGGCTGCCACAGGCTTCCTGATTCTCTCCAAAGGGCTTAGCGATTTTGCTGACTTTAATGATTTTTTCGATCTGGTGGAGCAGATTCTGGATGAGTCAGGTTTGCATGGAGTAATTCAGATAGTCGGCTTTCATCCTGACTATCGTTTTGCTGACTGTGATGAAACTGACCCGGCCAACTACACCAACCGTTCGCCTTACCCTATGTTTCATTTGATTCTGGAAGATGACCTGGAAGCCGCCGTTGCCGCACACCCCGATCCGGCGGGAATTCCGCGGCGTAACATTCGGCTGTTGCGAGAGTTGGGTTTGGTGGAGATGCAGCGGCGGCTGGCTGCATGCCAATAGTTAAAAGTTAACTGCCGTCGGCCGCTTCCAGCTCCTCGCCTGCCTGGAGCCATGCCTCTTCGGTGTCGCTGAGGCTGCGGTTAATATCCGCTTTTTCAGCGAGTAGCTCTTTTAACTTTACCTTGTTGCCCGCATCATAATTTTCGGGTTTCGCCAAGGAGTGTTCCAGCTCAGACTGCCTCTCTGTCAGCTGCCCCAGTTCCCTCTCCAGTCTGTTTAGTTTGTTGCGCAGTGGTTGCAGTTTTTGCCGCTGTTCAGCCTCCAGGCGTTTACGGTCTTTACGGGACGTTGCGCTGTGCGTTTTATCTGCAGCTGAAGTTTTTTCAGGTTGGTCGATGATTCGGTTCTCCGCCAGCCAGCGGGGATAGTCATCAAGATCGCCTTTGAATTCATCCACTTTGCCATCGTTGACCAGCAGAAGCTGATCGCAGGTGGTGCGCAGCAGGTGGCGATCATGGGAGACCAGAACCATCGCGCCGTCAAATCCCTGGAGTGCCTGGCTCAGGGCATGGCGCATCTCAAGATCCAGATGATTGGTGGGCTCATCCAGCAGCAACAGATTTGGCCGCTGATAGACCAGCAGGGCCAGCACCAGACGGGCCTTCTCTCCACCGGAAAAAGGCGCGACTGGACTCTCGGCGCGTTCGCCTGAGAAGCCAAATCCGCCGATGTATTTTCTCAGGGATTGCTCGGTGGCTTTTGGATCAAGCTGGGACAAGTGCTCCAATGGTGTGTGTTCCGAGTGTAGTTGGTCCAACTGATGCTGGGCAAAATAACCGATCTTCAGCTCTTGAGCTGTCAGCCGTTCTCCGTCCAGTGGGGTCAGCTCCTCTGCCAGGAGTTTTATCAAGGTTGATTTGCCGGCACCGTTGGGTCCCAGCAGGCCGACACGGTCACCTGGAGAGAGGCTCAGATTGGCCTGCTGGATAATGATTGTCTGATCGTATCCGGCAGATGCCTTCTCCAGTCTCAGCAGTGGGTTGGGGGTTTTGTCCGGTGACTTGAAGCTGAAATGGAACGGCGAGTCCACATGGGCCGGTGCGATCAGCTCCATACGCTCCAGCGCCTTAAGCTGGCTCTGGGCCTGCCTGGCCTTGGTTGCCTTGGCGCGGAAGCGCTCCACGTAACTGTGGATGTGTGCAATCTCCCGCTGCTGTTTCTCAAAAACCGCCTGCTGGTTGGCCAGACGTTCGGCTCGAATGTGTTCGAAGGCGGAGTAGTTGCCGCTGTAGAGGATGACCGACTCTTGTTCAATGTGGGCGATATGAGTGGTAACTGCATCCAGGAAATCGCGGTCATGAGAGATCAGTAACAGCGTCCCTTGGCAAGCTTTCAGCCACTCTTCCAGCCAGATTACAGCATCCAGATCGAGGTGGTTGGTTGGTTCGTCCAGTAGCAACAGGTCTGATCTGCACATCAGGGCGCGCGCCAGATTGAGGCGCATGCGCCAGCCACCGGAGAAGCTGTTGACCGGCCGCTCCTCTTCTCCCGGCTTAAACCCCAGCCCATGGGCAAGGCGCGATGCCCGGGAACGGGCGGTGTAACCGTCTATGCTCTCCAGTTGGGCGTGCAGTTCAGCCACACGCTCCCCCTTGTCGTCGGCCTCAGCCTGTCGCAGTTTCTCTTCAACAGTCCTTAGCTCCTGATCACCGTCGAGTACATATTCGATGGCGGGACGCAGGTCAGACGGTGTCTCCTGGGCGACGTGGGCAATCACCCAGTCCTTTGGCAGGTAGCAGTCACCCTCGTCAGGATGGAGTTCATCCTTGATCAACGCGAACAGGCTCGATTTTCCTGTGCCGTTGGCACCGGTAAGCCCCGCTCGCTGGCCCGGGTGGATAGTGAAGCTGGCATTGGAGAAGAGCAGACGTGTGCCCCGCCGCAAGCTGAGATGATCGAATTTAAGCATGGCGGCGGAGTTTAGCAATCAATCCGCTTTTCGACTAATTCAAATTAACGCGATTATCACGTCCGCCGGTCCAAACGCCGGTAGCTGATGGCTTCGCTGATTTGGTTTGGCTGGATGCTGTTGCTGGCCTCCAGGTCGGCGATGGTCAGAGCCAGACGCAAAATTCGGTGGTAGGCACGGGCGGAGAGCCTCAGGCGTTCCATAGCGTGCAAGAGCAGTTGGGTGGGCTCGTCTGCAAGCATGCAGGCTGATTCCAACGGTTTGCTGCTGAGGCGACTATTGGTGCAGCCGCTGCGTTGGAGCTGTCTTTGCCTGGCATTTTCAACCCGTTGTCTAATCTGGGCGCTGGTTTCCGCCTCCTCCGGTTCTCTTTTGCTTAATATCCCGGCAGGCAGCACCGGCACCTCTATATGCATGTCGATACGATCGAGCAGGGGTCCCGATATACGGTTGCGGTAACGGGCTACCTGATCAGCAGTACAGCGGCAGCCATCTTCTCTGCCGGTATCCCCGAAGTAACCGCAGGGACAGGGGTTCATCGCAGTGATCAGTTGAAAGCGGGAGGGGAATACCTCCTGACGGGCCGCTCTTGAGATGGTGATACGCCCTGTCTCCAGCGGCTCTCTCAATATCTCCAGCGCTTTCCGGTCAAATTCTGGCAACTCATCAAGAAACATGACGCCATTGTGAGCCAGAGATATCTCTCCCGGGCGGGGGTTGCTTCCGCCACCTGCCAAGGCCACTCCGGAGGCGGTGTGGTGAGGGGTTCGGAACGGGCGTTTTCGCCATTCGCGGGCGGTGAATCCCTGGTTGCTGATAGATAAAATAGCCGCGCTCTCCAGTGCTTCGGCTTCCGTCATGTCGGGGAGGATGCCGGGGAGTCGGCTTGCAAGCATTGATTTGCCGGTTCCCGGAGGGCCGATCATCAGCAGATTGTGACAGCCTGCAGCGGCAATCACCAACGCGCGCTTGGCATGCGGTTGTCCACGAACCTCTGAAAGATCAGGGAGCACCACTCTGTTGGGATTTATGTTGGCTCTTTTATAGGTTGCCAGATGATTACCTTCAATCAGCTGTCTGGATACATCCAGCAGGTGTTCCGCTGGGTAGATGGAGATCCCCTCCACCAGTGCGGCTTCGGCAGCAGATTCTTTAGGAACGATCAATGCGCGTCCCGCATCCCGTGCCGCCAGTGCGACAGGCAGTACCCCTTTGATTGGCCGGAGTTCGCCGGAGAGTGCCAGTTCACCGATGAATTCATAACCGGCCAGTGGTTGCTGGGGGATCTGGCCGGAGGCGGCCAGTATGCCGAGGGCGATGGCCAGATCGAACCGTCCCCCTCTTTTGGCAGATCCGCCGGGGCCAGATTGATGGTGATGCGTCGGGCAGGAAATTCGAAGTGGGAGTTGAGGAGTGCGCTGCGCACCCGGTCTTTACTCTCTCTAACCGCCATTTCCGGAAGGCCGACAATTGAGAGGGCAGGCAGGCCGTTGGCGAGATGCACTTCAACGGTTACCAGTGGGGCATTGATGCCCGCGCGGGCACGGCTATAGAGGATTGCCAGGGGCATGTTCACCTTCCTTGGTGGAGACTACCTTAGTTTGTTTGGTTCTGACTCAGGCTTTCCGTGCCTGTAGCTCTTTCTCTAATACTGCAATTTGTGTTGACAGTGCTTCCAGCTTTTCCCGGGTACGCGCCAGTACCGCGGTCTGGATTTCAAACTCTTCCCGGGTAACCAGGTCCAGGTGGCTAAGGCCGGCTTCCATAGCTGACCGCAGGTTCTTCTGCAGGTCGTTTTGCAGGAGTTGCAGGCCGGCGGGAACGCTGTTGGAGATGCGTTTGGCAATGTCATCAAATAACTTTGGATCAATCATAGCCGGACCTTATCTGCGCCTGCTCCGGTTGTCCAGCATCTATTGCAGGTCACTGGCCTGTTTATGCACTGGGATGGGGCGGGTAGTACCCGTGCGGCGCGCCTCTTTGTGGTGCGGACGGTTATTTCCATGGCGAGGGTGATCTGTATTAACTAATTGAATTATAAGTTAATACAGATGTTGGCATGAGAGCTGCTTAGTGGAGTGTATGTCGGATCAGTGGATCATGGTCCGAAATGGATTTTAAGGTTAACAAACTCATTTTCAGCAGGAGAACAAATTAATGAAACTGGTTACCGCAATTATCAAGCCTTTCAAGCTGGATGATGTCCGGGAGGCAATATCCGAAACCGGTGTCTCTGGTATCACCGTGGTTGAAGTAAAAGGGTTCGGCCGGCAAAAGGGCCATACCGAGCTTTATCGTGGCGCAGAGTACGTGGTCGATTTTCTTCCCAAGATCAAAGTCGAGGTGGCTATTAGCTCCGATCAGGTCGATCAGGTGATCGCAGACGCAGCTAAGACCAGCAAGATCGGCGATGGAAAAATATTTGTTTCAGATCTGGACCAAGTGGTTCGTATCCGAACCGGTGAGTCTGGTGATGAAGCACTATAAGGGTTAAACGGGGGAATTAATAAGATGGAAAATCAGATTTTTGAATTTACAGTACGCTATTGATACCTTTTACTTTCTGGTAATGGGTGCGTTGGTGATGTGGATGGCGGCAGGCTTCTCCATGCTTGAGGCTGGGCTGGTCAGGTCGAAAAATACAACAGAAATTCTGACTAAGAATGTCATGTTGTATGCCATTGCCTGTACCGCTTACCTGATTGTCGGCTACGACGTTATGTATGGCGGCGGGTTATTCCTGAACGGCATTGCGCTCGATGGAGCAGAGAATGCTGATGCCCTGACCGCCAGCGTGCTGGCCGCTTCCGCTGAAGCTGGCTTTGGTGGTGATTCAGTCTATTCGGACGCATCGGACTTTTTCTTCCAGGTTGTCTTTGTTGCAACCGCAATGTCCATCGTATCCGGTGCTGTGGCTGAGCGCATGAAACTTTGGGCCTTTGCGCTGTTTGCGGTGGTAATGACCGCGTTCATCTACCCGATGGAAGGTGCATGGACCTGGGGTGGTGCCTCGGTATTCGGTATGTTCAGCCTGGGTGATGACTTTGGCTTCTCCGACTTTGCCGGTTCCGGCATCGTTCACTTAGCCGGTGCTTCCGCTGCTTTGGCTGGTGTACTGCTGCTGGGTGCCAGAAAGGGCAAGTATGGTCCGAATGGAGAGATTCGCCCGATTCCTGGTGCCAACCTGCCGATGGCGACTCTGGGTACCTTCATTCTGTGGATGGGGTGGTTCGGTTTCAACGGCGGTTCTGTGTTGAAGCTGGGTGATGTGGTCAGCGCCAACTCGGTTGCTATGGTATTCCTGAATACCAATGCTGCCGCTGCAGGTGGTCTGATTGCCGCTCTGTTGATCGCTCGCATGCTGTTCAGTAAGGCGGATTTGACCATGGCGCTCAATGGCGCTCTTGCGGGTTTTGTCGCCATTACTGCTGAGCCTTCAACACCAACCCCATTGGCTACAACTCTGATCGGTGCTGCCGGTGGTGCGCTGGTAGTCTTCTCCATTGTTGCTCTGGATAAACTAAGGATTGATGATCCGATCGGTGCTATATCGGTTCACGGCGTCGTAGGTATGTGGGGCCTGATGGCTGTGCCTCTGACTAATGATGGTGCGGGTTTTGTCGGTCAGCTTGTCGGCCTCCTGACTATCTTTGCCTGGGTCTTTAGGTACCAGCCTTATCGTCTGGTCGATCATCAAGGTCGTTATGGGTATCCGTGTCAGCGAAGAGGAAGAGTACGAAGGCGTGGATATCGGTGAGTGCGGCATGGAAGCCTATCCTGAATTTGTCGGATCCAAGGGTTCCGCTATGTAAGGGTAATCCGCAACAGAAAAAACGGGCGCCAAGGCGCCCGTTTTTTTGGCTTCTTTGTTACGATAATCCGTAGAATCTGTGCTTTAAAGTGGTAGCTGGTAAGTTCTCAGTAAGTTCATTTAATTATAAAACTGAGTCTCTGCTGTATCAATGGGGAAAGGGGGTTTGATAAAACTGGTGTGTCCGGGGGTGAGCGTGAGTGTCAGTATATTGATGAGCTGATGCTACTGCGTGCCCGCACTGAAGAGCTGTCAGAGCTGGTCTATACTGATACTTTGACCGGATTGTATAACTACCGCCATTTTTCTCTGGTTCTTGAATAGGAGTTGGAGCGTATCCGGTGAACGGGATAGCCAACCTGCCTGATTATGGTTGATCTCGATCACTTCAAAGCGGTCAGCGATACCTGGGGCCATGAGACTGGTAACAAGGTATTGAAGCAGACAGCGAATCTGATAACCCAGTTACTGCGCCGTGTCGATATTTCCTGCCGTTATGGTGGAGAAGAGTTTGCCTTGATTCTACCCGGTCCCCCTCTTCCCCGCGCAATACAAGCGACTGTCTGTTACCGCGAGTATGGGCGCCAGCGTCTATATGAAAAAGAGAGTAAGCTTCCCGCCGAGGCTTTTATAAAAGAGGCGGGGCGTAACTGGATTGCACATCCTGACCTGGAGAAGATCAGACCCAAAGAGCAGATCAGTAAGGATGAGAAGGCCGCATTGTTCGAACCTGAGTAAAGGAAATACAGTATGTTTCTGATTAGGATAGCTCGGGCCCGGTTGTTCAGGCGTGTTGTGGTGTTGCTTTTATGCAGTGCTGTTTATAGCGCCAATGCAGGTGTTTACAAGTGGGTGGATGACGATGGAAATGTCCATTTTGGTGACAGGCCGTCGATGCACAAGGACTCCAGCGAGGTGAAGATTAAGAAGTCACCGGAAAATAACGGCGGATCATCCCCACAAAGTGCAGAAGAGAGCAAGGATCTGCGCAGGAAAATGTTGCAGGTGTACGGCGAAGAGCGGGCAGCCAAGCAGGAGGCGATGGCGAAAAAAAGAGCAGAGGCGTGCAAGCGTGAAATAAACTGCATCAATGCCGGAGATGAGTTGAAAATATCCTTGGTGCTTCCAGCTTCTACGAGCCATTGGCGGGTGGCAAGCGACGGGTCTTCTCATTCGAAGAGCGTGAAGTGTCCACCAACTAGGCGCGTGCCGCCGTGGAGTACTGGTGTGAATAGTGCCATCTGATGCGCTGTCTCAGGTTGCTTTGCCGCTTATTTCGATATTATAAAAAAGGAACGCAGAGATCACAGAGACCACAGGGGGATATTTTATTTTCTTTGTGCTCCCATTCAGAGTACATGCATGAGATGATGCAGCGACCGCGCTTAGGACTGGTATCGCCATACCTTCTCGTAAATATCTGCACGGTGTTATCGAAACATCTCATGATCACGTATTGACGTATTGACGTATTGAAAAATAAAAAACATCTGCGAACCCTGTGCTTCTCTGCGTTCCTATTCAACAATTTATGGGCAGCCACTAACAATCCCGTTTTTCCAGTATGGAGTGTAGCTCCAAAAGGGATGTGATGGTTACCGTCGGGCGCTCTCCCCAAGGGTCAAACAGACTGCCATCATCTCTTTTTATCCAGGCTGCGTTCATTCCGCTTGCCATGGAACCCAGTACGTCAAAAGGATTGCTGGAGATCAGCCAGCTGGCCGAAGCTTCAGCGTTGGCTCGTTCCATAAAATGGTGATAGACCGCCTGGCCGGGTTTAAAGCTTTTGATCTCATGGCCGCTGACAATATCCTTAAAAAAAACCATTCAGAGCGGTATTTTCAAGCAGTTCATCAAGATCGGATGGGAGCCCGTTCGAAAAGGCGTAAAGTCTGTAGCCAGAGGCTTGTAGGAATTGCAATGCCTCGGATGTGCCGGGAAAAGCCGGCAATCTGCGGTAGGCTTCCAGCAGTGACTGCTTTTCGGCATCTGACAGTGGTTGCTGAAGTGCCATGCAGGTGTGGTTCAAAGCATCCTGGGTGCAGACTGAAAAATCGGCATAGGTTTTCATCAGGCCGCGGCGAAACGAATATTCTAGCTGTTTTTCCCGCCAGCGGGCAGAGAATAGCGGTGCTTGATTCCCCATCAGTTGATGCAGTTTGTCAACGATGCCGGCAGTATCGCAGTATCGATAAGAGTGCCGTAGATATCGAATGCAAGTGTCAGTGACATAGGAATTTTCCTGAGAAGTATTGTTCATTCAGATTACCGTCAAGGATAGAACAGATTTGCTTCAATCTGAATCAGACAGTAGTTCTGAGCCCGTCAACTGCCTTGTTAGAGTATCCGTGCATGAGGTATCCTGCGCTATTAAACAGCTCAGCGGTGACATAAGATTCGATGGCTTCAAACCCCCCTTTTATCCTGGTTGATGGTTCCTCCTATCTTTTTCGTGCCTACCATGCACTACCTCCCCTGACCAATTCAAAGGGAGAGGCGACCGGCGCGATTGTGGGTGTGATCAATATGCTGAGTAAGCTGATTGCAGAGTATAAACCTGACTATATGGCCGTGGTGTTTGATGCTCCTGGTGGCAGCTTTCGTAATCAGCTCTATGACCAGTACAAGGCCAACCGCCCACCCATGCCGGATGATCTGCGCGAGCAGATTGAGCCGCTGCACCGGATTGTTGAGGCACTGGGACTACCCCTGTTGATGGTGCCCGGAGTAGAGGCCGACGATGTGATCGGCACTCTGGCAACCCAAGCCTCTAAGCTGAATATGAACACACTGATCTCCACCGGTGATAAGGATCTTGCCCAGCTGGTGGATGGCCAGGTCGCACTGATCAACACAATGAATAACCAGCTGATGGACCCAGCGGGGGTGGTTGAAAAATTTGGTGTGACGTCGGAGCAGATTATCGACTATCTGGCCTTGGTGGGAGATGCTTCGGATAATATCCCTGGCGTACCCAAATGCGGCCCCAAGACGGCTGCAAAGTGGCTGGGGCAATACGGTAGTGTGGATCAACTGGTTGCCCATGCAGATGAGATCAAGGGCAAGGTGGGAGAGTATCTGCGGGAGAATCTGGAGCAGCTTGAGCTCTCCAGGGAGTTGACCACCATTCGCCTCGATCTTGAGTTGGAACAGTCGCCGAATGAGTTGAAACCCGGTGAGCCGGATCGCCAGCGCCTGATGGAGCTATACAGCCGCATGGAGTCCAGCCGCCTGCTTGCCTCACTGGATCAGATGCCAGACGAGAATGTCGCGGAAACGGCGCCTCCACCCGAAGTGAAATATGAGATTCTGTTTGATAAAGAGAAATTTCAGCAGTGGCTGGAGCGGTTGAGTGAAGCCGACTATTTTGCCTTTGATACAGAGACTACCAGCCTTGACTATATGCAGGCGGAGATTGTCGGTGTCTCTTTCTCTGTGGAGCCTGGGGAAGCGGCCTATGTGCCGGTAGCACACAATTACCCCGGTGCCCCTGAACAGCTGGACCGTGTCTGGGTCCTGGAAGCGCTCAGGCCGTTGTTGGAAGATTCCGCTCAACTCAAAGTGGGGCAGAATCTCAAATATGATATGAGTGTCCTGGCACGTTACGGTATTGAACTGCAGGGTATCGCCTATGACACCATGCTGGAGTCCTATGTGCTGGACTCTACCGCGACCCGCCATGATATGGACTCTCTGGCGCAGAAGTACCTCGGTATAAAAACTGTAAAATATGAAGAGGTAGCTGGTAAAGGCGCCAAGCGGTTGACCTTTGATCAGGTGCCTCTGGAAGAGGCCGGTCCCTATGCGGCTGAAGATGCGGATATTACCCTGAGACTGCACCAGGCCATCTGGCCAAAACTGGAGAGTGAGCCATTACTGACTAAGCTGTTGGAAGAGCTGGAGATCCCTCTTGTCCCGGTGTTGTCGCGGATCGAGCGGACAGGTGTTCGGATTGATGCTGCCATGCTGGTGGGGCAGAGCCGGGAGCTTGCAGGGCGGATGCACGATCTGGAGCAACAGGCCTATGAGATGGCTGGCCGACCCTTCAATATGGGGTCGCCAAAGCAGATCGGACAGATCTTCTTTGAAGAATTGGAGTTGCCGGTTATCTCAAAAACCCCCAAAGGGGCTCCCTCCACGGCAGAACCGGTACTACAGGAGTTGGCTGATTGCGGTCACGAACTGCCGGCACTGATTCTACAGCATCGCGGACTGTCCAAATTGAAATCGACCTATACTGATAAACTGCCGTTGATGGTCGATTCTGTGAGTGGCCGGGTACATACCTCCTATCATCAGGCGGTAGCGGCGACCGGCCGACTCAGCTCATCCGATCCCAACCTACAGAATATCCCGGTACGAAGTGATGACGGACGACGCATTCGACAGGCATTTATCCCCGAGCATGGGTACCGGATGGTGGCTGCCGACTACTCTCAGATCGAGCTGCGCATCATAGCCCATCTGTCTGAGGATGAGGGGCTGTTAAGGGCGTTTTCTGAAGGGGTGGATATCCATCGAGCTACCGCGGCTGAGGTGTTTGGCGTTGCCTCGCCGGATCAGGTGACCAATGACCAGCGCCGCTCTGCCAAGGCGATCAACTTTGGGTTGATCTATGGCATGTCGGCCTTTGGTCTGGCCAAGCAGCTGGGAATTCCCCGGGGCGTTGCACAAGAGTATGTGGATCTCTATTTTAACCGTTATCCGGGAGTGACGGCCTTTATGGACCGGACCCGGGAAGATGCCCATGATAAAGGCTATGTAGAGACAGTATTCGGTCGCCGCCTCTATTTGCCGGAGATCAATGCGCGCAACGGGCAACGCAGGGCTGCGGCTGAACGCACGGCCATCAATGCCCCGATGCAGGGCACGGCATCGGATATCATAAAACGCGCCATGTTGGCTGTGGATGGCTGGATTCAGCAGGAATTCCCCCCTCTGCACATGATCATGCAGGTGCATGATGAGTTGGTGTTCGAGGTCAGGGAAGATCAACTGGCGCCTTGTTGTGACCGGATACGCGGTTTTATGGAGGCAGCTGCTGAACTGAAAGTGCCATTGTTGGTAGAGGTGGGTATAGGTGATAACTGGGATGAGGCCCACTAATCCAGATCAAAAATGCATCAGAATCCGAAAAGTCGAGTTTCCGTGAACTCTTTTGATTTTGCCCGGCCATTATTCAATAAGCGTCAGCTGACGTGGAGGTCACTTCTCCCCAAGTGGCCTAGTCACGGCATTCATGCCGGGCCGCTTTGCCCAAGCTTATTGTGGGCCTGACAGTAGCCAAAGATAGGCGGCTGAGGGTATGGATAAAGATCGCTTGGCGGCGAAAGCCTGGACCTTACGCACTATTTCCTGACAGCCTCTGTCGGCATTCAGTATTTGGGAAAAGAAGGCCCGAAATGTATTTTTCTTGCTGAACAACCGATGGCGGCTAAAATTGCCGGATCCGTTCACCTCCAGCACCTTGAGTGGAATGAAGCTACCGAAGAAATCGCCCAACTGACTGATTGTATGGCGCCGGATTTGCGCTTTTTCCTCTGCTAATTTCTGACGGATAAATCGAGGCAGGTACAAGGTGTTATTTTTCACTCCCCATTGTCTCATTAGGGGCTTAGCTTAGTGCCATTCGTGTCTGGTGATGATTAGGAGTCTGATTTGTGGTGTGTTAAGAAAAGATTCATAAAAGCGCTTGACGGGGATAAATAATTGCGTAGAATACGCGCCTCGCTTTGGGGAGAACGGCTTGGCCGGAAACGCCAAGCGGCAGTCTGAAGCACGGAGGTGTTGACGGCATAAAGATAGGCTGGTTACACTTGCCCGTCTCGGTCGGGCGATAGGTTCGATCCGCTCTTTAACAATCAGGTTAGGTAATTTGTGTGGGTGCTCCGTTGGCGGCTTGAAAGGCCATTAATATCGACGAAGCATCTATCAATTCCAAAAAATTTCGATAGTGATTAGTCGAGCTGAGATTTGGTCTCATCTTACATAGAGACTGTTCAAACTTAAAAGTGAAGAGTTTGATCCTGGCTCAGATTGAACGCTGGCGGTATGCTTAACACATGCAAGTCGAACGGTAACAGAGGAGAGCTTGCTCTCCTGCTGACGAGTGGCGGACGGGTGAGTAACGCGTAGGAATCTGCCTAGTAGTGGGGGACAACCCGAGGAAACTCGGGCTAATACCGCATACGCCCTATGGGGGAAAGCAGGGGATCTTCGGACCTTGCGCTATTAGATGAGCCTGCGTCGGATTAGCTAGTTGGTGAGGTAATGGCTCACCAAGGCGACGATCCGTAGCTGGTCTGAGAGGACGATCAGCCACACTGGGACTGAGACACGGCCCAGACTCCTACGGGAGGCAGCAGTGGGGAATATTGGACAATGGGGGCAACCCTGATCCAGCAATACCGCGTGTGTGAAGAAGGCCTGCGGGTTGTAAGGCACTTTCAATTGTGAAGAAAAGCTTGGGATTAATACTCTCGGGTATTGACGTTAACTTTAGAAGAAGCACCGGCTAACCCTGTGCCAGCAGCCGCGGTAATACAGGGGGTGCGAGCGTTAATCGGAATTACTGGGCGTAAAGCGTGCGTAGGCGGCTTGTTCAGTCAGGTGTGAAAGCCCCGGGCTCAACCTGGGAATTGCATTTGATACTAGCAGGCTAGAGTATGGTAGAGGGAAGTGGAATTCCGGGTGTAGCGGTGAAATGCGTAGATATCCGGAGGAACACCAGTGGCGAAGGCGGCTTCCTGGACCAATACTGACGCTGAGGTACGAAAGCGTGGGTAGCAAACAGGATTAGATACCCTGGTAGTCCACGCTGTAAACGATGTCAACTAGCCGTTGGGGGCTTTAATTGTCTTTAGTGGCGCAGCTAACGCAATAAGTTGACCGCCTGGGGAGTACGGCCGCAAGGTTAAAACTCAAAGGAATTGACGGGGGCCCGCACAAGCGGTGGAGCATGTGGTTTAATTCGATGCAACGCGAAGAACCTTACCAGCTCTTGACATCCTGCGAACTTTCTAGAGATAGAAAGGTGCCTTCGGGAACGCAGTGACAGGTGCTGCATGGCTGTCGTCAGCTCGTGTCGTGAGATGTTGGGTTAAGTCCCGTAACGAGCGCAACCCTTGTCCTTAGTTGCCAGCGCGTAATGGCGGGAACTCTAGGGAGACTGCCGGTGATAAACCGGAGGAAGGTGGGGATGACGTCAAGTCATCATGGCCCTTATGAGCTGGGCTACACACGTGCTACAATGGCCGGTACAGAGGGCTGCAACCTCGTGAGGGTGAGCGAATCTCATAAAGCCGGTCGTAGTCCGGATTGGAGTCTGCAACTCGACTCCATGAAGTCGGAATCGCTAGTAATCGCGAATCAGAATGTCGCGGTGAATACGTTCCCGGGCCTTGTACACACCGCCCGTCACACCATGGGAGTGGGTTGCAAAAGAAGTGGGTAGTCTAACCTTCGGGAGGACGCTCACCACTTTGTGATTCATGACTGGGGTGAAGTCGTAACAAGGTAGCCCTAGGGGAACCTGGGGCTGGATCACCTCCTTTAAAGAAAGCTGATTAAGCGCTTTCGGAGTACCCACACAAATTACCTAATCAGAAAGCACGGACATGGGTCTGTAGCTCAGTTGGTTAGAGCGCACCCCTGATAAGGGTGAGGTCGGTGGTTCAAATCCACCCAGACCCACCATTTGAGGTGAACTTTTTTCAGCTGTCGAAGGTGATGGATGGGGAAGGAAAACTAAAGGCTTATCGGGGCCATAGCTCAGCTGGGAGAGCGCCTGCCTTGCACGCAGGAGGTCGGGAGTTCGATCCTCCCTGGCTCCACCATTTTTTGTCCATGAGTTCAAAGTGTTGAACCTTTAGGTTCAACACTTTGTATTTAACAAAGTGCTGCTCTTTAACAATATGGTTTAGATTGTAGATAGGTGAAGTCCTAATAGAAGCGCGATTTATCGTGTGACTGTGGACGAACTTATAGCATATTCAAATTCTCAATAAATGAATATGCGGGTATGTTGCATTCGAACAAAGTGACCAATACCAGCGTAACTCCAGAGTTTTTGGGGTTATATGGTCAAGTGAATAAGCGCATATGGTGGATGCCTAGGCGGTAAGAGGCGATGAAGGACGTTGTGGCTTGCGATAAGCTTCGGGGAGTCAGCAAACAGACTTTGATCCGGAGATTTCCGAATGGGGAAACCCACCCAGTGTAAGCTGGGTATTGTTAACTGAATACATAGGTTAGCGAGGCAAACCCGGAGAACTGAAACATCTAAGTACCCGGAGGAAAAGAAATCAACCGAGATTCCCTTAGTAGCGGCGAGCGAACGGGGATTAGCCCTTAAGCTGTTGATGAGTTAGTGGAACAATCTGGAAAGTTTGGCGATACAGGGTGATAGCCCCGTACACGAAAACGACTCAGCAGTGAAATTGAGTAGGGCGGGACACGTGATATCCTGTCTGAACATGGGGGGACCATCCTCCAAGGCTAAATACTCCTTACCGACCGATAGTGAACCAGTACCGTGAGGGAAAGGCGAAAAGAACCCCTTTTAGGGGAGTGAAATAGAACCTGAAACCGTATGCGTACAAGCAGTAGGAGCCCTTTCAGAGGGGTGACTGCGTACCTTTTGTATAATGGGTCAGCGACTTACTTCTCAGTGGCAAGCTTAACCGAATAGGGGAGGCGTAGGGAAACCGAGTCTTAATAGGGCGTCATAGTCGCTGGGAGTAGACCCGAAACCGGGCGATCTATCCATGGCCAGGGTGAAGGCGGGGTAACACCTGCTGGAGGCCCGAACCCACTTATGTTGAAAAATGAGGGGATGAGCTGTGGATCGGAGTGAAAGGCTAATCAAGCCCGGAGATAGCTGGTTCTCCTCGAAAGCTATTTAGGTAGCGCCTCATGTATCACTTGCGGGGGTAGAGCACTGTTACGGCTAGGGGGTCATCCCGACTTACCAACCCGTTGCAAACTCCGAATACCGCAAAGTGCAATCATGGGAGACAGACGGCGGGTGCTAACGTCCGTCGTCGAAAGGGAAACAACCCAGACCGCCAGCTAAGGTCCCCAAATCACAACTCAGTGGGAAACGATGTGGGAAGGCCCAGACAGCCAGGAGGTTGGCTTAGAAGCAGCCATCCTTTAAAGAAAGCGTAATAGCTCACTGGTCGAGTCGGCTTGCGCGGAAGATTTAACGGGGCTTAAGTTGTGTACCGAAGCTGCGGATGCGTGTTTACACGCATGGTAGAGGAGCGTTCTGTAAGCCGTTGAAGGTGTGTTGTAAAGCATGCTGGAGGTATCAGAAGTGCGAATGCTGACATGAGTAACGATAATGGGGGTGAGAGGCCCCCACGCCGAAAACCCAAGGTTTCCTGCGCAACGCTAATCGGCGCAGGGTTAGTCGGCCCCTAAGATGAGGCAGAGATGCGTAATCGATGGGAAGCAGGTCAATATTCCTGCACCTCTTATTACTGCGATGGAGAGACGGAGAAGGCTATGTCATCCGGGCGTTGGTTGTCCCGGTTCAAGCGTGTAGGAAGTGTTCTTAGGTAAATCCGGGGACACAATTCTGAGGCGTGATGACGAAGCATCCTTAGGGATGTGAAGTGATTGATGCCATGCTTCCAGGAAAATCTTCTAAGCTTCAGGTAATAAGAGACCGTACCCCAAACCGACACAGGTGGGTGGGATGAAAATTCTAAGGCGCTTGAGAGAACTCTGGTGAAGGAACTAGGCAAAATGGTACCGTAACTTCGGGAGAAGGTACGCCCCTGGTATGTGAAGCGACTTGCTCGTGGAGCAGAAGGGGGTTGCAATAAAATGGTGGCTGCAACTGTTTACTAAAAACATAGCACTCTGCAAACTCGAAAGAGGACGTATAGGGTGTGACGCCTGCCCGGTGCCGGAAGGTTAATTGATGGGGTTAGTCTTCGGACGAAGCTCTTGATCGAAGCCCCGGTAAACGGCGGCCGTAACTATAACGGTCCTAAGGTAGCGAAATTCCTTGTCGGGTAAGTTCCGACCTGCACGAATGGCGTAACGACGGCCACACTGTCTCCACCAGAGGCTCAGTGAAATTGAAATCGCGGTTAAGATGCCGTGTACCCGTGGCTAGACGGAAAGACCCCGTGCACCTTTACTACAGCTTTGCACTGAACATTGGACCTACCTGTGTAGGATAGGTGGGAGACTTTGAAACTGGAACGCTAGTTTCGGTGGAGTCAACCTTGAAATACCACCCTGGTAGTTTTGATGTTCTAACCTAGGCCCCTTATCGGGGTTGGGGACAGTGTATGGTGGGTAGTTTGACTGGGGCGGTCTCCTCCCAAAGAGTAACGGAGGAGCACGAAGGTACCCTAATCCTGGTCGGAAATCAGGAGTTTAGTGCAATGGCATAAGGGTGCTTGACTGCGAGACGGACATGTCGAGCAGGTACGAAAGTAGGTCATAGTGATCCGGTGGTTCTGAATGGAAGGGCCATCGCTCAACGGATAAAAGGTACGCCGGGGATAACAGGCTGATACCGCCCAAGAGTTCATATCGACGGCGGTGTTTGGCACCTCGATGTCGGCTCATCACATCCTGGGGCTGAAGCAGGTCCCAAGGGTATGGCTGTTCGCCATTTAAAGTGGTACGCGAGCTGGGTTTAGAACGTCGTGAGACAGTTCGGTCCCTATCTGCCGTGGGCGTTTGAGATTTGAGGGAAGCTGCTCCTAGTACGAGAGGACCGGAGTGGACGAACCTCTGGTGTTCCGGTTGTCACGCCAGTGGCATTGCCGGGTAGCTACGTTCGGACAGGATAACCGCTGAAAGCATCTAAGCGGGAAGCCCCTCCCAAGATTAGATCTCACTGACTCCTTGAGAGTCCTGAAGGGCCGTGGAAGACTACCACGTTGATAGGCTGGGTGTGGAAGCGCAGTAATGTGTGAAGCTAACCAGTACTAATTGCCCGTGAGGCTTGACCATATAACACCCAAACACTTTAGTGTTGGGTGTTGGTTAAGAACGCAACATAACTAAGGCCTTTTTACAATCTAAACCGAATGCTGTCTGTCGTGTGAACGGCAGACTAACAGTTTGCCTAGCGGCCATAGAGCACTGGTACCACCTGATCCATCTCGAACTCAGAAGTGAAACGGTGTATCGCCGATGATAGTGTGGGGTCTCCCCATGTGAAAGTAGGTCACTGCTAGGCTTTAGTCCAGAACCCTCGCATCCTTTACGGGTGCGGGGTTTTTTTGTCCGGGGGAATTAAGGGCTAATTGCATAAATTTGTTACAGTTGCAAACGTAAGTACACAACAAACAACGCGGCTGCTCGACTGTCCCCGACCTGATCTTGGTCGATGTTACCCGGAGGGATTTTATCCCGTCTCCACAGATAGTTGAGTTAAGAGAGCCTCTAAAAAAACTCCAAAACCAGCGATAAAGTAGTAACCAATGGCAAAGGAAGCGGGGATTGATCAAAAAGAACGAGGGTGTAACGGTTTCCGTGTAACTGCAGGGTTAAATGTACTCCGCCAAGCGTTCTTCGAACTCAATCATAAATCTATTCAGTGCTGGTTTCCAATTGCGAATCGGCATGGTCCATTTTTTTGATGCTTGCTGCACCGCCAGGTACACTACTTTCATTGCCGAATAGTCGGTCGGAAATAGCTTCCGTTTTTTAATTGCCTTGCGAACCACGCTGTTCATCGGCTGGATCTGGGTATTTGGAAAAGCCGTGTTGATTGCATCAGGAAAGCCCTTTAAGCCATCGACACAGGCAATCAAAATATCCTTCACACCGCGATTCTGAAGCTCTGTCAGCAGGTTCAGCCAGAACTTGGCACCCTCATTCTCCGGTAGCCACATCCCCGATAATTCCTTGTGGCCTTCCAGGCTGACGCCAAAAGCGAGGTAAATTGCTTTGTTGATCACTTTCTTGTCTTGCCGGATTTTAACGACAATCCTGTCCAGATAAACAATAGGCTAAATCGCATCCAGGGGGCAAGATTGCCATTCGACAACCTGCTCGATAACCGCATCAGTGACTTTGGATATGAGTGTGGCAGAGACATCGGCCCCATACATCTCCTTGAATGTCGTGACGATTTCGCGGGTTGTCATACCTTGGGCATACAAGAAGAGGACCTTGTCATCCATTGAGGTAAATCGACGCTGGTGCTTCTTAACTAGCTGAGGTTCAAAGCTGCCCGCTCTATCTCGCGGGGTATCCAGTTCAAACTGGCCATCTTCCGTTTGCAAGGTCTTGCCAGTAGTGCCGTTGCGGCTATTACTCGCTTCGGGTTGTTCATGTTTGGCAAAGCTAAGATGATCAGCCAGTTCAGCATTGAGTGCTGCCTCGACCGTGATCCTGGCCAGCATTTGCCGAAACTCGTTGAGATCTTCTTCAGTTTTGATGTTTTTAGCGGCCGCTTGGGCTATTGCCTGGAGCTCTTTCTTGTCGATCGTCCCCTTGTTTGGGTTTAATGATAGGCAGTTATACAGAATTCAGGACAGTCTCCACATCCACAAACGGCTCCAAGGCTTTCTCTGCATTATCCCGGGTATCGGCGGCTTGCTAGGTATCGTGCAACACCTGCTTGGCTTTTGGTTGTAATGACTTGGGCAAGGTATTGAGCACATGACCCGTTTTATGCATCCAGCAGCGTTGCTGACGGGTTTCCGGGTAGATGTCCTCCAAGGCGCGGCCCGAAAAGCCTATGGCACCATCACCGCCAGACTGTTCATTCCACGTGATTTCAACTTCAGCAGGACTTCATGCCAGCTCTGCGTCGACTCCCGGACACCATTTTCTATCACCAGAAAATGCTTCTCACCCCGTTCATTGACACGAATAACAACCAATGCGCAGAGTTTTGCCTGTCCAGCTCTCAGGCTACTGTAGATGCCGTCTACCCAGCGAGCTTTGCCAAATCTGGTGATGCACCACAATCCGAGACCCCTGTGCCCGTACCTGCTTCAGCCGGGAAACCGTACTGGCAGATAGCCCTTTTGCTTCCGGGCCGGCCCGCACCTTGAGTGCTTCCCTCATCTTACCGCGGCTATAAAGCCAGGGAATCGCAGCTTCCAGCGAACGGGTTTTGCAAATATAGGGAGGGACCAACGCAGTGTGGAAAGTGATCGGGTCTCCAGATCTAGAGCGTACCTTGGGTACCTTCACGGTGGACCTATATCTGTCTGGATGAGTCGTTCCGGCAGGTAACCATTGCCTACGACAGCAGCATGACCACACTCAGTTTGTTGTCCGGAAATTAGGATAACAAGGCTTGCAATTCCGCTTCTATCGCTTGTTCAATCAACTTTCGGCCTCCCATTCTGAGCAACTCTGTCAGTGGATCAGCGATCTGCTCTCGATCTTTGATCGAAACAATTGTGCTCTTATTCGTGGTGGCGTATTCTGTCGGCTGTTTGATTGACTTTCGCATTCTAAATCAACCAGATACGCGACTTTTTTTGGTGCCTATCAAATTACACCTCAAGCGAACCGGGAAGGACTGAAGCGTCTGAAGGCACCGCGACATGAGGAGTATCTGCAGCGGATTCCAGTTGAAGGGCAAGTTCGATCAGGGAAAGAGTGGCTATCGATTAAACGATATCTGGGCGAGGCGTGCTGACGCTGCCTGGATCAGCAGTATCTTCCTGGTTCGGTAGAGGTATTTTATGTCAAACGGTGGCAGCCTGACTTACTGAGCAGACAAATAGCAGGCCGCTGCCAAAAAAGTCAGTGACAAGCTTGAACCATACAGCATTCGGCCAGATGTAGCGCGGACCATCATTTCACCGCACAGACTGAAGATATCGGATAAGTACCCTACTCGTAAACCTCTGGCTGATTATCAGTAACCAATTTTAAAATAGTTTATACCCAACCACAAACGGAGCTATTTTATCCTGGATAAGATAGGAGCCTCTGACTAATTCCGGATCGGATGGATGACGAGTTGAAATTTTCTGGATCAAGGCGAAAATTGTCGATAATAGCTGGCTATTGCCAAGATTTTCAGCACAGAGTCGGGAGATTTTAGCTGTCAGACACCAACTCATGAATTGATCAGGGGCTCCTAGTTAAAGAAGGAACGAGGTGTGCTGGGGCTCTCTTGTCTTTCAACAGGTAGTATCTTCCTATCTCCGCCTCCATTTTCACTCTACCTGTACTGGCATCACTTAGCTGCATAAGCGAGTTATGCCGTGAATTAACTACCTGTCTATATCCTGGAAAAAAACAGAGAAATACTATATATTCGGCGGGTCATTACCATTGGATTTCCGGGGATTGGTAATAAAACTATGATAAACGACTACAAACCCAGCATGGATCTAAACAGGAGAAGAGGATGCTATCCCCGCATAAACCTAATAGCACTGGTCGCTATTGGGCTGGGTGCGAGCGGCATCTATGGCACCCTTCAATTCCTGAATGATCCTGCACCTGTCCAGGCTGTAAACGCAATAAAGTCGGCCGTCAAAACTCTCGAGCTCTCCCTCCCTCCCCAGGCTACGGTCGCTAAAATGCAGCAACTACCCAGGGAAGAAACAACCTTGGTTTTCCTGCCTGTACAGCAACAGATTGGCAGCGCCACCCAATCAAAACAAGTAGCCGTATCGACGGGGCCACTGGAAACAGTCGCTATAACACCAACAACATTGGTTACTGAGCAATCAGAACTCCCGGCTGTAATAGCCGGAAAAAACATAGAGAAGCCGGACACAACACGCCAACCAGAGCAATCAAACCCGAGTAAAATATCAGCGGTCAATGTCGCTGCTACGACTGCATCCTCTCACGAAACAAAACAGCCAGGGCAGCAGCGAACAGCAGATACAACCGGGCACTGGCTCATTGAGAAGGTAAAACCGGGCGACTCCCTGGCCAAAATATTCAAACGCCTGGCGCTATCTGCAAACCTCCTGCACCGAATCACACACAGCGGAAAAGAGGCAAAAAAACTCGCCAACATCAAACCAGGCGAAAAATTGAAGGTGCGCGTTGACCAGCAGGGAAACTTCCTGGAGCTGATCCATCAGCGCAGCCCAATCCTCAGCCAGCAAATTCTGCCCAAGGGTGACAGCTTCTCGACCAAGACAATTGAACGCAAGCTGGAAGAACGGGTAGCAGAGGTCTCCGGCATCATCACCAACTCGCTTTACCTGGCGGCACAGAATGCAGGACTCTCTGACTCACTCACCATGGAGTTGGCAAACATCTTCGGCTGGGATGTTGATTTTGCCTTGGAGATTCGGGCAGGCGATCAGTTCAGTCTAATCTACGCAGAAAAGTATCTGGATAATAAAAAGTATCGCAACGGGTCAATTCTCGCTGCGGAATTTATCAATAGGGGAAAGATTTTCAGAGCTGTCCGCTATGAAGACGATAAAGGAAACAGCAGCTACTTTTCTCCGGATGGTAGGAGCATGCGAAAAGCCTTCCTGAGAGCGCCAGTCGATTTTCGCCGGATCTCATCGCGTTTCACCAAAGCACGTTGGCATCCGGTACTCGGTAAGCGCCGCCCCCATCGTGGAGTGGATTATGCTGCTGCAACCGGTACACCGATTAAAGCGGCAGGCGATGGAAAAGTGATATTTCGCGGCCGCAAAGGCGGTTATGGCAAAGCCATAATTATCAAGCACGGCAGCCAGTACACCACGCTCTACGGCCACATGTCGAAGTACCGTAGCAAAGTTAAAACAGGAACGCGGGTTAAGCAGGGACAAATCATCGGTTATGTTGGAAAAACTGGCTTGGCCACCGGGCCCCACCTGCACTATGAGTTCCGCGTTAACGGGGTGCATCGGAACCCACTAAAAGTGAAGCTGCCGGCAGCTGCGCCTATTGCAAAAAAATACCGTGAAGATTTTAAAAAAGAGAGCAGGCTACTACTGGCAAAACTGGATCTGATCAGCAACACTATGCTCGCTGAAGCAGAACAGGCCCAGTAGCTCCGGCGTGGAGAGCACGCTCTATGTCGGCCTGATGTCTGGCACCAGCATGGATGGTATCGATGCCGTTTTGGTGCAGTTTCGACCGAATGGGATCAATCTGCTTGGCCATCATAGCCGCCCCTGGCCAGAGGCACTTCAAGAGAGGCTGCGCCAACTGAGCAGACCTGGTGGCAATGAAATAGACCGCATGGGTGAACTTGATATTCTGGTCGCCGACGGTTTTGCCGATGCAGCACTCGAGCTGCTGGAGCAGACAAACACCCGCCAAGATAATGTCAGCGCCATCGGGTCACACGGCCAAACGATCCGCCATCGACCCAATGCCAAACATCCCTTCAGCTTGCAGATAGGCGACCCCAATCGAATTGCCGAGCGAACCCGTATAACGGTGGTAGCCGATTTTCGGCGTAGGGATATTGCTGCCGGCGGAGAAGGGGCACCCCTAGTCCCGGCATTTCATGCGACCGTGTTCCACACGCCATCAGAATACCGGGCCATACTGAATATTGGCGGCATCGCCAATCTCACTCTTTTGCCTGGCAGCAGTCCAGCTGAAATCACCGGCTTTGACACCGGCCCGGGTAATACACTTCTGGATTACTGGGCCTACAAGCATCTGAACCAACCCAGAGATGAAAATGGCAACTGGGCCGCCAGCGGAGAGATCTGCGAAGCACTGCTTAGCACTCTGCTGGAGGATGACTATTTTCAGCATCCGCCGCCGAAGAGCACTGGCCCGGAATATTTCAGCTCCCATTGGCTCGAAAAAGCGACCAGCAGCTACCGGAACCTGAGTCATGCAGACATCCAGGCAACACTCACCGCGTTAACGGCAGAAACTGTATGCCGGGCACTGCAACGGCAAGCACCCGAATGCCAAAGAATAATCGGCTGCGGTGGCGGTATTCACAATAGTGAGCTGATGCGGCAGTTGGATCAGCGCTTCAAGGGAGGCGTTCTAGAAACCAGTGATGATCATGGAATCCCTCCGGACCAAGTCGAAGCCATCGCATTTGCCTGGCTGGCTCGGCAGACGCAGCTTGGAGCAGCCGGTAATCTGCCAAGTGTCACAGGAGCATCACACCCGGTTCCACTCGGCGGTATCTATTCAGGGCGAGTTTCACAAACACGGTAAGAGCATCCACACCTCCCGCCTAATTGGTCAGACTGAGAACGAGGAGCCGCAACCACAGGTAGTGCTTGCATTGGGATTGCGGATAACGAACTGTGAACCCTGGAGATTTTCGGTGTAGTCCACTTCAGCACCCATGAGATACTGCAGGCTCATAGGATCGACCAACAGTGTAACGCCATCGGTGACCACTTTGGTATCGCCCTCTTTTTCATCTTCATCAAAGGTGAACCCATACTGAAATCCAGAACAACCGCCGCCCTGAATATAAATCCGTAACACAAGATCAGGGTTTCCTTCTTCTTCAATCAATGAAGCCACCTTTGTGGCCGCGCCGGAGGTGAAAACCAGTGGGCTTTCGGCCCCAATTTCTGCAACACTCATCGCGAAACTCCAAAACAATCCAGAAAAGCCATCTACTTAAGAGTGGCTAAGTATTCCTCTAATTATGCTTTTCTGAGCAATTTAGTCAACTATTATGAAGCAAGCCTCTGTGGGAGCGCGCCCATTGAAAGAGTGGGTCACGGGTTAATGCCTACCCAGAAACGGCACTATTTTTCACGAAACTCTGTCAAAAATGCCTTTTTTACACTTTGTAATCACAACAAATAATATCATTACTAACCCGAATGGCACTAAGTTAAAGGAACCTCTAAAAACCCGGCAAAGCCCAATAGTTTTTAGCAAATCCGGAGAGGCCCGGTCTCTTCACTCGTTTTTCTGGCAACATCCATCGCTTCATCCGGCCAGCCACACCAATCGACGCATGTTGTACACCAAATTCATCATACCCATCTTCACACCGACCCTGCCTTGGCCGATGCTACGCACTAGTTGATTGGCCTGCTGGGCAAACACGTGCTCAACTCGCAAACCCAAACTCTTGATCGTTTTCGGTTTGCCTCTTGCTCCTGTTCATTCAAGAGGCGTTTGTGTATCGACTTGCGGTGAATGTGACTGCGGTAATTTGCATCTGCTAAAGCAGGCTCCCGCTCTTCACTGTGGTAAGCAGAATCGGCCCAGACACCTCCATTACTGTTATTCTCACTCCAGCAGTTCTTCGAAGACCTAGCTATCGTGAACTTTAGCTGATGTGATGGCGTACTTGCGAATGACTTTGTGCTTCCGGTCTATGCTGATGTGGTTTTTGTACCCATAGTGGGTTTTGCCATGCTTCATGGTTCCAGTGGGCTTCAACATTCTTCTGATGGCGTTTGTTATCACCCCATGCCTCAGGGCTGTCCCCGGCTTTGATCTGCCTATTTTCCTCTCGCGTATTACGTTGCCTGGGTATTGGAACGATAGCGGCATCTACAATCTGCCCCTTGCGAGCACTGAAGCCTGCTGCATCAATCTGGATCAACGGCTCTGCAACAAGGCCCCGTTCTTTCAGGTGCCCACGATATACCCAAACTGTTTTAGCATCGGGTACCTTACCCTCAGGGCTCAGCCCAAGAAAACAACAAAAGCTATAGCGATCCCGTATTTGGAGCTCTGTTTGATCATCTGACAGAGTTACAAATACGGGATCGCTATAGCTTTTGTCGAGACAGGCCTAAATTCTGTGTAACTGCCTATAATTAAATCCAAACAAGGGAGAGGACAAGGCAGCTGATCGACAAGAAAGAGCTCCAGGGGATAGCCCAGGCGGCTGCTAAAAATATCAAGACGGAAGACGACCTCAAAGACTTCCATCAGAATGCTAACCAAGATTACGGTCGAAGCGGCACTGAACGCTGAGTTAGATGATCATCCAGTTCGACGTTGAGTGCTGCATCGACCGTGATTTTGGCCGAAACTCGTTGAGATCTTCTTCAGTTTTGATGTGATTAGCGGCCGCCTGGGCTGTCGCCTGTAGTTCTTTCTTGTTCATAGTGCCTATCCTCAACCACGCTTGGGTTTAATTATAGGCAGTTACACAGAATTCAGGACACCCTCGTTCCCTTTAGCCAAGTTGTTGGCTCGGCTTTATTGTGCTTAAGATAATGTTAGCGGAAAATCGAACTGATTATTCCAATCATATGGGTGGAAAATCAAATCTAAAAGGTTCAAGGAACCAGATCTTCAGCCTGATACTTCAAGGACGACTAATTATAGGTTAGGTTATCAACTAACCGCAGTGGATTGATATCCTTCCTAAATTAACACTGTTCCCAGGGCAGCTGATGAAAGCGCCAGCCATTGACTGTGCTGCGGTGGTGCGTGTCATCAAGATCCCCCTCAAATCCCCCATTGACATGGAAAACGCTTTTGAAATCGGCTTCGAGTAGCGCTTTGCCTGCCTCCAGGGAACGTTTTCCACTACGGCAGATAAGGATTACAGGGGCACACCCTTCATCCATAGTGCAGACAGCACCACCTAACACAAGTTTGCGGATATCGGTAACGAAATGGAGGTTTACCACCCAATCCGGCTCATCGATCCAGGGAACATGCACAGCGCCCTGAGGGTGGCCGACAAAGAGAAATTCTATGCTGGAACGTATATCTACCAGTATCGTCCGGGTATCATCTTTCAGCATCTGCAGGGTTTGTTGGGGTGAAAGTCCAATCGGCTCTGTTTTTTTCATCTTTATTGCGACCTCCTGACATCCTCCCGGCATGGTCCGGGGGACAATGATCCAATTATCATCTTTTTTTAGGCGTACTGTAATATTGCGAATGATATACTATCAAGGATGGTCTGAAAAATTAGAGTTTTTCATTTCGCCTGCCATCCAATCTTGAATATTTGTAAAAACAACCTGCGTTATTCCCGGATTTGACCTTAATTTTGGCTATTCCGGGTCTTTCAGCCGCAACTTGCCTATGATATGGCTAATAAATGCCGCTTAGCCAGTACCCGATTAATCAAGGCACACTTGATAAACACACAATGGGTATTTTTCTCAAGCTCTCGATAGCGAACCTTGTTAAAATCAAACTGCTGCCTCATTACACCGAATACATGCTCTACTCTGGCGCGCGTTCTCGATTTGTATCGATTCGCTGATGGCTCCTGTCCAGTTAATTGTCGATTACGACAGGCTTTCTTCGGGGTAAAATCTTTGGCCTTTGGCGCATGCTTGGTCAGTTTATCTTTCTGTCCTGCATAGGCAGAATCTCCCCGTACGCGGGTTTCGTTTCCATGCAACAGGTCTTCCAATACCTGCGAATCATGGATATTGGCCGGTGTCACAGCAATTGAGTGGATCAGTCCACGCCAATATAGGCCTTCATGCCAAGGGTACCATTGATTGCCTTTGTGGGTTTGATGCATATCCGGATTACGGTTTATCTCTTTGTTCTTCGTTGTGATGATCGTGGCATCAACAAGGGTTCCCGGGTTGAGCTTCATACCATTCTCGGCCAGGTAAACATTGACCAAACGAAACAGCTCATCCCCAAGACTATTCCTTTCCATCAGATGGCAAAAATTGCAGATGGTTGTTTCATCCGGTACGGGCTCATTACTTAGGTCGATACTGACGAACTTACCCATGGCACGTAAATCATGAAGCGCTTCTTCCGCTGCGGGATCAGAGAGTTCAAACCAGTGCTGTAGAAAGTGGATGCGCCGCATGTGCTCCAGACCAACGGGCTTTCCACCCCGCGCCCTTCGGATTTGGGTAACAGGGTGCTATGACCTCGCCAAGCTCCTTCCAGGGAATGATTTGCTCCATCTCATCCAGAACTGCTCCTTGCGGGTCTTTTTTCGGTATTTTTCAAAGCCCCGAGCTTCTAAGCTTTGCTGTTTCATCGTTTTCCTGGAACTGGTGATCTATAGATCAATGGTATACGATTGATCTAAATTAAATCAGAGATGCCCCAGAGTTTCAGGAGGATAAAACCCGAAGACTGCATAAAAAGCTTGACATGGCAGCAGTTCAAGCGTTGCCGCGCCTTCATGAAGAGGAGTAGGTCTTCTGGAGGCCGCTATGAACACAACAGGATACGGTAATATCCCCCGCGAGCTGTTCCATTGGATAACATTGTTGTGCAAAGCGTTACCCCTAGGATCTGCCGATACTTTCATTGAGTTACTTATTGGCTCGATGCCTGTCTCTGCGGGTTTTATAACTGATGCCTATTTGATGCTGGGTATGCGAAGCCATTGGACCAGCTACTACAAATGGTTACAAAATGGCAGATGGTCATGGTTGACCTTAGCACGGTCATTTGTCCGACTCATACTGAGAATAGTGAGGACCATGCAATTGGCGACACATTGACGCTCCGGGCTTCTAAAAAAGCACCCGGCAACAAGGATCCATCATCGGCACGGGAACAAACCTGATCTTGCACAAGATGTGTGAGGACAATGTTGGATAAGTCTGGCTTGCTATAGTAAAGAGGGAAGGTGGTGAGGCAATAGCATTTGCCCCTACTATCCCGCCTGATACCGATTATTTCAGGGTTAAAGGTAAGAGTTTTGGTGGATAGCTGGTTTATTGAATCAATGAAACAGCACGGATTTTATGTTATCGGGCAGGTTTGTAGAGATACTCGTCTATATGAAGAACTGCCAAAGAGAAAATGAGGTCAGCTTGGGCGACCCCGTAAGCATGGTGAAAAATATACACCCAAACGAATTGCTCATTTTGAACGGATGGAGGCAATTATGCGGTTGTACGAGCGATCACAGGAAGAGATCATCAAGATCTATGGAGAACCCTGGTCAATTGAATCTAAATCAACTGAAGCTTTCTTGAAGGATATGAAGGAAGCATGGCAGCAGACAGGGCAAACCCTACATCGCTGGGTTCATTTAACGATGGAGGGTATGCCTAGTGTAGTTGCTGTAAAGGAGTGGAGGGACTGTAAATGCAAAAAATGCGAGCCGCCAAATTGGCTAGGAAGTGAATATGCAGCGAGATATGAACTTAGTCACTTGTAATAAGGACTCTTCCCCTAATTGGGTGAGCAGATTAACGTACCCCCTTGAGAGATAAGGAAGTGGCGGGAACAATCAAGGATCATCTGCGGGGAATATTGAACGCTGTTGTTTTGGAGGCAAGTAATGGTCCGGCAGAAGGTTTCAACAGCCGAGTCAAGATGATCAAGGTGTGTAGCAGAGGTTTCCGCAACAAGGCGCTGTTTGCCAATGCAATCTACTTCTACCTTGGAGGGCTGAATCTTTATCCTGAGGGAGTAGTTGGGTGACACTTCCCCTCTCGATTAGGAGAAGAGCCGTACTCTTTATTGTAGCTCTTTTTTCCCGGTTTCCGCTCCGGGTTTCGCAGTCGATCGGCGTTGCTTTGGGCTGGCTTGTTTACCTGTTGCCAAACCGGGAGAAACGAACGGCTGAAACCAATATTGCGACCTGCTTGCCAGAGCTTACCCGCCCGGAGCAGTCCGTTCTGCTCAGGCAAACTTTGATTGAAAACGCCAAAACGCTGCTTGAGATGCCGGCTGTCTGGTTGGGTGATCCGTCCATATGGATTGCCCGCGTTGTGCCTGGCAAAGCGGAGGATATCTGTAGAGAAATCTTGGCCCAGGGCCGGGGGCTGATTGCCATTGGTACCCATCAGGGGAACTGGGAGGTCGGTATTCACTATCTCTCTTCCCTTTCCAAGGTGACAGCGCTCTATCGTCCGCCAAGGGCCGCAGAGTTGGATGGCCTGATCAAAGCTGGCCGTACCAGTAGTGGGGTGAATATGCTGTCGGCGACCCCTAAGGGTGTGAAAGGGTTATACACGGCGATAAAAAATGGCGAAATGGCGGCGTTGCTTGCCGATCAGCAACCAAAAGCAGCGGGCAGGCAGGGTAGTGTGTTTGCCCCTTTTCTTGGCCGGCCTGCGCTGACTATGGTGCTGGCCTGCCGTCTGGCAAAGAGAACAGGGGCTCCTGTGTTGTTTATGTTCGCTGAGAGACTGCCTGGTGCCAAGGGGTATCAGATGCATTGGTTCAAAGGTCCTGACGAAATATATGATGCCAATCTTGTGGTAGCGGCAACGGCCATGAACCGTGGCCTTGAGAGCTGTATCCGCTATCGACCATCCCAATATCTCTGGAGTTACCGGCGGTTTACCCAGCAGCGGGAGAGCTTGAGAGCGCCAGATACGGATTAACTCTAGGGAACCTCTAAAAACCTTCCAAAAATCAGTGATACATAGTAACCAACTCAACCAACCATTGATAAAAGCCATGCAGCCGAGTTTTTTTGATCATCAAGACCGACTTGGACCCCTTGAGCAACTGGGAGATCCGCTGCCAAAGCTGGAAAGGACCGTAGACTAGGAGGTTTTCGGGTATTGCTGGACTCAGTTTATAAAAACGGTGATCCCAGCAAAGGTGGGCGCCCACCTTACGATGCGGTACTAATGTTCAATCTGTCCGGTGATCAAGCAGAGTTCCAAATTCGGGATCGCTATAGCTTTTGTCGTTTTCTTGGGCTGAGCCAGGAGGGTAAGGTACCCGATGCCAAAACGGTTTGGGTATATCGTGAGTGCCTGAAAAAACGGGGCCTTGCTGATAAACTCTTTTCAGAGCTGTTGATCCAGATTGATGCAGCAGGCTTCAGTGCTCGCAAGGGATAGATTGTAGATGCCGCTATCGTTCCAGTACCCAGGCAACGTGATACGCGAGAGGAAAATAGGCAAATCAAAGATGGGGGCAGCCCTGAGGCATGAGGTGATAACAAGCCGCCAGAAGAATGTTGAAGCCCACTGGATCATGAAGCATGGCAAAACCCACTATGGGTACAAAAACCACATCAGCATAGACCGGAAGCAGAAGGTTATTCGCAAATACGCCATCACATCAGCTGAAGTTCACGATAGCCAAGTCTTCGAGGAACGGCTGGATGAGAACAACAGTAAGATGAGTGTCTGGGCTGGTTCTGCTTACCGCAGTCAGATTTATCGCAGGTCGACACGCAAACGCCCCCTGAATGAACGGGAGCAAGAGGCCGACCGAAAATGATCAAGAGTTCGGGCTCGAGTTGAGCACGTGTTTGCTCAGCAGACCAATCGACTGGTGCATAGCACCGGGCAAGTCAGGGCCGGTGTGAAGATACCGGGGTCTCCTGATTTGCTAGAGACTGTTGGCCTTTGTCGGTTTTTTAGAGGTTCTCTAAAGATATTATCTGGGAGATACTATGAATGAAACCGACACTTTCTCTCTCTCGGGGTCTCTGGCCATGCAGGTGAAGGCGGCTATCCTGGTGCTGCTTTTCCTGATCTCTTCCCCGTCTTTTGCGGAGGAACCGGTGCAGGTATCCGGCTATGGTGTTAAATCTTGTGAAGATTATATGAAGGTGACTGCAGCTGCAGAATTTGGGCAGGAGAGTATGATTGCTCACTACCTGAACTATCAGGAGTGGCTGGCCGGATTATCCACCGGGCTCTCATTGGCAACCGGGATGGATGTGCTGCATGGCGTGAAGATCAAAGGGGTGATGCGGCGAATTCTGGTCTATTATGATGACCATCCCACGGATGATTTTTTTACTGCCAGCATGGATTTGATCAAGATTCTGAATGGTCTTAAATAGTGTTATAATGTTGATAAACCTTGCTGCGCAAAGATCCGGTCGGATCTCCTTTATACGTTATTACAGCCAAAAATCAGCAAGTTATACCAAACAGCCGTCCAGCATTAACGGGTAGTGGCTTCTGCTAGGCTTGATGTTGAAATACCACGCAGTTCGGTAATCGTCTGCAGGATGATTCCAAGATAAGCGGGCTCGTTACGCTCTCAGCGATGGGCCTGATCCGGCTGGCCGGGAGAATTAGTCTCGAGCAGCAAGGCGTCCAGCGGTAAATGGCTGATAAATTTGTGTAGTCATTTTGCATTAGGATAAGTCACTGGCCCGCCGAAATCCAGCAAGAACCCCATCCCGATAAGCCGTTCTGCCTGCTGTTTGCTACCGGAAAAGCTGTGGAGAAGACCGGTAATGCCCGGGAAATGGCGCCGGATATTAATTGTCTCCTCGACCGCTTTGCGGGCGTGAACAATCACCGGGAGTCTATAGCGAAGGGCGAGCTCCAACTGTTGCTCAAATAGCCGCATCTGCCCTGTCTGGATTCTCAATAAAGAAATACAGTCCGCACTCGCCGATGGCTACCGGTTTTTCCTGCCTTAGCCAGAGTTCGAGGTTCTCTATATCTCCCGCCTGATGAGATTCCATAAACGTGGGATGAAGACCATAGGCGGGATAGAACCGGGTGTGGCTGTTACACAGCTGTCTTACCCTTGGCCACCATGCTGCTTTGATTGCCGGCACCACATAGACCCATCTCCATGGTGCGCACCAGCATCTGCTCGCGATCGAGCAGTGGATTGTCCTGGTGACAATGGCTATCGATCAGGTGCATCAACACTCTCTTTAATTCCACTGAGAAGGCTATCGAATGACCACTTTAGTAGCATGGTTGCATCCATAGCATGGTTGAATCACTGCATGTTACTCTCCGTTTCATAAGACAATAGTATCAGTTGAAGGTAGCCATGAAAATCGTTTCGTTCAATACCAATAGCATACGAATGCGCGAACATCAGTTGGCGGCCCTGAAAGAGCTGCATGATCCGGATATCATCGGCATTCAGGAGACCAAGGCTCAGGACCAGGACTTTCCCGTTGGGATGATTGAAGAGCTGGGCTACAAGGCCCATTTCTTCGGCCAAAAGACCCATTATGGTGTGGCTCTGTTATCAAAGCAGGAGCCTTTGTCAGTACAGAAAGGCTATCCTTCCGATGCGGATGATGTGCAGCGGCGGTTGATTAGTGCGGTCTATGAGACGGCTTCCGGTGAGACGTTGACGGTGGTCAATGGTTACTTCCCCCAGGGTGAGAGTCGTGATCACCCGATAAAATTTTCCGCCAAGAAAAAATTCTATGCCGATCTTATGAGCTATCTTAATAATAGCTTCACCCCGGATGAGAAGTTACTGGTGATTGGTGATATGAACATAGCGCCTCTGGATCAGGACATCGGCATAGGAGCGGACAATGCAAAACGGTGGCTGCGCACAGGTAAATGCAGTTTCCTCCCGGAGGAGAGGGAGTGGGTGGCATTACTGATGGATTGGGGGCTGGTTGACACCTACCGGGAGCTCTATCCGGATGTCGATGATCAGTTCAGCTGGTTTGATTATCGTAGCAAGGGATTCGATCGTGATCCCAAACGCGGTTTGCGTATTGACCTGATACTGGCGACCCAGTCGCTGAATAAGCAGTGCCGTGGGGGTGGCATTGCTCATGTGCTCAGAGGGATGGAGAAACCTTCAGACCACTGTCCGATATGGGCTGAATTTGATATTTGAATTGTACCCAAGCAATACCCTATTTGAGAAATACCGGGAACCGGCATGCATGAGAGTGGGCTTTTTCTAAATGATTGGAAAGAAGCGGAGATTGAGCTTCTTAAGGATCAGTTTGACCTAGTTGATGCAGCGCTTTCAGAGGTTGAAATACTGCTTGCCTCATACTCCAGGGATGCCTTTTGTGGTGAGGCTTTTGTGCTGTTTTGTAGAGGTGGAAAGCTGTACGAAATTAATGCCAGCCATGACTCGACAGATGGCTTTGAAGGACAATGGGAGCCGGAAGAGGCGCCGCTCGCCGCGCTTAGGTACCGGCTTGAGCGAGGACGTCTTGGCCAGCGTCCCGATGGTAGAAATATTTTTGCCGATGAATTGATCTTTCTTCTGCTGGAACTTGAGGCCGAGGGTTTTAATTGAACCAGAGGACATTACCGTTTGCCTTCTGTCTGGAGTGTGTGATTTTGAATAAGTACTTTTGGCATCGTTTTTTTATCGCATTACTGCTTTTGATCTCTCTGGACCTGCAGGCTGAAGAGGCTTGTCTGAAGCGGGTGTTTAACCAATATTGCCTTGATGGTGAGATCGCCAGACTACAGCAGCTGAATCCCGCCTTTATTCATCAACGATCTGAAGGTGACCGCTAGCGTTGATCTATGCAGAAGGCCGGGAACGTGTCTATGTCACGGCCTACAAGGGAAGAATTTATAAAGTTCTCCGACAGTTTAAACTTGCCACCCGGGTCAAATTTACCGAATTGAAGAAGCTGCTGAGCGGGAAATACGGCCTAGCGGAACAGTTTAGCCTATGCAAAGGGCTGGCCTCTCAGATAGGCTCTATCCGGCGTGGAGAGGGTAAGTCGCTGGATGGCAAGCAGCATCAGAGCATGGATGACGGTTACTGAAACGTTATTTTCTTATCTCCGTGAATTGTAAATTCTCAATAACACCGTACAGATGCTTGCGACAGGGTATGGCGCCACTAGGCGTACAGGGATGTATTCACAGCGTCATTTGGAAATAGGCCCGCCACACCCTAGAGCACACGAACGTCCTGGAAGTTTACCGTGAGTCCCGTGGTGAAAAAGGCGTCTCTAAGCGGGCAATAACCATCGGTTGCAAGTGGATCTAAAGCCTGAAGCGGCCTCGTACAGCGATAACTCTTTTTTCCATCCATTCCAGTGCCACCCGGTGCAGTGGGGTGGCGAACAGCCAGCTTAGTGCAATTACCCCCAGTGATGTTGCGCCAACAATCTCATCAGTAAGCCAGTGGGCGCCGCTCATGAGTCGTGGCACCGTCATAATCACCATGATGAAGAACGCCAGCAGACCATGGGTCAGGGGCAGATAGAAAACAGCGAAGCCGGCAGCGAGCAGCAGTACCAGCCCGTGGTCTCCCGGGAAACTGTCTTCGGAGAGATCTTTTGTCGAGATATCGGGGACCAACTGTGAAAGTCGCAAGGCTTCCTGAAAATCAACCGTAGCACTTGGCCGCTCGATGGGAATCATTTTTCCGATTTGCATCATCAAAACCACCGTTAGAACCATCATTAAACCAATGGCTATATAACGACTGAGATTTTGCCGGTCCCGACAGAGTGCCTTGTGGGCAAAAATCAAGGTGATGGAGAGGGCTGCGACCAGATCAAATGCGCGGTTATTGGCTATGGCCCAGAGGGTTTGCCAGCTTTTATTCCAGCTAAGCGAATTGTTCATGGCCCAGAAGGTACGTATATCAAGATCCATCCAGAGCGAGCGTGTGGGCTCGAACAACCAACTGGCGAATAGTAGCAGCGCCGCTATATTGCTGCATGCCAGGATGAGAAGGTGCCACGCTTTTGCGTTAATTGATGACAATTCGTTACTCCAATTCTGCAATCAGGGCATCTCCGGATTCGGAGATCCCTTTCATTCGTAGCATTCTGATACTGTTTTTCAGGCCGGGTTCACCGATTTCGGTCAGTTCGATGCAAAGAAAGTTGGGGGTATAGCCACTCCAGCGTTGTTTGTCTGAGTTGTCGGCTCCCTCGGTCAGTACAGGAAAATGGCGGCCGGTGTAGCTTTCCTGGGTCTGACTTTTCAGTCGGTTGCCCAGTTGGTGCATCTGTTCACTCCGCGTGCGGATCAATTCTCTCGGTAACGCATCAGGGAGTACGGCAGCTCGAGTGTCCGGACGGGATGAATAGGAAAAAATATGCAGATGGCCAAAACTTATCCGTTCGACGAATTTCAGGGGCCGGTTCCACTCATCTTCAGTTTCGCCAGGAAACCCGACAATGATATCGGTGGTGAGATTAAAATCGGGGATCTGCTGCCGGACCTCTGTTACCAGCCCCTCGAAGTCGTCTGTTTTACAGCGCCGGGCCATCCTGCGCAACACTGTGTCAGCACCGCTCTGTAGAGGCAGGTGCAGGTGAGGTATGAAACGGGTGTTATCGAACAGAGACCAGAACTGCCCGGGAATATCCCAGGGCTCAACAGCACCTGGGCGCAACAGGGGGATATCGGTATCGGCGAGTATGGCTTTGACCAGCTCATAGAGATCGCTACCAGTGTCACTGCCGTAGCCTCCGATATGGACACCGGCGAGCACTACTTCCTGTATGCCTCTGGTCGGGAGCCTGTTTACCTCATCTACTACATCGGGAATCGGTCGTGAGCGCTCTTCTCCCCGGGCGACAGTGATGATACAGAAGGTGCATTGATAGCGGCAGCCATCCTGAATCTCGATGAAGGCGCGCTGCCGTCCCCGGCTGAGCAGGCTGTTCTCTTCCGGGATTGTCACTATTGCAGGCATCGAGTGGAGATCGGATTGATGATTTGTAATCTCTACCAGATCAACACCTTCTATCTGGGTATCGGTAACCGGGTTGAGCGAGGTATAGCAGCTGCTTACTACCAGTTTTGCATGGGGGTTCTCACGGTGTACTTTGTGCATCAGCTTACGGGATTTACGTACCGCCTCGCCGGTTACGGCACGGGTGTTGACTACCACCAGATCGGCATCCGACAGATCCTGGGTAATTTGATGACCCTGGGCCTGAAAATCCCTTGACCAGGTTTCCAGTTCCGCCTCGTTGAGGTGGCAGCCGAGTGTTTTAAGATGGACGCGCATAGGATAAATTGGTTGGTGTGTAGTCTGGTGCGCAAGTTTACGGCTGTGGATGGTGGATGCAAGTATGAAAAGAGATATTTTCCGACATCTGGATTGACGAGAAATGCAGCATGGAGAGGCTCACCTTTTGATACACTCTGTTGCATATTATATAACCCATCCGATTCAGGCTCCGGGAAAAAATAAGTGACCTTACAAGATATCTTTACGCATATTGGCTTGATACTCCTTGGCGGGTTGGCGCTGACTCTGTTAGTCGCGATCGGTTTGTGGGTGCGTCAGTCGGGGATGCGCCGTGAACTGACAGAGGCCAGGGAGAGAGAGGGGTTGGTTCTCCATCAGCTTGAAGTTTTGTTACGCGACCAGGAGCATGTGCTGGTTCATGAGATGGCGGGAGAACGGGAGGCAAGACATGAAGAGGTTCACCAGTTTCAACAGCAGCAATTGCAGCGGATTTCAAAACTCCATCAGGCGCTTGAACGTCGCTTTGGTGAGATGCAAAAAGAGACCTCCGGTGATTCTTCCGACCTTAAGCTGGAGCTCACAGAGCGCTTTGAGCGCTTTGAGCGCACTCTGACCCAGACCATAGCAGATAATCGCCTAGCACAGCAGGAGGGGCTGGCGCGGGGTATCGAGGGAATTGGGCGGCAGCTTACCGAAGGTTTGTCACGCAATGCCGGTGAGCTTGGGAAGCGGGTCGAGGCGCTGACCGAGTCCACTGACCAGCGTCTGCGAGAGATCAGCGGGCAGGTGGAAAAACGGCTGGCTGAGGGCTTTGAAAAGACCACCGAGACCTTTACCCGAGTGCTTGAACATCTGACCCGCATCGATGAAGCGCAGAAACGGATAACCGAACTCTCCACCAATGTGGTGAGCCTCCAGGAGGTACTGGCAGACAAGCGCTCCCGCGGCGCCTTTGGTGAGGTTCAGCTCAATGCACTGGTGAGCAATCTGATGCCTGAAACAAGCTTCTCCCTGCAACACACGCTGAGTAACGGAACCCGGGTCGATTGCATGCTATTTCTACCGGACCCCACGGGGAATATCGGTATCGATGCAAAGTTTCCCCTGGAGAGTTTCAGGAAGATGGCGGACACGGAGTTGGCCGAGGGCGATCGCAAGCGGGCCGCGGGCCAGTTTCGTCAGGATATTCGGAAGCATATCGCTGATATCGCTGGTAAATACATTATTCCGGAAGAGACCTCTGATGGTGCCGTGATGTTTATTCCTGCTGAATCGGTATTTGCTGAG
This sequence comes from Candidatus Vondammii sp. HM_W22, assembly GCF_022530855.2. Lineage (GTDB taxonomy): Bacteria > Pseudomonadota > Gammaproteobacteria > Chromatiales > Chromatiaceae > Vondammii. The sequence continues at coordinate 3,225,008 of NZ_CP099567.1, read as the reverse complement.
ATCCATGCTCACTATCCGGATTTGGTGGAGGAGGCCTACCGTCGGCGCGTCTGGCTGGTTTCACCCACCACGATGATGGCGGTACTGACCACCGCCCGCGCGGTACTGAAGGATGCTGCTACCCGGGAGCAGGTGCATATTATTCAGCAGCATCTGAATATGCTTTCAAAGGACTTCGGGCGGTTTCAGTCACGCATGGATAAGCTGGCATCCCATATTCGCCAGGCCCACAAAGATGTGGATGACGTCAATATCTCGGCCCGCAAGATCAGTGACCGCTTTGGTCAGATAGAGAAGGTGGAGCTGGATGAACCGCCCCAGGCGCTACTGGAGTCACAGGAAGAAGATGGAGCGGTTAGCGAGCACTCTGATTGAATCGACATGGTGTTGATTTTAAAAAGAGAACCGCGGAGACGTTTCTTGTTTTCTCTGGGTCTTATGTGAAGCACGAGAGCCAGAGGGAATTTAGAGTAGACGTTTCCTAAAGACACTGAGTAGTCGTCCCTGAAGTATCAGGCTGAGGATCTGGTTCCTTGAAATTTTTAGATCTGATTCTCGGCCCATATTTTGAATAACCATTCGATTTCCCGCTAACATTATCCAAGCACAATAAAATCAAGCCAACAACTTGGCTAAATTGTCACCAATGAATTATACATAAACACATGATAAATATGAATTAACAAGCTATTTAGTCGACCCTGAAATATTCATAACGTAATGATTTATGTAAAATAAGCGTCTAAATTTGATAAAATAAACGTCCGTGAAAGGGGTAAAAGCAGAGAAAAACTGGACGAAACAGAGGTGGATAATTGAGCAAAGCCAAGACAGCCAATCCCAACCAGCAAAGTTTCCTGCACCAGAACTTACTGGATCAGCTGAACCCCAAGCATCCACTTTTGCTATTGGCCAGACAGATAGACTGGTCATATTTTGATGCTGAATTTGCCCCGCTTTATTCTCATCTTGGAAAGCCCTCAAAACCCATCTGCCTAATGGTGGGTCTCTCGATACTCAAGCATCTGGAAGACCTCAGTGACGAGGTTCTGATTCAACGCTGGATACAAAATCCCTACTACCAGAGTTTTACGGGTGAGATCGAATTCCAATGGCAACTTCCTTGTGACCCCTCCGACCTGACTTACTTCAGAAAGCGTATTGGCAACGAAGGTTTTGAAAAGGTCCTGGCTACCTCTATCGCCTTACATCAAGAAAAGGCGATCGAAGATGAAATGTGTATCGACACTACCGTACAAGAGAAAAACATTACCTTTCCAACTGATGCAAAGCAGTACCGAAAGATACACGGGCAGTTACTCAAGATGGCCCGAGCAGAAGGTATCGTGCTCAGTCGAAGCCATGAGAAGGAAGTAAAAATTCTCAAGCTCCCCACCCGATTTGCCACACATCCGAGGAATCGTAAAAAGGCACGTAAGGCCGTCAAGCGATTAAAGACCATCAGCGGCCGATTACTGCGTGAAATACAGCGTAAGATGACCGGAGAACAACAGAAATTCTATGCAGAAAAGTTCGCCCTGTACCAGCGCATGCTGAATCAGAAGCGTGCTGATAAAAATAAGTTGTACAGCCTACATGAACCTCATATTTACTGTATGAGCAAAGGCAAGGCCCAGCAGCGTTATGAGTTTGGCACCAAGGCATCAATTACCACCACAAGGGACGCGGGCATTGTGATTGGTGCCCTGGCTTTTGAGAAGAATGTATTTGATGGTCACACCGTACCTGAGGTCTTGGCACAGGTGAAATGTCTCATCAATCGAGTACCCAAAGTGGGTATTGCTGATCGAGGTTATCGGGGCAAATCAAAGGTTAATGACACCCAGATAGTAACGCCAAAGGCTGCTAGGAAGAATACCTCAGGAGAAGCCATGGCATTAGCCAGAAAACGTTTCAGAAGACCAGCTGGCATTGAGCCTATGGTCACTTAAAGAGTGACCACAGGCTAAAAAGGAACTTTCTTAAAGGCTTTGCCGGGGATCAGATTAACTTGCTTATGGCGGCGGCTGCCTTCAACTTCAGAAAATGGATGAGGGAGGTTCTTTTTGTGCTGAAAAATATCATGTCCATACTGTTGTTCCTGTTTGCAAAACAGAAACAATAGTATTATTAAGTGCCTGGAATGAATATTTCAGGGTCGACTATTTATGATAGAATATTTTGTAAGAAAATCCCCTCTTCACCATCAAAACCTCGCAAATATGAAACCACAAAGCTCGGATAACAGTACTGATTCATTCCGTTCACAACTTTCTCAGATCTTAAACCTTTCGCTCCCATTGGTGCGGTTATTCCGAGAAGATGAACAGGGAAAAACTTGAAGCTGACATTGATGTCATTTACAACGAAAGCGCTGGCTAGCCCCGTTACCCACTCGTTTACTGGCGGGCTTGCATTACCTCAAGTACACTTTTAATGAAAGTGTTGTGAAACGCTGGGTTGAAAACCCGTATTGGCCGTACTTTTGTGGATTTCAATACCTGCAACACGAACTCTCCTTACTTTCCTGCAGCCTGATTCGTTGGCACAGCCGAGTCGGTAGTAAGTTTGACGCGCTGTTTGAAGCAAACCATCGAGCTAGCTTTGAAGACTAAGGAGCCTCTGATCAATTCATGAATTGGTGTCTGCGGTTCAAAAGAGAGTGTAATCCCCCCATTTATAACCTGAGTTTTAAATAGAGGGTTAAGCTGCCTTTAGCAGTTGCCTCGGAGGTACTCCTCCCAATGGCCATATGTGGCCTTTCGTTATTGTATTGCCAAAGCCACTGAGTGGCTAATAACCGGGCATGCGCAATGCTCTCAAACGGGTGCATGTCCAACCATTCATGCCTCGCTGTGCGGTTAAACCGCTCAATACAGGCATTCTGTGTCGGCTTGCCCGGTTGGATATACAGCAAGGTAATTCGGTGCGCATTCGCCCAGTTCACCAGGGTTTGACCAAGATACTCTGGCCCGTTGTCACACCGCAGTGCCGCTAGTTTTCCACGCCACTCAATGATTTGCTCTAGCGCCCGAACCACGCGCGATGAGGGTAGTGATAAATCCACCGACCAGACTTGGTTCTTTGCCTTGGGTGGATTGCCCCCCGAACACTAGACCAGTGGTATGTTAGGTTTTCCTCTACCTGAGGAGAACCAGGATGAAGAAGGGACATTTTTCAGATGAGCAGATCGTGGCTGTACTGCGCGATGCAGAGGCAACAACGGCCGTAGCGGCAGCACGCAAACACGGCGTATCGGAGCAGTCGATCTACCGTTGGCGCAACAAGTATGCCGGGATGGAAGTTTCAGATGTGCGGGAGCTAAAGCGAGTCAAGGATGAGAACATGCGGCTCAAAAAGCTGCTAGCAGAACGTGACCTGGAAGTAGAGGTCATGAAGGAGATACAAGCAAAAAAGTGGTGAGCCCCCGCGCGAAGCGCGCCATGGCATTGTTTGCTATTGAACGGGGCCTTAGCCAAAGGCGAGCAAGCTGGCTTTGTACGACACCGCGATCGGGGCTTCATTATAGTTCAAAACGAGAACGTCGTGACCGGCATCTGTCGGCCGCGTTGCGTGTAGTGGTGCGGGAGGATCCCAGTTGGGGCTATCGTTTATCAGGCACCTATCTGCGGCTCAGAGGTTGGCAGGTAAACAACAAACGCGTATATCGACTCTGGCGGCTTAATGGTCTGTGTTTGCCGCCTTATCGCCCTCGACGGAAGATTCGCACTGGGGTAAAACTGGAGGGATTGGCGCTACGACGGAATGATGTGTGGGCATGGGATTTCGTACATGACCGCTATCATGACGCAGAGCCTCTGCGGTGCTTGACGGTCAAGGACGAAGCAACCGGTTATTGTCTGGCAATCAAAACTGGTCGATACCTACAGAGTCAACACGTGAAAGCGGTGCTACGTGAATTAATCATTCGCTACGGAATTCCCCGAGCCATTCGCAGCGACAACGGAGCTGAGCTGTTGGCCTTCGTACTGCGCGAGGAACTGGAAAAGGATGATATTAAGCTAGCCAATATTGAACCGGGAAAACCCTGGCAAAATGGCAGCAATGAAAGCTTCAACGGCATTTTCCGCAAGGAGTGTTTAAATGCAGAGATATTTGGTAGCCTGACCGAAGCCAGAGTTGTTATTGAACAGTGGCGTTGCCGATATAATGAGCGGCGACCCCACAGTTCACAACACTACGTCACGCCAGAGATGGCGTATTTTGGATTACGTGAAATGCGGAGAACCTAACAAGCCAAGTGGCCATAGAATGGGGGCATTTCATGGGCACATCCTGACCTTCCCCCAGAAATAGAGCCATGACAAGGATGAGATTTCCAATTAGTCTGTATGTTAGGAGATCTCAACATGAAGAAGAAGCGTTACAGCGAAGAGCAAATTATTGGTGCCATCAAGCAGCATGAGTTAGGGGTAAAAGTTGATGACATTTGTCGTCAGTTCGGCATTTCAACCGGGTGCTTTTATAACTGACGAAGTAAGCACGCCGGGATGGATGTCTCAGAAGCCAAACGGCTCAAAGAGCTTGAAAGCGAAAACAACAAGCTTAAGAAGTTACTTGCCGAGAAAATGCTTGAAGCTGAGGTGATGAAGGATGTGCTCTCAAAAAAGTGGTAAAGCCTGCTGATAGAAAACAAATCGTGAGCTACCTTAAGTCGCGGTTCAAATTAAGTGAGCGTAGAGCTTGCCAATTAGTAGGCTTAAGTAGAACCGCTTTTCGGTACGTTACTCAATGGGTAAAAGATGAGCCTCTACGCAAACGGTTACTTGAGCTGGCAAAGAAGCTCCGAGTTATGGTTATTTGTTTTTACATGGCCTCCTGAGAGGAGAGGGGCTTGTGAAAAACAAGAAGCGGACCTACCGAGTCTATAACGAAGAAGGTCTTCAAGTGAGGACTAAAAAACGCAAGAAGATAATACGACCAAGAATACCGATGATTATGCCCATTGGTAAAAATATACGCTGGTCAATGGATTTTGTCAGTGATCAGTTGGCTAATGGTCGCGGCTTTCGAGTATTTAATGTGATTGATGATTACTCAAGAGAAGTTATTGGCCAGCTCTCTGACTTCTCGATCAATGGTCACCAGGTCGCTCGTTTTTTAACTCAGGTGATTGAGCTAAGGAGCGCTCCGGATCAAATAATCTGCGACAATGGTACTGAGTTTACTAGCAAGGCGATGTTCTACTGGCAAAAAGAAAGTGGCGTTAAGCTAGGTTTTATTCAGCCAGGTAAGCCTACTCAGAATGCGTTTGTAGAAAGCTTAAACGGTAAATTCAGAAATGAATGCTTAAATCAGCATTGGTTCAGGTCCATTGATGACGCTAGACATGAAATTGATCAATGGCGAGAGCACTACAATCACGTGCGGCCTCATAGCGCATTAAATTATTTGTCACCTGTGGCCTTTGTAAATAGGGCCGCTTGGAATGAATTATCTCATCCAAGTCTTGGTATTAAGATGGGGGGAAGGTCAATGGGGGCAGCCCTGAGGCATGGGGTGATAGCAAACGCCGACAGAAGAATGTTGAAGCCCACTGGAACCATGAAGCATGGCAAAACCCATTATGGGTACAAAAGCCACATCCGCATAGACCAGAAGGATAAGGTCATTCGCAAGTACGCCATCACATCAGCAGAAGTTCACGATAGCCAGGTCTTCGAGGAACGGCTGGATGAGAACAACAGTAATGGCAGTGTCTGGGCTGATTCTGCTTACCGCCGTGTAGAACAGGACATCGCTTTACCGGGGTGCGCATTACCGCAGTCAGATTCATCGCAAGTCGATACGCAAACGCCCCCTGAATGAACGGGAGCAAGAGGCAAACCGAAAACGATCAAGAGTTCGGTCTCGAGTTGAGCACGTGTTTGCCCAGCAGGCCAATCGACTGGTGCGTAGCATCGGGCAAGTCAGGGTCGGTGTGAAGATGGGTATGATGAATTTGGTGTACAACATGCGTCAATTGATGTGGCTGGCCGGATGAAGCGAGGTATGGATATGGATGTTGCCAGAAAAATGAGCGTGAAGATACCGGGCTCTCCTGATTTGCTAGAGACTATATGGCCTTTGTCGGTTTTTTAGAGGTTCCCATAACACTGAAAGAACCCAACACCTATCTGTTTCTGGCCGGTTTAGTATCCATGAGAGAAGCAATTGGATAAGGCCATCTCCCAGCAAGCAGGGTCGTCGGAGTTGTGGGCAGAGGCCAAACAACGGATGAGAATCGCTGGTTTGAGATGTTGTAGCGCTGAAATTAAGCACCCCATTTCTCACCAGAGAGTGAGAAATGGGGTAGTCAATCACAACCCGGCAAGCCAGATCATTACCGGCAGTGTCACAGTCGACAACAGTACTTGAACGGTGATCAGATTTGCCATCAGGGGTGCGTCACCGCCCATCTGCCGCGCCAGAATATAGGAAGAGGCCGCCGTTGGGACCGCCGCCGCTATAATGGCCACCGTCCGGGGCATTCCTTCTATGTCAAAGAGCCATGCGCCGATAAACATCAGGAGCGGCATACCCAGCAGGCGCATGGCAGCCCCGGAGCTGACCAAAAAGCGGTGATCCAGCACCAGACCGAATCTTAAACCGGCTCCAACCGTCAGCAACCCAAGCCCCAGGGCACCACCACCCACAATATTAAATACCGTGTAGGTGGGCTCCGGTAAACCAATTCCACTCAAGTTAAGTGCTGTGCCCGTAATGCAGGAAATAATGAATGGGTTGCGGATAAGGTTGTTCAGCAGACCACGAAGACTGCTCTCACGATTAGCGAACTTGGCCAACACCGAGACATTAATGATATTCAGCGGTGGAATGATCACGGCCATGGTGATCGCCATATAGGCAACACCTTCATCACCAAAGAGCAACCCGACAATGGAGAGTGCAATAAAGCCATGCCAGCGTGTCGTTCCCTGAAACAGGCTGGTAAACTCCGCAGCCGTCACATTAAATTGCTTTGACAACAGCGGATATAACAGTAGAACCAATCCGCTCATGGCAAAGATGGCAAACAGAACCATGCCAGAAAAGAGCGCCATCTCCGTCGTTCCCAATTTGGCAGTAGCAAGGGTTTTAATCAATAGCGCGGGGAACAGAACAAAATAGCAGAGGTTTTCAAATCCCGACCAGCTTTCGTCACTGAACAGTGAAGAGCACTTCAGCACTTCAGCACTTTACCAAGGGCAATGATCAGAATAACTGGGATCAGGGCATTAACAATCGAAAGCATATAAGAGCATCCGGCAGAAAGAATTGTAAGCGGTGGGACAAAATACGATCAGTGCTATCTTACAGATTCCAATTCTGGAAATCTTCAGCTGGCTGCCGTTATATTGTGGTCTTCACCAATCACCCATTCATAGACAGGACACAGTAAAACAGAAACCATGCACCTGATCTATTCAGAATGGTCAGCGGCCGCTCAAAAGTTTTGTGATTGAATGGAGTGGTCGCGCAAAATGCATAGAGCAGACGAAGCCGCGAATATAAAAGCAGGGAATTCCTCACAGGCCTCTACACTTTTTTGATAGTTTCCAAATAAAAAATTACAGAGTGATTACTCTTCCAATTCCGAAAGAATGGGAATCTAAAACAGGACTACCGACCAAGAAGGCAGGCCTGCCACTAACTATCTTTTGGTATTCCCGTTGGTTGCAGATACAAGTAGAAAAACAGCAATGACGACAATTGCAACCAGTGCGGGAGCGGTAAACGCACCAATGATCATGACATTATTATTCCTGTGTCATGGAATACTTGAAAGCGTTATAACATAAGTAATTACTAATGTAATTTGATAATTTGTACAACCATATATAATTGAGAAATCAATCTGATTGATGGTCAATGATTTATTAATTATTATAGTAAATAACAAGTAAAAAATTGATCAAAACCAGCTGTTTTCACTGCTAAACAGCTTCCCTACTCCTCAAGAAACCGTCCATGAATATACCACTTTTCCACACGATCAATACAGCACCGGCACTCGTCGCCCCCTTTTCACATGCAGCTGAAGCAGATGGCTGGATTTTTCTTACCGGCCAGATGGCGTGGAAGCACAAACCGATCGGGTGATGAAGAATCTTCAACTGGTTTTAAAGGGCTTGGACCTGTTACTGGAAAATACCGTCTCTATAAGGATTTTACTCACTGATCTCGAACGCAATTACCATGCTATGACTAAGACTTATCGCTGTTATTTTTCTGAATCAAAGCTGCCCCCGCACCTGTATTGGGGGTCACTGGTCTTGCTTTAAATACGCTAGTGGAGATTGATTTGATCGCCAAACGACCTTGGTGAGACTGCAAATGCCCATTGGGTGTCGCCAAGCACAGCTCAACAGCCGTCTCAGAACGCCGTTTTTCAGATCAGAAGCCAAGTCTCCTATATGCTACCAACTAATCATATTATTATGGCTGTAATGACCCGCTGCCGCTTATTACAAAGTGGCTAAGCTCATAATCTTGCTGCATATTCACTTCCTAGCCAATTTTGGGCTTGAATTTTTCGCATTTACGATCCCCACCACTCCCTCACAGTAACATGGCAAAAAATGGTTACGAGCCTCTTACGAATTTGCCCTGCTATTATTGGATTGTCCCGCCGCTAGGGTGAATGACGGCACAACTGCTGAATACAATTGTCGTTCAACAACCTCAGCAACTGCACTAGGCCCATACCCCACCGCCGCTAAATGGACCCAGCGGTGTAGGGTTTGCTACCACGCTTTCTTCATCCTCAAGAAAGCTTCAGTTGATTAAATATAGATTGAATCGACCAGCGTTCTCCATAGACCTCAATGATCTCTTCTGGGGTAAGACTCAGGCCTGTATGAGTCACAAATTGCTGTGCTAAGGCCAGCCATGACCATCTGCCATTCTGTAACCATTTGTAGTAACTGGTCCAATGGCTTCGCATATCCAGCATCAAATAGGGATCAGTTATAAAACCCGCAGATAAGCATCGAGCCAATAAGTAACTCAATGAAAGTACCGGCAGATTCTAGGGGTAGCGCTTTGCACAACAATGTTATCCAATGGGACAGCTCGCGGGGGATATTACCGTATTTTGTTGCGTTCATAGCGGTCTCCAGAAGCTCTATTCTCTTCTAAAGGCGCGGCAATGCTTGAACTGCTGCCATGTCAAGCTTTTTATGCGGTTTTCGGGTTTTATCCTCTTGAAACTCTAAACTCTAGATCAATGAATAAAGTAAATAAATTCGCGGAGACGGTAAAAAAACAGACTACAGTCACGTGTGGAACTTAATCCTGCCAAATCATGCAGATTGGAGGCGGTGCCGCTGCTCAGCACCTCGGTGCGAAGCGTTTCTGTTTTCTGGTGAAGATGAAATGTACTTCATCAGAATCTTCAGATGAAAAACTGTACCCGGCTTCGGAAAACGCCTTTAACTGGTCAGGTTCTTCCAGCCGATTTTGAATACAGAAGGCACTCATCATCCCCCTGGCCCGCTTGGCATACAGGCTGATGGCTTTATACACGCCATTTTTATAGTCCTTGAATATCGGCATGATTACCGAAGATTGAAGCTTCTGTTGATCCAATACTTTAAAGTACTCATTGGATGCTAGGTTTATTAAAATACCGCCCGCATCCTGTACATCCTTATCCACCAAAGGCGTTACCAGGTCCTGCCAGTACTCATAAAGGTTTTTGCCCTTTGGGTTCTCAAGACGGGCTCCCATCTCTAGGCGGTGGGCCTGGATCATATCCAGCGGACGCAATAATCCATAGAAGCCTGAAAGAATTCGCAGATGCTTTTGGGCAAACTCAAAGTCCCCCATTTCAAACGTGGCTGCATTCATTCCCGCGTATACATCCCCCTTAAAAGCGAGAATGGCCTGTTTTGCCACCTCTATTCCAGTGGCTGCTGTCCAGTTCTGATAGCGTGTGTAGTTAAGTTCAGCCAGATTATCGCTCAACTTCATCAACTGCTTGATTTCGGCTCTGCTCTTTTTCTGCATAATGGCGGCGATGGTTTCAGCCTCGGCAAGAAACTGGGGATTTGCCATACCGATTTCCGGCAGGGCATCTTTATAATCAAGTTTTTTTGCGGGTGAGATAACTAACAGCATATTAATATCGGACTATTTGTCCGTGCCTCCATTTTCACGGTCAATGATAAACATGCCTGGACTCTGGCAGAGTAGGCATTACCTCAGGGCGGTTGGTATTTACATGCCAGGGCAGATTCACAACCCAATAGACCATCTCTGTAATATTTTCCAGCAGCAGAGGCTCGATACCCTCATAGACTTTATCCGCTGGTGCTGCATTCCCACTGAAGCGGACCAGTGAAAACTCAGACTCTGCCATTCTAGGTTCAATATTGGTTACCCTTACCCGGGTACCACTCAGGTCCGCATTCAGGTTGCGGGAAAACTGTTTATTAACCCGGCAGCCAAATATACTTACTATGTTAAATTGCATCCAAAAGTGGCCCACCTAATCAAGCCGGATTATGACTTATTTCTTGGGTTTTCGCTTGGTTTTTCTCTCCGTATTGCGGGTTTTGATGATATGGCAGTGATGGGTCAGTTGACCAAGCAGTGCAGTCATCTTTTCATCACCAAAGAGATTCGACCATTCAATGAACTGACATTGATGGTAATAATGACGTGGATGCGTCTGGATTGCCCCCCGAATACTAGACCAGTGGTATGTTAGGTTTTCCTCTACCTGAGGAGGACCAGGATGAAGAAGGGACATTTTTCAGATGAGCAGATCGTGGCTGTACTGCGCGATGCAGAGGCAACAACGGCCGTAGCGGCAGCACGCAAACACGGCGTATCGGAGCAGTCAATCTACCGTTGGCGCAACAAGTATTATGCCGGGATGGAAGTTTCAGATGTGCGGGAGCTAAAGCGAGTCAAGGATGAGAACATGCGGCTCAAAAAGCTGCTAGCAGAACGTGACCTGGAAGTAGAGGTCATGAAGGAGATACAAGCAAAAAAGTGGTGAGCCCCCGCGCGAAGCGCGCCATGGCATTGTTTGCTATTGAGCGGGGCCTTAGCCAAAGGCGAGCAAGCTGGCTTTGTACGACACCGCGATCGGGGCTTCATTATAGTTCAAAACGAGAACGTCGTGACCGGCATCTGTCGGCCGCGTTGCGTGTAGTGGTGCGGGAGGATCCCAGTTGGGGCTATCGTTTATCAGGCGCCTATCTGCGGCTCAGAGGTTGGCAGGTAAACAACAAACGCGTATATCGACTCTGGCGGCTTAATGGCCTGTGTTTGCCGCCTTATCGCCCTCGACGGAAGATTCGCACTGGGGTAAAACTGGAGGGATTGGCGCTACGACGGAATGATGTGTGGGCATGGGATTTCGTACATGACCGCTATCATGACGCAGAGCCTCTGCGGTGCTTGACGGTCAAGGACGAAGCAACCGGTTATTGCCTGGCGATCAAAACTGGTCGATACCTACAGAGTCAACACGTGAAAGCGGTGCTACGTGAATTAATCATTCGCTACGGAATTCCCCGAGCCATTCGCAGCGACAACGGAGCTGAGCTGTTGGCCCCCTCGTACTGCGCGAGGAACTGGAAAAGGATGATATTAAGCTAGCCAATATTGAACCGGGAAAACCCTGGCAAAATGGCAGCAATGAAAGCTTCAACGGCATTTTCCGCAAGGAGTGTTTAAATGCAGAGATATTTGGTAGCCTGACCGAAGCCAGAGTTGTTATTGAACAGTGGCGTTGCCGATATAATGAGCGGCGACCCCACAGTTCACAACACTACGTCACGCGAGAGATGGCGTATTTTGGATTACGTGAAATGCGGAGAGCCTAACACGCCAAGTGGCCATAGAATGGGGGCATTTCACGTCCATACAGCTTGCTGAGAAGATGGAATAACAAAGCACCACCTGCCTAGCTAAAGGGAAGATAACCCGGTTCACCAGGAGTCACGAGATCCGCATGCATCAACCTGTTAGCCATTGGTCCCTGCTTACCGGGTTGTTTCTCCTGCTCCAGCAGTTTAACCAGCTCAATAGTCGATAAAAAGCGAATAGGCTTATGATGGTGGTGAAGGCCTGCACCGTGATTATAGTCGCCAGGAGGGGTTTATCGGTACCAGGGCCCACAAAAACGATGCTCTGGGCCTCTTCTATAAATTCGCAGTGATGCAGTGCAGTAATCAGTTCTTCGTTTACCTGACTTTGGATAAAATCAAAGCCTGCCAGCTTCATTTGATATTGAATAGAACGCACTTCTCGTTCAGCGACTTCGGCTTTGAGTCATTGCTGCAGTATGGGTTCTGCTTTGCTGTAAGCAGATGAAGCTTGCTCAGACAGCTCTGCAATGCTTTGCGCCATACCGTGGAGTTTTAGTAACTTCATGGTTGCTATCGTGGCATCAACGGACATGGCGTTTCCCCCGTAAGTGATCATAACGGCCTGTATCGGCTTTGGGCTTCTTTACCAGCGTGAGTTCAGGACGCGCTTGAGCAATGCCGGTCTTGGCTTACCCAGACAGCTAATAACGTGCTGTTTAGAAGGGCTGCCACTGGTCAGTGCAGTGGTAATGGCCTGTTCTAGCTTGCGTTCATCATGTTGCAGCATTGACCATATCCCGGTTGTCACCGGGATGCTTGAGCCGTTGTTTTTGTAGTTTGCGGAAGCTCTCTGGCATTCCTGGAAGGGTGTTCCATTGCGCAACGCACCGGGCTTACGCTGCAGTACCGACGGGTAGTGATGCTAGTCATAGATTGTTTGTCCCTTTTGGCTGTGATCTCGTGTGAACATACGCTGATGTTCTGCAATCACCTTCTCCTCTGCAATCATCACCAATCTATGGGCATCAACATGTAAGCTGGTGGGCGATTGGTAAAAGAAGCGGGTACACTGTAACGACTGTTATCAAAGATAATCAGGCAGGTGGATAAGACCCGCTTACTGTGTTCTATATATCCGTCAAAGGGCGCAGGAATCGACATCAGGCGAACAACTTCGTCCTGCCAAGCATCGGCAATTGTGCTGTCTTTGTACTCAGAATGATAGATCTCTTACCATAAGGCCTTATAGCACTAGCCAGAGAGTTATAGTCAAATCTGGTGTTTAGCCAGTTGAATCAAGCGGTGACCTGATCGACTCTTGCTACCTCAACACCCTCTTTAAATTTGATTCCGGTTATCACCTTCGCCAGATAATCGAAACCCCGTAATCGTCTCCACGTCTTCTCGGCACACAGGCCGAGTTTGAACATCATGTGTAGCATGCCGTCACGCGATAGGCAGCCCTTGGAACGCCTGGTTCGATGGCGGATTGTCCCGAAGGTGGATTCAATCGGATTGCTGGTCCGAATGCTCTGCCAGTGCTGCGCAGGAAATTGATAGAAAGCCATCAGTTCCTCTCGGTCTTTGTGCAGACAGATGGCAGCCTTCGGATACTTTGGCTCATACGTTTTGATAAACAGATCAAAGGCCTTTTCTGCATCGGCCTGGGTCTCCGACTGCCAGATGTTATGCAGTGCCTGCTTCGCTTTCGGCTGAGCTGACCTTGGCAGGCAGTTCAGCACGTTCATGGTCTTGTGCATCCAGCAGCGCTGCTGACGCGTCTCCGGATACACTTCCTACAGCGCAGCCCGGAATACCATGGCACCGTCACTGATCGCCAATTTTGGCGGGGTCAGTCCGCGTGACTTCAGTTTCAACAGTACCTCCCTCCAGCTGTGTGGATTCCCGCACACCATTTTCAATTGCCAGAAAATGCTTCTCACCACGCTCATTCATGCCGATCACCACCAGGGCACACAGCTTCGTCTGCTCTGCTCTCTGTCCGCTGTAGACACCGTCTGCCCACACATACACCCAATGGCCCTTATCCATGCGCTCCTCGCACCAGCTCCGATATTCTTCTGCCCAGACCTGCTTCAGACGCGATACTCTGCCCGCCGACAAGCCTGTTGCACCCGGAACCACCAGCACTTTCAGGGCTTCACCCATCTCTCCACTGGAAATCCTCTTCAGGTAGAGCCACGGCAGTGCCGCTTCCAGTGACTTCGTCTTGCGTACATACGGCGGCACCAGAGCTGATCGGAACGTCACCGGCTCGCCGGTCTTCGCGCGAACTTTGGGGATCTTGACCGTGACCGGCCCCAATCCTGTCTGCAGTTTACGAGCTGGCAGGTGACCATTACGCACCACACCCGCCTTGCCATCCTCTGTCCGTCGCTCGACGTGCTCCGCCAACAGCTCCAGCAGCTCGGCCTCCACCGCCTGGCAGATCAACTGCTCTGCACCGCTTCTCGGCAACTCTGTCAGCGGATCGATAATCGTATCTCGAACTGCCAGCTTAACAACGTTATTCTTACTCATGGTGGCGTATCTCCAATGGTTGTTTTGATGTCTCGCAACAACAAATCAACCAGATACCCCGCTCTTTTTCAATTCCTTTCAAACAACACTTTCAGTTATAACTCCTAGCCAGATGTTCAGCACATCAATATCCGCAAATGCCGACGCCTGATGCCAGAGGCGATAGCGGGAGTCTCGAACATTTTTTTCTATCCAGCCCTTCTCCCAGCCTGCGACTGAGTTACAAACGATGAAATGGCTGGCCATGACCTTGAAGCGGGTATTGAGTACACGCCTCTTACCGCGACGGACCTTATCAACAGCGGTCTTCATAGTGTCGTAGATACCACGCTCCAGCACACCGCCGGGCGCCCTGAAGGCCGGGTTGTGCGCATCAAAGATGCATCTCCTGGATTTGGGGGATAAGCGCGCAGAAAGAAAGCACGGCGGCTACTGAGCTTGAACCGGGCAATCTGTCACTTGGTGCTTTTGCCACCCAGAACAACGTAGCCCTCGCTCCAATCAAACTGAAAAGCTTCTCCAGCAAAGGCCAATAGTACCTAGGCGCCGCTACTGGCGAACACGTGAAGCTTTCCTGCTGTTGCGCCCGCCAATCTCTGGCAAAAGTAGCGACACGGTCATAAGAGCCGGTATAGAACCAGCGGCACCAGATTATAAGCTATAAGACAGTCATTTTAGTGATAATCGCTGTTTGCGTTTACGCCGTGCCTCCCGATGCAGCCAGCTGGTCAGAGTCACACGTGGGTCAATTTTCGGTGCAAATGATGGTGGTTAGGGGGGCATTTTTGGATGCAATTTAACAATGGAGTGATAACAAATGCCGCCAGAAGGATGTTGAAGCCTGTTGGATCATGAAGCGTGGAAAAAAACACTATGGGTACAAAAAAAATATCGGCATAGACCGGAAGCACAAGGTCATTCGCAAGTATGCCATCGCATCAGCAGAAGTTCTGCGATGGCTAGGTCTCCAGGAACTGCTGGATGAGAACAATAGTAATGGAAGTGCCTGGGCCGATTCTGCTTACCTCAGTCTGGCGCGCGTTCTCGATTTGTACGATTCGCTGATGGCTCTTGTCTAGTTAATTGTCGATTACGGTAGGCTTTCTTCTGGGTAAAATCTTTGGCCTTTGGCGCATGCTTGGTCAGTTTATCTCTCTGTCCTGCATAAGTAGAATTTCCTCGTACGCGTATTTCGTTTCCATGCAACAAAATACCTGCGAGTCATGAACATTGGCCGGTGTCAGAGCAATTGAGTGGATCAGTTTGGTTTTGCTGCCTACGACAATATGGGTCTTCATGCCAAAGTACCATTGATTGCCTTTGCGGGCTTGATGCATATCTGGATCACGGCTTTTCTCTTTGTTCTTCGTTGAACTTGGCACATTGGTTATTAGTTGGTGTCAATGAACGGGATGAGAAGCATTTTCTGGCGATAGAAGATGGTGCCCGGGAGTCCACGCAGAGCTGGCATGAAGTCCTGCTGAAGTTGAAATCACGTGGAATGAACAGTCTGGCACTGGCTATCGGTGATGGTGTCTGGATCGGCTTGGAGGAGACCTACCCGGAAACCCGTCAGCAACGCTGCTGGATGCATAAAACGGGTCATGTGCTCAATACTTTGCCCAAGTTATTACAGCCAAAAGCCAAGCAGGCGTTGCACGATATCTGGCAAGCCGATACTCGGGATAATGCAGAGAAAGCCTTGGAGTTGTTTGTGAAAGCGTACGAGTCAAAATATCTGACGGTAAAGAATGTGCTCAGTTCAAGAAAATTGAAGAGGCCACAGGCATGAATGTTTACTTTTCTGATCCTTACCCCCCTGGCAGCCGGGCACCAATGAAAATACCAATGGGCCGCTACGTCATTACTCTCCTAAAGGGATCGATTGGCAAAAAGATCACTGATCTAATGCTTGCAACGGTGGTGGAAAAGTTCAACAATCGACATTGGAAATGCCTCAATTATCAGACGCATAGTCTTTACGAACTGAAAAGCACAGGTGATGCACTTACAACTTGAATCCCACCTTGGGTAAGGTTAGCGGGAAATCGAATTATCATTCTAAATATGGGCGGATAATTAGATCTAAAAGGGACTAGATCCTCAGTCTGATACTTCAGGAACGATTATCTACAGGGGTGTTGGGCGTTGGTGTATTCTCTGTTGCAGGCCTGCAGTAGGCTGCTTAATCGCTCGGCCAAATGCTCAGGAATCTGATGCCAGCCGACTTGCCATGCCCAGTTATGTTGATTAAGACTTCCCGGTAGATTCATTCTCGCTTCAGACCCCAGCTCCAGCAGGTCCTGCATTGGCAGGATGGCAAGTTTTGCATTGCTGCTCAAGGCAAGTTCAATTAACCCCCAGGGCATCCTCGTTTCTGCCGGGTTGGTGTAGCCGCCGACTCTCTCTTTTGCATCGTCAGGCAGATCATCGTACCAGCCGACGGTCGTATCATTGTCATGTGTGCCGGTATAGACGACAAACTCCATGCCTATATTGTCGGGCAGATAAGGGTTGTCTGGATTTCCATCGAAAGCGAACTGAAGAATCTTCATTCCAGGAAGTTCGAATTGGTCACGCAGAGCGGTCACCTCTTCTGTGATTGTCCCCAGGTCTTCAACCACTATGGGGAGTGGATTAAAATGGGTATCTAATGCCTCAAACAGTGCCTCTCCCGGCGCTTCCACCCCGCGTCCTGTTTCGGCAGTCTGGCTTGCAGCGGATATTTCCCAGTAGGCTTGAAAACTGCGGAAGTGGTCAATCCGAAGCAGATCAAACCGATCAAATTGTGTTTCTAACTGCTCTATCCACCAGCTGAAGCCATCTGCCTGAATGGCCTCCCAATTGTAGAGTGGGTTGCCCCAGCGCTGACCGGTACTGGAGAAGTAGTCAGGCGGCACGCCTGCCACAACACTCGGTCTTCCTTGTTCGTTGAGCAGAAAATAGTTGCGATGAGTCCAGGCGTCGGCACTGTTTTCGGCGATAAATATGGGTGTGTCACCAAACAGACGTATCCCTTTTACATTGGCGTACTGCCGGAGGGCCTGCCATTGGCTGAGGAAAATAAATTGGCCGAAAGAGTGGAATCGGATCTCCGCTTCCAGGCCAGATTCAGCCTGGCGAATAGCCTCTGGATTCCGATCCCGGAGAGGCTCTGGCCACTCCCACCAGGGTGCATCGTTATGCTCTGCTTTAAGCGCCAGAAACAGTGCATAATCCTTGATCCAGTGGGCATGAAGTTGCTCGAATCTGCTGAGCTTGTCCTGTGCATCTTTAGCAGAATTTTGATCAACGCTATTCCAGGCTTGGCGCAGTGCAATAGTTCGGTCGGGAAAGTTGTTCTTGGTAGGTATTGATTCAATCCAGCCGGACTTTACCAGCATTTCAGGACTGATGAGCGCCGTGTTTCCAGCGTGAACTGACAGGCATTGATAGGGTGAAAGCCCGTGGGATGGTTGGCCAAGCGGTAGCATTTGCCAGTAGCTGAATTTGCACTCGGTAAGAAAATCGACAAAACGATAAGCATCACTCCCCAGATCGCCGCTTGGCAGCGATGTGGGATGGAGCAGCACCCCGGCGCTTCTTTGATCTATCGCTTTTGGGGTGTTGTCAGTGATCATCCATCGGCCTGCCCGGCCCGCATCACGCCACCCACTGTGGGGTCGCCAGAACCTCGTGATATCACCTGATGCAATACGTCAGGAACAGGCACCCCTAATGTTTTGTAGAGGTTGGAGAGGTGCAGGCGGTAGATCTCATCAAAGTCACTGACCGCACCTTCCGGATTGTAGTCACCAAACCACCAGGCCCAATCCGAAGCCTCACAAATAGCCAGCTCCTGTTCAGCTTTTACCACGGTTTTCTCATCCAGCTGCCCTGCATTGATGACTTCATCAAATGCCTGTTTGGCATCGGCCAGCAGTTCCCAGGCGCGGTTTTTACCCGGGTCACCTATCCAGGTGGAGAAAGTGCCATGAACCCAGCTACCTGCAGTAATCTTGGCTAGCTTATGTTCGGCAGGGTGTGTAGTCAGGTGTTTTTTGTAGGTGGTCAGGTTCAGGTTTGGGTGTACGGCCAGGTGTTTGTATAGCCCGTTGAGAAAGTAGTATCCGTTGTAGGGATAGGTCTCCCAGGCGTTTTCTCCATCCAGGATGATGGATACGATAGCGTCTGGCTGGTCCGCTGTTTTTACCGCAATGTGTTCCAGGTGCGATATCAGATTGGCCACTGCATTGTCGGCATGCCAGCGGGCATATTCAAAGCCGATCAGGTCAGAGAGGCCATCATCCCGGAAGAAGCAGGCGATGTCACTCTTTGGTGCCAGATAGGATTGGTATAGCCAAATCTTGTCAGGTACCGATTTTTCTTCATCATTCAAACTGTTAATTAAGACGTTTTCACCGGTTGCTGCCCATTCCAGGCCATGCTCTCCAAGCAGTTGCAGACTCTTTTCACAGATCCCTCCCTCGGCGGGCCAGCAGCCAGTAGGTTTGAATCCGAAATAGCGTTCAAAGCAGGCTATTCCTTGGTCGATATGCCAGTGGGCGCGCACTTTTCCACCAGGGTATTTCTCGGCATCGGGGAGGACGATGTCCGGCCATGCTTGGCGGGCTGATCCGAAATCCAGCAGTAGCGGCATGATGGGGTGTGAATAGGGGGTGAAGGATAGCTCTGCCTGACCGCGCACGGCCAGCGCTTTGTAGCGATCGATTAGCCCTGAGAGCAATTTACTGATAACATAAAAGAGCTGGTGGCGATCATCCGGAGTAAAGAATTGTCCCTTCTCGATCAGTTGGATGATACGCTCATTTTTACGGCGCACTGTCTCGCCAATCCAGACCAGGTGATACCAGACCAGCAGATCGGCAATGAACTGGTTGGAGAGATAGTTACTGCGCTCCGATAGGGTTTCGGGGTCACCAATCATCCGGGTAAGTTGCTGGAATTCCTTATACCGTCCAATGGCGTGCTCTTCATTGGCACGGATGCAACTGAGGACCAATGCCGACCGCTTCTCAGCATTCTTGGGGAATTTTCCCGTTGCCAGGGCATTTAGCAGGGGGTCCTTAACCAGTGTCCCATCTTTTAGATAGCGTTGGGTCTGCTGGGCGTAGTCATCGATCTGCTCCAATAGCGTGGGCGAAAAGTTGACCACGCTGCATGCATTCGGGCAGGCTTCAAGATGGGCTGCCATATCCACGTAATCTTTTATCGCGTGGAGGTAGGTCCATGGCAGCCGGTAATCTCCATTGCTCTGATCTTTATAGTGTGGTTGGTGCATATGCCAGACGAGCACTACGTCGAGTTTTTTCTTACACTGCATGGTGGATATTCTGCCCCAGCATATTCGGAGTGACAAGTACTACGCCATTTTCTGAAACATGGAAGTGCCGGTCATCGCTTTCGGGGTCACACCCAACTGAAAGGCCGTTGGCAATATAGCAGCCCTTGTCGATGACCGCGTTATTGATATGACAGTCCTTCCCTATCTCGACATCAGGCAGAATGACCGAGTTCTCAACATTGGAGCCTTCATTCACAACCACGTTGGAGAAGAGCAGTGAGTGCTTTATAGAGGCACCGGAGATAATGCAGCCGCCTGATACCATGGTATCGGTCGCGGTGCCACGTCGGCCATCGTTATCAAAGACAAATTTTGCTGGGGGGAGCTGGGCCTGGTGGGTCCAGATAGGCCAGTTTTTATCATAGAGGTTAAGCTCAGGTGTCACGCCGATCAGCTCCAGGTTCGCCTCCCAGAAGGCGTCGATTGTACCTACATCACGCCAGTAGATCTTTCCTCCTGTCTCCGGGTCACGGAATGGGAAACCAACTACTTTATATCGGCTGACAATATGAGGGATGATGTCATGACCAAAATCATGGCTGGATTTTGGCTCGCTGGCATCTCTTATCAGCTGCTCATAAAGGAAATTGGCATTGAATATATAGATACCCATGGATGCCAGCGCCTTGTCGGGCCGGCCGATCATCGGTTCCGGGTTTTCTGGTTTTTCTTTAAATTCCACCACTCTTGAGTTGTGATCCAGGCTCATAACACCAAAAGACTTTGCCTCCTCTAGAGGTACTTCGATGCAGCTGACCGTCATGTCTGCATCGTGCTTGGCATGGTGGGCGAGCATCTTACCATAGTCCATTTTATAGATATGGTCGCCTGCCAGTATCAAAATATACTGGGGTCCGTGGTGGCGCAGAATATCCAGGTTCTGGAAAACCGCATCCGCCGTGCCGGCGTACCAGGACTCTCCCATGCGCTGGGAGGCTGGCAGTATCTCAACATATTCACCAAATTCACCGCGAAGGAATGACCAGCCATTACTCAGGTGCTGCAGCAGTGAGTGTGCCTTGTATTGGGTCAGTACTGCGATTCGTCGGATACCGGCATTGATGCAGTTGGAGAGTGGAAAATCGATAATACGAAACTTCCCGCCAAACGGAACGGCCGGCTTGGTTCGCCAGGCAGTGAGTTGTCTAAGTCGTGACCCTCGTCCCCCCGCCAGTATTAATGCCAGGGTGCTTTTGGTCAGTGGACTGATATTGCATTGAGATTCTTTCATGGTTACGACTCATGCTGAAGGTGGGATAATGTGAGGTTTTCTGCCGGCGAGCAGGGCTGCGCCCAGGATGCCTGCCTGGTCGGCTGATGAGGATCTGCTGATCTGCGTTTTGGTGTGCAGTGGCTCGAACAGGTCTCTATCCAGTTGTTGGTTGCAGTGCGGTTCCATCCATCTCCATGAGCTGCTGACTCCACCTCCGATAACGATATCGGTCACATCCAGGATCTTAACCAGATGTGCCATTGTCTGTCCTACAGCGTACCCGGCTGTTTTAAAGCAGGCAAGGGCATCGCCATGACCTGCCTCAGCTAAACCTGCGATCTCTGTCGCATTCAGCTGGTTTCCAGTGAGTTCTGCGAAGCTGATGCTTAAGCCTGTGGCTGAAGCATAGCGCTCAACACACCCCCTGTTTTCCGCATCCGCAGGGGCGGCCTTGAGGTTCAATCACGATATGCCCTATCTCCATGGCCATGCCGTGAGTCCCTCTGTAGGGTTCTTTCATTGAGGATCAATCCACCGCCGATCCCTGTGCCCAAACCAATATAGATCATATGCTCTGGCTGGTCCGGGTGGCAGTTGAACTCCCCCCAGGTGGTAGCCAAGGCGTCGTTTTCCACCCGGATCTCTGCGTCAAAATGGCGCGCCAGGGGCGTGGCGATATCGGCGTTGTTCAGCCCTGGCAGGTTTGGCGAGGAGAAAATCACGCCGCTGTCACCATCCACGTAGCCGGGTAGCGATAGACCGATTGCCTCGATTTTAGAGTCGGCATTTTTCTGGATTGTGGTGATGCTTTCAGTGAGTACCTCAACCACCAATTCCAGGGCCTGTTCCGGTGAAGCCTGGGCGCAGCGGGTCGACAGGTCGGCATTAACTCTGTACTCGGCGATTACCTTTCCATCGCGGACCAAGCCCGCACGTAGGGTTGTCCCTCCAAGATCTACGCCCACCAGTAGTGGTTCTGGATTACTCACTGAGGCCGTGCTGTTTGCAGTAGTTGATCAGGCCATTGGTGGAGGCGTCATGATTGGTTGTATCATCGCTTTTTTGCAGTTCCGGCAGTATCCCCCTTGCCAGTTGCTTGCCCAGCTCAACCCCCCACTGGTCAAAGGAATTGAGGTTCCAGATGACACCCTGGACAAACACCTTGTGCTCATAGAAGGCGATCAGCATACCTAGCGTTTTTGGCGTGAGTTTGGAGAACAGAAAGGTGTTGGTGGGGTGGTTGCCGTCAAACAGTTTGTGGGAAACCAGTTTCTCCAGCGCCTCGCCTTCCAGTCCGGCAGCCTCCAGTTCCGCTCTTACCTCCTGTTCGGTCTTGCCGCGCATCAGCGCTTCGGTCTGGGCAAAGAAGTTGGAGAGAAGAATGGAGTGGTGATCGCCTAAAGGGTTATGGCTTTCAACCGGAGCCAGATAATCCACGGTTATCAGGGGTGTGCCCTGGTGCAGCAGCTGGAAAAAGGCATGTTGCCCATTGGTTCCCGGTTCACCCCAGACCACATTGCGTGTCTCATAATCGACTCGCTCTCCATCCCGGGTAACGCTTTTGCCGTTGCTCTCCATCTCCATCTGTTGCAGGTAGGCGGGGAAGCGGTGCAGGTATTGATCGTAGGGCAGGATAGCATGGCTCTTGGCGCCGAGAAAGTTGATGCACCAGATCCCCAGCATCCCGACGATAACCGGCATATTCTGTTCCAGCGGCGCGGTGCGGAAATGCTCATCCATCCGGTGTGCCCCTGAGAGCAGCTCTTCAAACCGGTCCATGCCGACAGACAGGGCAATAGGCAGACCAATGGCGCTCCAGAGCGAGTAGCGCCCCCCAACCCAGTCCCAGAA
This sequence comes from Candidatus Vondammii sp. HM_W22, assembly GCF_022530855.2. Taxonomy (GTDB): domain Bacteria; phylum Pseudomonadota; class Gammaproteobacteria; order Chromatiales; family Chromatiaceae; genus Vondammii. Next base: position 3,202,234 of record NZ_CP099567.1, on the reverse strand, counting down.
CTCGAACATGTTACAGGTATCTATGCCGAATTTTTCAACTTCCCTGCTGTTGGTGGAGACGGCGACAAAATGCTTGGCGGTAGCGCTTTCATCAGGCGCTGCTCTCATCAGCCAGTCTCTGGCACTGTAGGCGTTGGTCAGTGTTTCCTGGGTAGTGAAGGTTTTGGAGGCGACGATGAACAGCGTGGTCTCCGGGTTTAGTCGCTTCAGGGTTTCCGAGGTCTGGGTGCCATCGACATTAGAGACGAAATGGACATCAATACCCTCTGTGGCATAGGGCCGGAGTGCTTCTGTCACCATCACCGGGCCCAGGTTTGACCCACCGATGCCGATATTGACCACATCGGTAATCCGCTTGCCGCTGAACCCCTGCCAAGTGCCGTCGTGGATCTCGTTGCAGAACTCTCTCATCTGCTTCAGCACGGCGTTGACGGCAGGCATTACATCCTTGCCGTCCAGCAGAATCGGCTGGTTGGAGCGGTTGCGCAGTGCCACGTGGAGAACGGCTCGGTTCTCGGTGGTATTGATGCGCTGGCCGCGGTACATCTTCTCGATCCAGGAGGGTAAATCCTGCTCTCTGGCCAGCTCAATCAGTTGCTGCAAAATGGTATCGTCGATGCGGTTTTTCGAATAGTCGAGGAGGAGTTCATCCAGCTCAATGGAGAACCGGTCGAAGCGTCCAGGGTCCTGATCAAACAGATCCCGCATATGGATATTATTGACGGCTTGGCTCTGTTCTTTGAGCTTGATCCAGGCGGTTGTCTCCGTCAGTTTCATACCTACGCCCCGATTTTTCTTGATGATTTAACGATAGATCTTACACGATTGCGGCCCTGATTTGTTAAAGTAGCCCTTTATGCCAGCCATAATGGGGATACAGGGCGGGTATATTTTTTGGTTTATAAGGAAATTCATATACTCATCTCATCTCTTTGGGCCCTTCGTGGTAATATTCAGGATGATCAGCTGAACGGCTATCTACCCGGTTCATACTGGTACTCTTTCAAAGTGATCCTGGTAGAGTACTGGACAATAATGACAGTTCTTATTGAACTACCCTTGATGCACGACCAAGTTGCTTCCGTGCAGCAGGAATGGGGCTAAAAATGATAAATACCAATGCGTTGTCTCCTGACCTGATTCGGATTGCCGAAGCCCGGCATCACGACCCTTTTCAAGTTCTTGGCAGACACCTTCATGGTGAACAGGAGAAGGTGACACTATTTCTCCCGGGTGCCACCAAGGCGGTGATTGTTGAAACAGGAGACGAGCTGAAGCGTATCGAAGAGAGCGACTTTTTTGTCTGGCAGGGTGCTTCAGATGTGATGCCAGAGCGCTATCAGATAACCGCCACCTATCCCGGTGGTGCTCAGCACACAACGTATGATCCCTACTGTTTTCCGCCCCAGTTGGGAGATCTAGATCTGTATCTGTTTGGCGAGGGAAACCATCACCATGTCTATCGCTTTATGGGGGCGCATCCCGATACGGTTGAGGGGATAGAGGGTGTTCTGTTCGCTGTCTGGGCTCCCAATGCGGAGCGTGTCAGCGTCATTGGTGATTTCAACCAGTGGGATGGTCGGCGGCACCCGATGCGGACTCGTGGCGGCGGCGGTGTCTGGGAGCTGTTTATCCCCGGCTTCGCCAGCGGTGACATCTACAAATATGAGATACGCAATCGGGGGCATGGCACGATTCTGCAGAAGAGTGACCCCTATGCCCAACAGAGTGAGATGCGGCCAAAAACAGCCTCCCAGGTGCCTGTTTCCACCGCCTATGCCTGGGGTGATGACCCCTGGCTGAAGCAGCGAAGCGAAGCCGACTGGCTGAAAGCGCCGCTCTCTGTGTATGAGGTCCATCTCAGCTCATGGCGGCGCAACGAAGAGCGAGAGGGTGGCTTCCTGAGTTACCGGGAGTTGGCAGAACAGCTGGTCGACTACGTGAAGCAGCAGGGTTTTACCCATATCGAGTTATTGCCCGTGATGGAGCATCCTCTGGATATCTCCTGGGGCTATCAGACCACCGGCTATTTTGCCCCATCCCGGCGCTTTGGCCTGGCGGATGAGTTCCGCTATTTTGTTGATCACTGCCACCAGCAGGGCATTGGGGTGATTCTGGATTGGGCACCGGGGCACTTTCCCCGTGACGCATTTGCCCTGGCGGAGTTTGACGGTGTCCCTCTCTACGAGCATGAAGACCCAAGACTCGGCGTTCACCCGGATTGGGGAACGCTGATTTTCAATTATGGCCGGAACGAGGTGAGAAACTTCCTCATCGGCAGCGCTGTTTACTGGCTGGATGAGTTTCATATCGACGGCCTGCGGGTTGATGCCGTCGCCTCCATGCTTTATCTGGATTATTCCCGGGAACCCCACGACTGGATTCCCAATATCCATGGGGGTAATGAAAATCTGGAAGCGATTGCTTTCCTGCAACAGCTCAACAAGATTACCCATGGTGAGTATCCCGGTACTTTAATTATCGCCGAAGAGTCCACCACCTGGCCCGGTGTCACCCGTCCGGTTGAGGTTGGCGGGCTGGGATTCAGCATGAAATGGAACATGGGGTGGATGCACGACACCCTGGAATATATCAGCAATGAGCCGATCCATCGCCAGCACCACCATGGCATCCTCACCTTCGGCATGCTCTACAACTACACCGAGAACTTTGTGCTCCCCTTCTCCCATGATGAGGTGGTTCATGGAAAGGGTTCCATGGTGCGGAAAATGCCGGGCGATGAGTGGCAGCGCTTCGCAAACCTGCGTCTGCTTTACGCCTATATGTGGGCCTACCCGGGTAAAAAATTGCTCTTTATGGGGTCTGAATTTGCCCAGGGAACCGAGTGGAACTGTGAAAAAGAGCTGGACTGGTATGTGCTGGAGTATGCGAATCACAAGGGGATGCTGCAACTCATAGCTGATCTGAACCGGCTCTACAAAGAGCTGCCGGCGCTCCATGAGCTGGACTTTTACAACGAAGGGTTTGAGTGGATTGATTGCAATGATGCGCAACAGTCGGTGATCAGCTTTCTGCGTAAAAGCGGCGATCAGCAGTTGGTTGTTGTGGCCAACTTTACCCCGGTGCCGAGATATGATTACCGGATTGGTGTACCCGAGGCCAGCGCTTACAGAGAGGTGCTGAACAGTGACTCGGCGCGCTACGATGGCAGCAATGCCGGTAATGTGGATCTCGTGCCGGTGGATAACGAGGCGTGTATGGGGCGCCCGTGTTCTGTGGCCCTTACCTTGCCGCCACTCTCGTTGCTGATCCTGATGCCGGAGAAGGGGTAGTGGCTAAAAAGCTCAAAGTACTCTTTGCGACTTCCGAGACTCACCCCCTGATCAAGACCGGTGGCTTGGCTGATGTGAGCGGAGCCTTGCCTGCCGCACTGAACGGGCTGGACCTGGATGTCCGTATCCTGATTCCCGGCTACACCCGGGTGCTGGAGCAGATGGAGCTAGAAAATGCACTGAAGGTCGACCTGCTCTATACCCCAGGCGGTGCTGTACGACTGCTTGAGGGGAAGATGCCCGGCCAGGGTTTTCCTGTCTATGTCGTCGATCACGCCGGTTTGTACCATAGAGATGGCGGTCCTTATCAGGGTGCCGCAGGTCATGAATGGGCGGATAATGCCCTGCGTTTTGGCACCCTCTCCTATGTGGCAAATCTGCTGTCAGAACAGGCCAGCCCGCTGGATTGGCAACCGGATATTCTGCACTGCAATGACTGGCAGACCGGGCTGGCGCCTGCCTACCTGCACTACTCGGCAACGCCGCGAGCTCGCACGGTCATTACCATTCACAACCTGGCCTACCAGGGCGTCTTCGACATCAAGCTGGTGGATTCTCTCTGGTTGCCACCGGAGGCGGTCCGGGAGATCGAAGGGGTGGAATTTCATGATCAACTCTCTTTTCTGAAGGCCGGATTGCGATTTGCCGACAGTATCACCACGGTGAGTCCAACCTATGCTCGGGAGATTCAGGACCCGTTCTTCGGTTGCGGCCTCGAAGGGCTGCTACAGCACCGATTCGACCGGCTTGAAGGTATATTAAATGGTATAGATACCGCTGACTGGGACCCCCGTGCCGACGCCCATCTGGTTAAAAACTACACCGCCAGAACACTCAGTAACGGGGTTGAAAACAAGCGTGCGCTGCAGCAGGAGTTAGGGCTGGCGCAACACCCGGATGTGATGCTGCTGGGGGTGATCAGCCGCCTAGCAGACCAGAAAGGGCTGGATCTGTTTGCCGATATCGTGCCTGAACTGCTCAATGACGGTGTGCAGATATGTCTTCTTGGCTCGGGTGATCCGGTACTCGAAGGGCGCTTCAGTGAGTTTGCACACAAACATCTTGGCCAGTTCGCCACCTATATTGGCTATAACGAAAGATTGGCTCACCGCATGGAAGCCGGTATAGATGCCTTTATCATGCCCTCACGCTACGAGCCATGCGGTCTGAATCAGATGTACAGTATGGCCTATGGCACGCCGCCAATCGTACGCCATACTGGTGGGCTGGCCGATTCAGTTGTGGATGCGGGGAGTCTGGAGAATATGCAGTCTGACGCAACAGGTTTTGTCTTTGAGCATGCTGATGCCGGCGCCTTGTTGCATGCTATCCGGCGGGCACAAGCGTTTTATGCCGATCTGGACAAATGGCACAAAATCCAGCGCAATGGTATGGCTTGCGATTTCAGTTGGAACGCCAGCGCGGCCCATTATGTGGAGCTTTATGAGGAGCTGCTTCGATCCTGACCTTACACTCCATCAGACGGCTCCAGCGCTTCATTAGTTTCTATTTGGCAAAATAGCATCGCCAGATTTTTGATGCGGAGCTGATTTCGGTGCCCCAGAATGGGGGATTCAAGTTGCAAGTGTATCACCTGTGCTCTTCAGAAAGACTCCGTTGAGTGTCTGATAATTGAGGCATTTGAGAGGTCGGTTGTTGAACTTTTCCACCACCGTTGCAAGCATTAGATCAGTGACCTTTTGCCAATTGATTTCTTTAGGAAAGTAATGACGTAGCAGTCCACTGGTATTTTCATTGGTGCCCTATTGCCAGGGGGTGAGCCCCTACCAAAAACTGTACAGGGCATTCTTATAAAATTCCGGCCTTAGAGTGCTTCTCCCGGAATTCATCCGGCGTGAAGTTTCCCAGTGATGTATGAGGTCGAAATGTATTGTAATCATGGCGCCAGCTTTCAATCTTTTTTTGCGAGCCTGTAAAGTTTTCTGTGTAACTGCCCGGGTTAAATATATTCCGCTAAGCGTTCTTCGAACTCAATCATAAATCTATTCAGTGCTGGTTTCCAATGACGGATCGGCATTGTCCATTTTTTCGATGCGGCCTGGATTACCAGATAGATTACCTTCTTTGCCGAGTCATCGGTTGGAAATAATTTCCGTTTTTTTGACCACTTTGCGAATGACACTGTTCAGTGACTCAATGGCGTTGGTTGTGTAGATCACCTTTCGTATGTCCTCCGGGTAGTTGAACAGCGTGTTCAGGTTCTCCCAATGGGCACGCCAGGAGCGGCTGATCCTGGGGTACTTGTTGTCCCATCGGTCAGAGAATTTATCCAGCGCCAATAAGGCTTCTTCCTCGGTGATGGACTGGTAAATCTTTTTCAAATCAGCCGTGACAGGCTTGTAGTCTTTCCAAGGCACCTACTTCATCGAGTTCCGTACCATATGCACGATACAGAGCTGGATCTGGGTATCCGGAAAGGCCGTGTTGATGGCATCAGGAAAGCCTTTTAAGCCTTCGACACAGGCAATCAAAATATCCTTCACACCGCGGCTTTGAAGCTCTGTCAATACGTTCAGCTAGAATTTGGCCCCCTCATTCTCCGATAGCTACATCCCTAATAATTCCTTGTGGCCTTCCAGGTTAACGCCCAGAGCGAGGTAAATCGCTTTGTTGATCACTTTCTTGTCTTGCCGGATTTTAACGACAATGCAGTCCAGATAAACAATAGGATAAATCGCATCCAGGGGGCGAGATTGCCATTCAACAACCTGTTCGATAACTGCATCAGTGACTTTGGATATGAGTGTGGCAGAGACATCGGCCCCATACATCTCCTTGAATAAAGCTGCCCGCTCTATCTCGCGGGGTATCCAGTTCAAACTGGCCATCTTTCGTTTGCAAGGTCTTGCTGGTAGTGCCGTTGCGGCTATTACTCGCTTCGGATTGTTGATGCTTGGCAAAGCCAAGATGATCAGCCAGTTCAGCATTGAGTGCTGCCTCGAACGTGATCCTGGTCAGCATTTGCCGAAACTCGTTGAGATCTTCTTCAGTCTCGGCCAAATTATCGACTACAGTTAACGCTCTGATTCGTCGCCCGTTGAACAGTTGATCGGCGAAAAGATCCATACTCCAGCACTGATCAATATGAGAGAGCTCCGGCCTGTCCATCCGGTGTGCGGCGGCAACTCGACGCCTTGGTCGTTTGCGCCTTAGATTCAGGCCCTCCTCACGATAGATGCGCAACACACGCTTATGATTTACCCGTCAGCCTTCACGCTGCAATAGAGTATGAATGCGTTGATAGCCATAACGAACATGGTATTTGGCAATTTCACATATCCGGAATCGTAAAGCCGGATCATCATGCTTCCTGCTTTTGTAGCTATAATTGCTGCGGCCCATCTGAATGACTGCACAGGCCCGGCGGTCACTAACCCGGTAACTGCCCTGGAGAAAAGTAATTAAACGTCGACACCTGGCCGTCTTCAGCGCTTTTTTCGCACACGACATCCTGAAGCATCTGCTTTATAGGAGACGATTTTCGTCCTCCTGCTTTCAGCTTAACGGATTTGCCAGAATTCTCTAATTTAGATCGGTACGGTTTTCAGAGAGGAGGTCATTTTCTTGGGCTGAGCTCGGAAGGTAAGATACCCGATGCTAAAATAGTTTGGGTATATCGTGAACGCCTGAAAGAACCGGGCCTTGTTGACAAACTCTTTTCAGAGCTGTTGATCCAGATTGATGCAGCAGGCTTCAGTGTTAGCAAGGGACAGATTGTAGATTCCGCTATCGTTCCAGTACCCAGGCAACATAATACGCGAGAAGAAAATAGGCAGATCAAAGCCGGGGATAGCACTGAGATATGGAGTGATAACAAACGCCGCCAGAAGAATGTTGAAGCCCACTGGAACCATGAAGCATGGCAAAACCCACTATGGGTACAAAAACCACATCAGCATAGACCGGAAGCACAAGGTCATTCGCAAGTACGTCATCACATCAGCAGAAGTTGACGAGATAGCCGGGTCTTCGAGGAACTGCGGGATGAGAACAACAGTAATGGCAGCGTCTGGGCCGATTTTGCTTGCCGCAGTCAGATTCATCGCAAGCCGACAGGCAAACGCCCTTTGAATGAACGGGAGCAAGAGGCAAACCGAAAACGATCAAGAGTTCGGGCTCGAGTTGAGCACGTGTTTGCCCAGCAGGCCAATCGACTGGTGCGTAGCATCGGGCAAGCCAAGCCGGCGGGAAGATTGGTATGATAAATTTGGTGTGCAACATGCATCGATTGGTGTAGCTGGCCGGATAAAGCAAGCCATGGATATTGATGTTGCCAGAAAAATGAGCGTGAAAATACTGGGCTCTCCGGATTTGCCAGAGACTATTGGCCTTTGTCGGGTTTTTAGAGGTTCCCTTATCAGGTCTACATTTTTCCACGTCATACCCGTTGCCACACGTTGCCCGGATGCTAGAATGAAGCGAATAGCCAACTTGATAGTGTCGTGGGCTGACCAATCATCCAGCCCTTTGAGCAGTGTAGTTATCTTAGCCGGGTTAAGCACACTCTTGACCGGGGTATTTCTTTAGTGCCTAGCGCACTTTACCTAAGCCCAGAATGGGGTTTGATTTAATATGGCTACGCTGTACGGCGAAGCTACTGCGCTAACAACTGCTTGACCTTTGAGAGCAACAATTTTCGCTCCTCGATTTACGACAGCATCTAGCAACGCTATATAGTCCTTGCGAGTAATGTCTTCTAAAATCGGTTCTTCCCCTAATTGAGTGGGTAAATCAACGTGCCCCCCTATGAGAGATAAAGATCTATACGTCACGTCCAAATCCTGGGTATCAAGAGTCCCTTGGCAGGTTAGAGTTGGCTCTGTCAGAGGGAAAGGTAACGGTACACGTTGGGCAGGAGGTAGGTGCCAAGCAGTGTTGTTTAACCTCTGTCACCGGACTATGACTCACGGAAGCGCCGCTGGCGGCACCTGGACACCTGCCAGTACAAAACTATTTTGGTAGCAGATGCGCCCAGAGTGAAGTGTGAAGAACATGGGATGGTCACCGTGCCAGTTTCCTGGGCGGAACCGGGCTCTGGATTTACTGCAATGTTTGAGGCACTGGTGATCGACTGGTTGAAAGAGGTATCGATCTCGGTAGTCTCCCGATTGATGGGGCTGAGTTAGAATGCCATTGATGGAATTATGCAGCGAGAGGTTAAGCGAGGACTGGCACGTAGAACAGAGATCAGATAGGTGTTGATGAGACGGTCTTCAAGAAACGCCATGATTATGCAACAGTCTTACCAGGCCAGGATGCAGGTACAGTGCCACACGTGGGCAGTGACCGCAAAAAGGCAACGCTTAAAGCACATGGTACGAAAGTCTGACAGAGGAGCAGCGAGAAGCGATAGAGAGTGTCTCCATGGATATGTGGCCAGCCTTTATCAATGCCACACTGAAAAGCCTGCCTAGGGCTGAAGAGAAGATTGCCTTTGATAAACTCCATGTCGCCAAGTATCTCGGTGAAGCAGTAGACAAGGTACACGCTGCCAAGAGCACAAAGCGCTGATGGCTATGAGGGCCCTAAAGGCAGCCAGTATGACTAGCCCTGCAACCCGGAGAACATGACACGCCGACAGAAATTGCGGTTAAGGCGCTACGTGATAGCACGCTGAGGATTGCCCGTGCCTGGGCGATCAAAGAGTTTGCCATGTCACTCTCAAGACATGAGCAAGGAAAGGCCGGGAGCGGTGGTTGCCATGGGCAATGCGCAGTGGCCTGGAGCCAATCAAGAAAGTGGCGGGAACAATCAAGGATCATCTGTGGGAAATATTGAACGCTGTTGTTTTGGAAGTAAGTAATGGTTCGGCAGAAGGCCTCAATAGCCGAATCAAGATGATCAAGGTGCGTAGCAGAGGTTTCCGCAACAAGGAGCGATTTGCCAATGCAATCTACCTCCACCTTGGAGGGCTGAATCTTTATCCTGATGGAGTGGTTGGGTGATACTTACCCTCTCGATTAGGGAAAGAGCCATATGCGTAAGTTTAACGGTGCATCAAAAGACCGTTTTTATCTCTTTTTGAAGGAGTGTGAATGGCGATTTAACAATAGTGGTCTAAAAAGATCAGTTAAAATAACTAAATCAATGGGTTAAATAAAAATTTAACTGATTAACTAGGACAGCCGCTTATTTAATCTCACGAACCAGCCGGAAGCCAACTTTCAGGTAGTGGAGTTTTGGAGAGAGTTTATTCCGGGAGGCAGAGCGCAGCACACTTGGCACATTATGCCAGGAGCCTCCACGGACAACTCTGGGATTTGGATTCTCAGGATGATGGCAGGCGCTGAGTAATTCCATCCCGCTGTAGTTGTCGTCGTACTCAGAAGAACACCACTCCCATACATTGCCATGCATGTCACACAGCCCCCATGGGTTGGCGGGGAACTGGCCCGCCGGGGTGGTCGTGACACGCCTTACACCTTTCTCTCCGCCGCGATAAAAGGAGGCATAGCTACCGTCGAAATTTGTCTGCTCAGTGGTGATTGTTTCACCATTCCAGAAAGGTGTGGTGGTGCCGGCACGGCAGGCATATTCCCACTCCGCCTCCGTCGGCAGGCGGACCTGCCAGCCGGTCTGTTTTTTCAGCCAGATGCAATACTGTATGGCGCTCCAGTAATCCACATTGATGACCGGTCTGGTTTCGCGCCCCCAACCTTCATCATTGGGCTTGGTTAAATCACGAATCTCGCAATAAGCATCGTACATGGCGAAGGTAACAGGTTTTTTTAACATCTCGAAAGTATTGATCTGCACCGGGTGTTGGCGCTCGAAGTCGAATCGCTCCTTCTCTCCTGCCGGGGAGCCCATGAGATACTCCCCTCCATGAATCAAGGCCCAATTCTCCTCAGCAATTTCCAGGGAGAGTTGTTGGCTGCGGAATACGGCTCCACCCTTGGTTCCGGCGTCGGAAATACGGCGCTCCAGCTCCTCTTTGACCATGGTTTTCAGCTGGCTTTCGCCCGTGGTTTTTTCTGCAGGTGATGTTTTTTTCCGCTGTCTATTTTCCCGCACAATGGATGTAGACAGGCTGATCGGTAAAGCGGTAGGCTTCGAGAAAAATGCCGTTGCAGGCTTTGTATCGGAAGTGGTAATTTCCCGGCAGCGTTGCGCTACCCGACTCCTTGCAATAAAGCGGCGACCAGCAACGGGCAATGTTACCGCCTACCGGTGTGCCGCAGCGCCCGCAAAATTTGGCATTCGGTTCGTAGGGTTTACCACAGACGGCGCAGCCGTTCTCTTTATCCAGACGCTTACCACACTCGGGGCAGAAGAGCGCGTCATGGTCTCTGATCGGATAGTTGCAACTGTTGCAGAACATGTGGGTAAAGATGCGCTATGTTAAACATACCCGGATGGGTACTGGGTTAGTGTCCGTCCGGAAATAATAATAAGAAGGACGCAGTGAGTTTTTAAAAAGGCCTTCTCTGTGTTCCTGATAGGTCCCATCAGATCGTTAGATTGCCAGATACTGCTGTCGGAGGTCGGCGTTATCCAATACCTCCTGAGCCAGTCCATCAAATACCACCTGCCCCATATCGAGGATAATGGCCCGGTCCGCAAGGCGTAGCGCTGCTACCGCATTCTGCTCGACAATGATGGTTGTAATACCCAGTTTTTTGATGTTATCAACGATGCGTTCTATCTCATGGACGATGACCGGCGCTAACCCTTCATAAGGTTCGTCCAGCAGCAATAGTTTGAGATCACGGGCAAGGGTGCGGGCGACCGCCAGCATCTGCTGTTCGCCACCGGAAAGCGTGATCGCCTCCTGGTTGCGGCGCTCAGCCAAGCGGGGAAAGTGCTCGTAGATACGTTCGATGGTCCAGCCGATGGGTGGCGCTATTTGCGCCAGGATCAGATTCTCTTCCACTGTCATTCCGGCAATGATACGGCGATCCTCCGGTACTAGGCCGACACCGATCTGGGCTGCTTCATGTGAGGCACATTTTGTGCAGTGGCTGATGGTCCACCAAATCTCACCGTGGGTTACCTGTGGTGAGTCTACCCGCGCAATAGAGCGCAGTGTGGATGCCTTGCCTGCGCCGTTACGGCCCAGCAGGGCAACCACTTCACCCTCGCGTATATCAAAACTGACACCCTGGACGATATAGCTTTCACCATAGTAGGAGTGGACATCCCAGCAGGAGAAAAACGCCAGATCAGAGCCGGTGCTGGTGACAGGGGATACGGCGTGTGTTCTGTTGTATTCACTCATAGCTCTGCTCCGCCCAGATAGGCTTCCTGTACCTTGGGGTTACCACGAATCTCATCTGGCGTGCCTTGGGCAATGATACGGCCCTGGGCGAGGACGCTGATTGTATCGGCTAGGCTGAACACCACGTGCATATCGTGCTCAATGATGATTTTGGTCACGCCGCGCTCTTTAATCCGTTTCAGCAGATCAATGGTGCGGTTGGTGTCGTGTCGTGCCATGCCGGCCGTGGGCTCATCCAACAACAGCAGGCGTGGATGCTGGACCAGTCCCATGGCCAGTTCCAGGCGTCGCTTGTCGCCGCGTGACATGCTGCCTGCATGATTGTGTATTTGGGATCCCAAGCCCATATCTTCCAGCACATGTGCCGCATGTTCTTCAATATTGCTGTGGGCTGCCATGCTGGTGAATGCGTTGAATTTGAATACGCCATCGCGTTTGGAGAAGGCAGGTATCATCAAGGTTCTGCAAAATCGAGAGATCAGGGAAGATCTCCGGCGTTTGGAAGATGCGCACCATGCCTGCATGGTTAATTTCATGAGGCTTCAGACCGATCATGTTTTTGCCATCAAACTCAACCGTGCCGCTATCGGGCACCAGTCGACCAATACAGACATTTAGAAGGGTGGATTTACCGGCGCCGTTGGGGCCGATGATGGCATGGATCTTACCCTCTTCAATATCCAGATTGATGTCGCCAAGGGCATGCAGACCGCCGAAGGTCTTGTTCACGTTTCTAATACTTAAAACGATATTATCCATCAGCACACTCCTTCTCTGACTGCTGAGTGGTCTCAGCTTCTGACCGTTTGGAGAGATTTTGAACGGCTGATGCAATTTTTTGGAAACCTTCCAGAACGCTACCAGGAAGGAAGATCACGATTACCATAAAGAGTGCGCCAAGGGTCAGATGCCAGCCATCCCCAACAAAATTACCGGCGATAGCGACAACAATGTTCTCCAGCCAATCCGGGAGGAAAGAGAACGTCTGGTGCAGGGCCTCTGTATTGAGCGCGGAGAAAATATTCTCGAAGTACTTTAATGATGCCTACGCCCAGCAGCGGTCCTACCAGGGTGCCGACGCCACCGAGAATGGTCATCAATACCACTTCGCCCGAGGCGGTCCACTGCATGCACTCAGCGCCTGCCAGAGGATCGGTTACCGCCAACAGTGCTCCTGCCATGCCGGCATACATGCCAGAGATGACAAATGCTGTCAGCAAGTAGGGTTTGGTATTGAAGCCGGTGTAGCGCATGCGATTCTGGTTGGATTTGATGGCCCTCAGTTTCAGCCCAAAGGGTGATCGGAAAATCCGCAATGAGATGAAGAATCCGATAATCAGCATCACGGCGCAGAAATAGAAACCGGGATAACCGCTCATTTCCATGCCGAAGAAGTTGGTTGAAGGAAGCCCTTCTCCTGCCTCGACGAACACCGAGTCGATAATACGGATGTCGCCTTTGGCCAGTTGGAGTCCGGTTTCGCCGTTGGTAATCGGCGTTAGAACCGAGTAGGCGAGATTGTAGGACATCTGGGCAAATGCAAGTGTCAGGATCGAGAAGTAGATGCCTGACCGGCGTAGGCTGAGGAAGCCGATAACTACTGCGAACAGTCCCGCTACCACAACACTAAACATGATCGCCGGCAAGACGTTCATGGTGAGCAGTTTGAACGACCAGACTGCGGCATAGGAGCCGACCCCGAGGAACACGGCATGGCCAAACGAGAGGTAACCGGTGAGGCCAAACAGGATATTGTAGCCGATGGCAAAAATCCCGAAGATGGCGAATTTCTGCAGCAGATCCGGATAGGCGGCACCAATCGGTGACAGCCAGACCGGCATGGTGAGAACCGCTGCGGTGAATAGGGCCATGACGACCCAGTCATTACGTAAAGATGGCATGCTCATATTAATCCTCCATCACACCCTTGCGTCCCATCAGGCCGCGCGGTCTGACCAGGATGATCACTACGGCAACCAGATAGATAATGATCTGGTCAATGCCTGGAATGATGGCTTTTATTTCGTTCATCGATGAAAATGACTGCAGTAGCCCCAGTAGAAAACCTGCGGCAATCGCGCCCCTGAGTGAGCCCATGCCTCCTACCACCACGACGATGAAGGAGAGCACCAGAAAATCCATTCCCATGTGATAATCCGGCGGTAGAATCGGCGAATACATTGCGCCGCCCAGTCCAGCTACAACGGCCGCGAGTCCGAATACGATAGTAAAACGCCGCTGCACGTCAATACCCAGCAAACCGACCATTTCCCTGTCGTGCATTCCGGCCCTGACCACCATACCGAAGGTGGTGAATTGGAGGAAGGCGAACTACAGAGGAGACAAGGATGATAGAGAATGACAGATAGATCAGCCGCCACCAGGGGTAGACGACGGACTCTCCCAGTTCGAATAATGCGCCGATGGCGGCGCTTCCCACAACGATATCAGGTGCGGGTGTCGGGATCGGGTTGGGACCAAAGAATGAGCGGATGATCTCCTGCAGCACGATCGCCAGGCCAAAAGTCACCAGAATCTGTTCAGCGTGGGTGCGCTTATAGAAGTGGCGGATAAGGCCACGCTCCATAGTAATGCCTACCAGCAGCATGATCGGTATGGTCAGAAGTATCGATATGGGTACAGACCAGTCGATAATCATGGAACCGAAGTCCCCCCACCAGATTTCCAGGTAGGGCTGCTCTTTAAGAATGCGTCAAAAAAGGTAATGCTTTCGTCTTTTACTTGTTTTGAGAACGTCAGTATTTTTTGGGTGGTTACTGCGCAAAATGCACCGAGCATGAAGAGTGCGCCATGGGCAAAGTTGACTACGCCCAGGGTGCCGAATACAAGGGTCAAACCAAGGGCGATAAGTGCGTAAGCACCGCCTTTGTCGAGCCCGTTGAGGATCTGAAGAAAAATTGCGTCCATTACTGCCTATAGCCGGTGATATTGAGAATGGAGACAGACATCTGCCGGCCACCCTTATAAGGTGGCCGACAGTATGTTTAGCCTGAAACCTGAATCCACGGATTCAGGTTCAGGGTCTTATCAAACTTCGTAGGGGCCGAGTTCGCCGCCGAATATCTTGGTGTCGTATTCAACCTGAGAGCGAGGCACTATCTGCTCAACTTTGAGAAGATCGAACTGAGAACTAGGATTCTCGTTACCGCGTACAACCAGAACATCCTTGAAGCACTGATGATCTTCGGCACGGTACTCGGTAGCGCCATTGCCCATGCCATCGAACTTGAAGCCTTCCAGCTGCTTGATCACCTCAGGTGGGTAGAAGGTACCGGCATTTTCACACGCATTGGCGTAAAGAAGGGCTTGTACATAGGTGGTGTGAGCCGCCATTGATGGTGGGAAACCATACTCCTGACCAAAGGATTTGACGAATGCTTTGGAGCCTTCGTCCTGCAGCGCCCAGTTCCAGTTTGTGGTACCAAGAATACCCTTGATGTTCTCGCCGGCACCCTGTGCCATCAGACGGGAGAAGAGAGGTACAATGATCTCAAAGGTCTTGCCGTTGACTTGTTTGTCACGCAGACTGAACTGAATTGCCTGGGTCAGAGAATTGGTCATATCTTTACCATAGTGGTTAAGGATCAACACGTCTGCGCCGGAGTTCAGAACCGGGGTGATGTACTGGGAGAAGTCGCCGGCACCGACTGGGGTACGAACTGTGGCGGTGGTTTTCCAGCCCAATCCTTCAGTGGTGTTTTTGATTGACTCTTCCTGGGTCCAGCCCCATGTGTAGTCGGCAGTCAGGTGGTAGGCTTTACGCTCAGTGCCCATCTCTTTCTTTAGTACTGGGCCCAGTGCGGCACCGGACATGTAGGCGTTGAAGAAGTGACGGAAACCATAACGGCGCTTGTCTTTACCCGTGGTGTCATTGGAGTGGGTCAGGCCGGCCATGAAGATGATGCCCATCTCCTGGCAGAGCCCCTGTACCGCAACGGCAACACCGGAGGAGGAACCACCGGTAACCATCAGAACACCGTCTTTCTCGATCATGCGCTTGGCGGAAGCATGCGCCGCATCAGACTTGGTCTGGGTGTCGCCCGTTACATATTCGACTTTCTTGCCGAGTATGCCGTTACCCTTGAGGTTGAGAGGCTTCATGGTATTCATCATGCCGCCGTCGCCTTCACCATTGATGTGCTTTACTGCAAGCTTGTAGGCACGCAGTTCGTCAGCACCCTCGTCGGCATAGGCACCAGTCTGAGGAACGTTGAAGCCGAATTTTACACTGCCTGCATTGCCAGGGTTGTTACGGAAGTCGTTTGCGGCCCAGGCGTCCTTAACAAAGAACATAGGTATGCTGGTAGCCGCCATAGCGCCAGCGCCGACTTTAATAAAACCACGGCGGGACAACTCGCTAATCTTTTTATCGGTCATGTATCTCTCCTCTCCAGGGCTTCAGCCCTTCTTTTTCATGAAAGTTGATCTTGTGTGATTATTTGGTGAATTGGCAAGAATACTCTGGATAAGAGTCTCCACTACAATTACCTCCAAACAAACCGCTATTGCGACAAAAATCAAGCGGACATACTGCAGTGTTCTTAAATAATTGCCGCAGGCTCTATTGTAAAAATAAATTTCGAGGATTTATATTTTCTGAGATATCGCCGTATATTCATCAGGACGGCATCCAAAAAACAGAAAGTAAATGAGTGCCAGAATCGTGCCAGGAAGTTATTACCTTTAAATTAAAAAGGATAAAAAAGTGTTACCTTTTGTTGGGGAGTGTATTTGTTACTTTAGGTGGCAACTCGTTTCTTTTGGTAACGTTTTTTGTCAAGTCAATCATTATTCAGGAGAGTTTTCAATAGACTAGACTTCTAGAGCTATTTTCCTTGGAGGCTGGTTCACAGTATGATTCGCCTGAACTTTGTATCAGGTGTGTGGACAAGCGATGAAAATAATAATTCTCGGCGCAGGGCAGGTGGGGTCATCCGTAGCCAATAACCTCGCCTCAGAAGCCAATGACATCACTGTGGTGGACCAGAATCCGGATCTCCTGCATGAGTTGCAGGACAGACTGGATCTACGCACGGTTCAGGGATATGCCGCACATCCTGAAGTGCTGATGCAGGCGGGGGCTGAGGATGCCGATATGATTCTCGCAGTTACCAACAATGACGAGACCAATATGGTCGCCTGCCAGGTGGCTTACACGCTATTCCACACCCCGACGAAAATTGCCCGGGTGCGTGCGCTGGGCTTTACCAAGTTTCCCCAGCTTTTTTCGTCCGATGCCCTGCCCATCGATGTACTGATTAGTCCTGAACAGCTGGTTACTGATTACATCATGCGGCTGATTGAGAACCCGGGTGCGCTCCAGGTGCTCGATTTTGCCGGCGGACGGGTGCGATTAGTTGCGGTACGCGCCTATTTTGGCAGTCCATTGGTGGGTAATGAGTTGCGTACGCTGTATGAGCATATGCCGCATATCGATGCCCGGGTCGCTGCCATCTACCGCCAGGACCGGGCTATCCAGCCAGAGGGTGATACTATTATCGAGGCGGATGACGAGGTCTTCTTTATTGCGGCCACGGAGAATATCCGGGCAGTGATGAGTGAGCTGCGCAAGTTGGAGAAGCCATTCAAGCGGTTGATATTTGCCGGTGGGGGCAATATCGGCCAACGCCTTGCCAGTACCCTGGAGAAGCATTATCAGGTGAAGTTGATTGAGCGCGACAAACTGCGGGCAAGAAAGGTTGCCGAAGAGCTCTCCAACACCATTGTGCTGCATGGCGACGTAGCGGATGAAGATCTGCTGCTAGAGGAGAATATAGAGAATACCGATGTCTTCTGCGCAGTCACCAATGATGACGAGGCGAATATTCTCTCCGCCATGTTGGCCAAACGGCTTGGCGCGAGGAAGGTGATGGCCCTGATCAACCGGGCAGCTTACGTGGATATGGTTGAGAGCGGGCCGATTGACATCGCCATCTCTCCCCAGCAGGCAACCATAGGTAGCCTGTTGACCCATATACGCCGCGGCGATGTGGTTATGGTTCACTCTCTGCGCCGTGGCGCAGCGGAGGCGATTGAAGCGGTCGCCCATGGCGATAAAATATCATCCAAAGTGGTTGGGCGAACGATTGAAGATATCAATCTGCCCAAGGGAACCAGTATCGGTGCCATTGTGCGGGGCGACTTGGTGCTGATTGCGCATCACGATAGCGTGATTCAGTCGGAGGATCATGTGATCCTGTTTCTGGTGGATAAACGCCAGATTCCGGAAGTGGAAAGCCTGTTCCAGGTGAGTGTCACGTTTCTTTAATGCAGCTGCCTCCTGGAGTCTGACTAACTATGCAATTCAGTGCCGTACAACGCATTTTGGGCATCCTTCTGATGCTGTTCAGCCTGACTATGCTACCGCCTGTAGTAGTTTCGTTATGGTATGGCGATGGCGCGGCATCCGCTTTCGTCATTGCGTTCGCACTTACCTTTATGGCAGGCGCTGTCTCTTGGATGTTGGTCAGGGATCAAGCCCGTGAACTGCGGTTGCGGGATGGTTTTATGGTGGTGGTGATGTTCTGGACTGTGCTCGGGCTGACCGGAGCACTTCCATTCGCACTGACGGATCATCCTCATATGTCGCTGACGGATTCCGTGTTTGAATCTATCTCCGGCCTGACCACGACCGGTGCTACGGTGATCATCGGACTGGATGAGATGCCGCAATCTATTCTTTATTACCGGCAGCAGCTTCAGTGGCTGGGTGGAATGGGTATTATTGTGCTGGCCGTCGCCGTGTTGCCGATATTGGGCATCGGTGGTATGCAGCTGTATCGGGCAGAGACACCCGGGCCGATGAAAGACTCCAAACTGACACCGCGTATCACCGAGACAGCAAAAGCGCTTTGGTACATCTACCTTGGACTGACAATTGCCTGCGCATTGGCCTATTGGGGCGCGGGAATGACGCTGTTCGATGCGATTGGTCACGCTTTCTCCACTATCGCGATAGGTGGTTTTTCCACCCACGATGCTAGCATGGGTTACTTTGGCAGTACCCTGATCGAGATGATCGCTGTTGTTTTTCTGCTTTTGTCCGGTGCCAATTTCGCCCTCCACTTCGTTGCCTGGCGGCGGCGTGATCCGTTGATCTATTTTTTCGACAGTGAATTTCTCTTTTACCTTGGGACGCTGACCTTTGTGACGGTTATTGTCACCCTTGCGCTCTATGGATTCGGTACCTATGAGAGTTGGGGCGAGGCGATAACAAAAGGTATTTTTCAGGCGGTCTCTATTGGAACGACCGCAGGTTTTACCACGGCAGACTATTCTATCTGGCCGGGTTTCATCGCCATTGTATTGCTTTTCTCCAGCTTTATCGGTGGCTGTGCCGGGTCCACCGGCGGCGGTATCAAAGTGATCCGCTTTCTGCTCCTGGTGAAGCAGGGGTTGCGGGAGATTACCCGCCTTATCCATCCCAGTGCTCAGATCCCTATTCGCGTGGGGGAGAAGATCATCTCCTCCAGGTTGGTAGAGGCAGTCTGGGGTTTCTTTGCCCTCTATGTGGCCAGCTTTACCCTGATGTATTTTGCTCTGGCGTTAACCGATCTGGATCTGATGACCTCTTTTTCGGCAGTGGCGGCATCCATCAACAATCTGGGGCCTGGCCTGGCTAGAGTCGGTACCAGCTATGCTACGATAAATGATCCTGCAAAATGGATTCTTTGCTTTGGGATGCTGCTGGGTCGTCTGGAGATTTTTACCCTTTTAGTGCTGCTGGCACCTGCCTACTGGCGTAAATAAACGGTTGCTGGGTTAAGGGAGCTCCTAAAAACCTTCCCAAATCAGAGATAGTAATCAACTCAACCAACCATTGGTAAAAGCCACGCAGCCAAGTTTTTTTGATCATCAAAACCGACTTGAACTTCTTGAGCAACTGGGAGACCCGCTGCCAAAACTGGAAAGGACCGTAGACTAGGAGGCTTTTCGGACGTTGCTGGGCCCAGTTTATAAAAACAGTGATCCCAGTAAAGGTGGGCGTCCACCTTACGATGTGTACTGATATTTAAGCTGTTGATCCTACAGCATTTATCCAGCCTGGACGACTCTCAAACAGAGTTCCAAATACCGGATCGCTATAGCTTTTGTCGTTTTCCTGGGCTGAGCCCGGGGAGGGTAAGGTACCCGATGCTAAAACAGTTTGGGTATATCGTGAGCGCCTGAAAGAACGGGGCTTTGTTGATAAACTCTTTTCAGAGCTGCTGATCCAGATTGATGCAGCAGGCTTCAGTGTTCGCAAGGGGCAGATTGTAGATGCCGCTATCGTTCCAGTACCCAGGCAACGTAATACACGAGAGGAAAATAGGCAGATCAAAGCCGGGGATAGCCCTGAGACATGGAGTGATAACAAATGCCGCCAGAAGAATGCTGAAGCCCACTGGACCATGAAGCATGGCAAAACCCACTATGGGTACAAAAACCGCATCAGCATAGACCGGAAGCACAAGGTCATTCGCAAGTACGCCATCACATCAGCTGAAGCTAGGTCTTTGAGGAACTGCTGGATGAGAACAACAATAATGGCAGTGTCTGGGCCGATTCTGCTTACCGCAGTGTAGAACGGGAAGCCGCTTTACCGGGGTGCGCATTACCGCAGTCAGATTCATCGCAAGTCGACACGTAAACGCCCCTCGAATGAACGGGAGCGAGAGGCAAACCGAAAACGATCAAGAGTTCGGGCTCGAGTTGAGCACGTGTTTGCCCAGCAGGCCAATCGACTGGTGCGTAGCATCGGGCAAGGCAAGGTCGGCGTGAACATTGGTATGATGAATTTGATACAACATGCGTCGATTGGTGTGGCTAGCCGGATGAAGCGAGGTATGGATCTGGATGTTGCCAGAAAAATGAGCGTGAAGATACCGGGCTCTCCGGATTTGCTAGAGACTATATGGCCTTTGTCGGTTTTTTAGAGGTTCCCGTAATATTGAACCAAGACCGTGGTATTGAGCCTAAAAAAATGCCATCCGCTTCTGTATCCATTTTCAATCGTTCTTCAATAGCCACTGACTAATTAGTCGTCCCTGAGGTATCAGGCTGAGGATCTGAATTCTCTGCTAGCATTATCCAGGCACAATAAAGCGAGATATAACTGAAAGTGGTGTTTGGCAGGCACCGAAAAAGAGCGGCGTATCTGGTTGATTTGAAACTGCAAAGTAACCAAACAACCAATGAGATACGCCACCGCGAATAAGAATACAATTGTTTTGATCGAAGATCGAGAGCAGATCGCTGATAGAGTTGCCCAGAATGGGAGCCAAAAAGTTGATTGAACAAGCGATAGAAACGGAGTTGCAAGCCTTGTTATCCCAGTTGCCGGACAACAAACCGAGTGTGGTCATGCTGCTGTCGTAGGCAGTGGTTACCTGCCGGAACGAGTCATCCAGACAGGCATAGGTTCAGTGACCGTGAAGGTACCCAAGGTACGCTCTAAGCCGCCTATTTCCTTAAAGCTCTTTCCTTGCAGGCGGAGCTGAACAGCTTGTTGTCTCAGGAGTTCTTGTTGCTCGATTCTGAGCTTGCGTGTGTCTATTTTCATACAAGCATTATATCAATATGTAAATGTCCGCCGGGTTAATAATAGGTGAAGTGGTTACTTTTTCCACGCTCATCCTGTAAGTTGTCCGCCCCTACAAATTCAATTAATAGAGGTGGATCATGGCATCAGTCGCGGAGGCGATGGAGGTCATTCGGTGTGGTGCCGATGAGATACTGTTGGAAGCGTCACTGGTAAAAAAGCTTGAGCGTGGAAAGCCTTTGCGGGTGAAGGCCGGCTTTGATCCCACCGCGCCGGATCTGCATCTGGGACACACGGTGCTGATCAATAAGCTGCGGCAGTTCCAGGAGCTCGGGCATGATGTGATGTTCTTGGTAGGTGATTTTACCGCAATGATCGGTGATCCCACCGGCAAAAGCGCTACACGTCCCCCGCTCACCCGCGAACAGGTGATGGAGAACGCCAAAACCTATGAGCATCAGGTGTTCAAAATCCTTGATGCGGAGAAGACCCGTGTCTTTTTCAATTCTTCCTGGATGGTGGAGATGAGCGCTTCTGATCTGATTCAGCTGTCAGCCAAGCACACTGTGGCGAGGATGCTGGAGCGCGATGATTTCAATAAGCGGCATAAGGGTGGTCAGCCGATATCGATCCACGAATTTCTCTATCCGCTGGTGCAGGGCTACGACTCGGTTGCCATGAAGGCCGATGTGGAGTTGGGTGGGACGGATCAGAAGTTCAACCTGCTGGTCGGCCGCCAGCTTCAGGAAGCCTATGGACAGGAGCCTCAGGTTGCCCTGACCATGCCGATCCTTGAAGGGTTGGATGGTGTGCAGAAGATGTCCAAATCCCTGAATAACTATATTGGGATAACGGATGCGCCTGATGACATGTTTGGGAAGATCATGTCAGTCTCGGACGATTTGATGTGGCGTTACTTCGAACTGCTGAGCTTCCGCTCTCTGTCTGACATAGAGCGGCTGCATCAGCAGGTGGACGAGGGGCTTAATCCGCGGGATGTCAAGGTGCAACTGGCTGAAGAATTGATCGAGCGATTCCATGACAAGAGTGCGGCCGTAAAAGCCAATGAAAACTTTGTTGCCCGCTTCAGGAAGGGTGCTATGCCCGATGATATGCCTGAAAAGACCCTCCCGGCCGGAGTGGATGGTCTGCCTGTTGCAAACTTGTTGAAGGATGCCGGTCTGGTCTCCAGTACCTCTGAAGCCATGCGCATGATCAAGCAGGGTGCTGTAAAGGTCGATGGGGAGCGGGTTGAAGACCGGAGCAGGGTCTGTGAAGCTGGATCGACGCATATCTATCAGGTGGGTAAGCGCCGCTTTGCAAAAGTGACCCTGACTTAATTGTAAGGCCTCTGTCTCAATAGGTCCGTGGTATGGAGATGCCGCTTCCAAGAGCTGCTGTGAATCCACTCCAGTGCCGTTGGAGATAACATCTCTGCGCGCTGGCGCTATCTACTCCCTTGCAAACTCTGCATGGCATAATTGATGGTTTGCGCGACATTTCTGTCTTCAGCACTCCGGATAGTAATTTCCACGCTCTTGTGATTGCTTGGACAGGTTGTTCATGGGTTGGGGTGCGTGGACAGCCTAGAGTTTTGATCGGCTAAAAAAGCCGATGAATTTCCTTGTCTTGGCATCTGGATGGTGGCTTCTGAAAGGGTGTCTGGTGATGATTAGGAGTCTGATTTGTGGTGTGTTAAGAAAAGATTCATAAAAGCGCTTGACGGTGATAAATAATTGCGTAGAATACGCGCCTCGCTTTGGGGAGAACGGCTTGGCCGGAAACGCCAAGCGGCAGTCTGAAGCACGGAGGTGTTGACGGCATAAAGATAGGCTGGTTACACTTGCCCGTCTCGGTCGGGCGATAGGTTCGATCCGCTCTTTAACAATCAGGTTAGGTAATTTGTGTGGGTGCTCCGTTGGCGGCTTGAAAGGCCATTAATATCGACGAAGCATCTATCAATTCCAAAAAATTCGAATAGTGATTAGTCGAGCTGAGATTTGGTCTCATCTTACATAGAGACTGTTCAAACTTAAAAGTGAAGAGTTTGATCCTGGCTCAGATTGAACGCTGGCGGTATGCTTAACACATGCAAGTCGAACGGTAACAGAGGAGAGCTTGCTCTCCTGCTGACGAGTGGCGGACGGGTGAGTAACGCGTAGGAATCTGCCTAGTAGTGGGGGACAACCCGAGGAAACTCGGGCTAATACCGCATACGCCCTATGGGGGAAAGCAGGGGATCTTCGGACCTTGCGCTATTAGATGAGCCTGCGTCGGATTAGCTAGTTGGTGAGGTAATGGCTCACCAAGGCGACGATCCGTAGCTGGTCTGAGAGGACGATCAGCCACACTGGGACTGAGACACGGCCCAGACTCCTACGGGAGGCAGCAGTGGGGAATATTGGACAATGGGGGCAACCCTGATCCAGCAATACCGCGTGTGTGAAGAAGGCCTGCGGGTTGTAAAGCACTTTCAATTGTGAAGAAAAGCTTGGGATTAATACTCTCGGGTCTTGACGTTAACTTTAGAAGAAGCACCGGCTAACCCTGTGCCAGCAGCCGCGGTAATACAGGGGGTGCGAGCGTTAATCGGAATTACTGGGCGTAAAGCGTGCGTAGGCGGCTTGTTCAGTCAGGTGTGAAAGCCCCGGGCTCAACCTGGGAATTGCATTTGATACTAGCAGGCTAGAGTATGGTAGAGGGAAGTGGAATTCCGGGTGTAGCGGTGAAATGCGTAGATATCCGGAGGAACACCAGTGGCGAAGGCGGCTTCCTGGACCAATACTGACGCTGAGGTACGAAAGCGTGGGTAGCAAACAGGATTAGATACCCTGGTAGTCCACGCTGTAAACGATGTCAACTAGCCGTTGGGGGCTTTAATTGTCTTTAGTGGCGCAGCTAACGCAATAAGTTGACCGCCTGGGGAGTACGGCCGCAAGGTTAAAACTCAAAGGAATTGACGGGGGCCCGCACAAGCGGTGGAGCATGTGGTTTAATTCGATGCAACGCGAAGAACCTTACCAGCTCTTGACATCCTGCGAACTTTCTAGAGATAGAAAGGTGCCTTCGGGAACGCAGTGACAGGTGCTGCATGGCTGTCGTCAGCTCGTGTCGTGAGATGTTGGGTTAAGTCCCGTAACGAGCGCAACCCTTGTCCTTAGTTGCCAGCGCGTAATGGCGGGAACTCTAGGGAGACTGCCGGTGATAAACCGGAGGAAGGTGGGGATGACGTCAAGTCATCATGGCCCTTATGAGCTGGGCTACACACGTGCTACAATGGCCGGTACAGAGGGCTGCAACCTCGTGAGGGTGAGCGAATCTCATAAAGCCGGTCGTAGTCCGGATTGGAGTCTGCAACTCGACTCCATGAAGTCGGAATCGCTAGTAATCGCGAATCAGAATGTCGCGGTGAATACGTTCCCGGGCCTTGTACACACCGCCCGTCACACCATGGGAGTGGGTTGCAAAAGAAGTGGGTAGTCTAACCTTCGGGAGGACGCTCACCACTTTGTGATTCATGACTGGGGTGAAGTCGTAACAAGGTAGCCCTAGGGGAACCTGGGGCTGGATCACCTCCTTTAAAGAAAGCTGATTAAGCGCTTTCGGAGTACCCACACAAATTACCTAATCAGAAAGCACGGACATGGGTCTGTAGCTCAGTTGGTTAGAGCGCACCCCTGATAAGGGTGAGGTCGGTGGTTCAAATCCACCCAGACCCACCATTTGAGGTGAACTTTTTTCAGCTGTCTGAAGGTGATGGATGGGGAAGGAAAACTAAAGGCTTATCGGGGCCATAGCTCAGCTGGGAGAGCGCCTGCCTTGCACGCAGGAGGTCGGGAGTTCGATCCTCCCTGGCTCCACCATTTTTTGTCCATGAGTTCAAAGTGTTGAACCTAAAGGTTCAACACTTTGTATTTAACAAAGTGCTGCTCTTTAACAATATGGTTTAGATTGTAGATAGGTGAAGTCCTAATAGAAGCGCGATTTATCGTGTGACTGTGGACGAACTTATAGCATATTCAAATTCTCAATAAATGAATATGCGGGTATGTTGCATTCGAACAAAGTGACCAATACCAGCGTAACTCCAGAGTTTTTGGGGTTATATGGTCAAGTGAATAAGCGCATATGGTGGATGCCTAGGCGGTAAGAGGCGATGAAGGACGTTGTGGCTTGCGATAAGCTTCGGGGAGTCAGCAAACAGACTTTGATCCGGAGATTTCCGAATGGGGAAACCCACCCAGTGTAAGCTGGGTATTGTTAACTGAATACATAGGTTAGCGAGGCAAACCCGGAGAACTGAAACATCTAAGTACCCGGAGGAAAAGAAATCAACCGAGATTCCCTTAGTAGCGGCGAGCGAACGGGGATTAGCCCTTAAGCTGTTGATGAGTTAGTGGAACAATCTGGAAAGTTTGGCGATACAGGGTGATAGCCCCGTACACGAAAACGACTCAGCAGTGAAATTGAGTAGGGCGGGACACGTGATATCCTGTCTGAACATGGGGGGACCATCCTCCAAGGCTAAATACTCCTTACCGACCGATAGTGAACCAGTACCGTGAGGGAAAGGCGAAAAGAACCCCTTTTAGGGGAGTGAAATAGAACCTGAAACCGTATGCGTACAAGCAGTAGGAGCCCTTTCAGAGGGGTGACTGCGTACCTTTTGTATAATGGGTCAGCGACTTACTTCTCAGTGGCAAGCTTAACCGAATAGGGGAGGCGTAGGGAAACCGAGTCTTAATAGGGCGTCATAGTCGCTGGGAGTAGACCCGAAACCGGGCGATCTATCCATGGCCAGGGTGAAGGCGGGGTAACACCTGCTGGAGGCCCGAACCCACTTATGTTGAAAAATGAGGGGATGAGCTGTGGATCGGAGTGAAAGGCTAATCAAGCCCGGAGATAGCTGGTTCTCCTCGAAAGCTATTTAGGTAGCGCCTCATGTATCACTTGCGGGGGTAGAGCACTGTTACGGCTAGGGGGTCATCCCGACTTACCAACCCGTTGCAAACTCCGAATACCGCAAAGTGCAATCATGGGAGACAGACGGCGGGTGCTAACGTCCGTCGTCGAAAGGGAAACAACCCAGACCGCCAGCTAAGGTCCCCAAATCACAACTCAGTGGGAAACGATGTGGGAAGGCCCAGACAGCCAGGAGGTTGGCTTAGAAGCAGCCATCCTTTAAAGAAAGCGTAATAGCTCACTGGTCGAGTCGGCTTGCGCGGAAGATTTAACGGGGCTTAAGTTGTGTACCGAAGCTGCGGATGCGTGTTTACACGCATGGTAGAGGAGCGTTCTGTAAGCTGTTGAAGGTGTGTTGTAAAGCATGCTGGAGGTATCAGAAGTGCGAATGCTGACATGAGTAACGATAATGGGGGTGAGAGGCCCCCACGCCGAAAACCCAAGGTTTCCTGCGCAACGCTAATCGGCGCAGGGTTAGTCGGCCCCTAAGATGAGGCAGAGATGCGTAATCGATGGGAAGCAGGTCAATATTCCTGCACCTCTTAATTACTGCGATGGAGAGACGGAGAAGGCTATGTCATCCGGGCGTTGGTTGTCCCGGTTCAAGCGTGTAGGAAGTGTTCTTAGGTAAATCCGGGGACACAATTCTGAGGCGTGATGACGAAGCATCCTTAGGGATGTGAAGTGATTGATGCCATGCTTCCAGGAAAATCTTCTAAGCTTCAGGTAATAAGAGACCGTACCCCAAACCGACACAGGTGGGTGGGATGAAAATTCTAAGGCGCTTGAGAGAACTCTGGTGAAGGAACTAGGCAAAATGGTACCGTAACTTCGGGAGAAGGTACGCCCCTGGTATGTGAAGCGACTTGCTCGTGGAGCAGAAGGGGGTTGCAATAAAATGGTGGCTGCAACTGTTTACTAAAAACATAGCACTCTGCAAACTCGAAAGAGGACGTATAGGGTGTGACGCCTGCCCGGTGCCGGAAGGTTAATTGATGGGGTTAGTCTTCGGACGAAGCTCTTGATCGAAGCCCCGGTAAACGGCGGCCGTAACTATAACGGTCCTAAGGTAGCGAAATTCCTTGTCGGGTAAGTTCCGACCTGCACGAATGGCGTAATGATGGCCACACTGTCTCCACCAGAGACTCAGTGAAATTGAAATCGCTGTTAAGATGCAGTGTACCCGCGGCTAGACGGAAAGACCCCGTGCACCTTTACTACAGCTTCACACTGGACTTTGAACCTACCTGTGTAGGATAGGTGGGAGGCTTTGAAACCGGAACGCCAGTTTCGGTGGAGCCAGCCTTGAAATACCACCCTGGTATGTTCGGAGTTCTAACCTAGATCCGTTATCCGGATCAGGGACAGTGTGTGGTGGGTAGTTTGACTGGGGCGGTCTCCTCCCAAAGAGTAACGGAGGAGCACGAAGGTACCCTCAGCGCGGTCGGAAATCGCGCAATGAGTGCAATGGCATAAGGGTGCTTGACTGCGAGACAGACAAGTCGAGCAGGTACGAAAGTAGGTCATAGTGATCCGGTGGCTCTGTATGGAAGGGCCATCGCTCAACGGATAAAAGGTACGCCGGGGATAACAGGCTGATACCGCCCAAGAGTTCATATCGACGGCGGTGTTTGGCACCTCGATGTCGGCTCATCACATCCTGGGGCTGAAGTCGGTCCCAAGGGTATGGCTGTTCGCCATTTAAAGTGGTACGCGAGCTGGGTTTAGAACGTCGTGAGACAGTTCGGTCCCTATCTGCCGTGGGCGTTTGAGATTTGAGGGAAGCTGCTCCTAGTACGAGAGGACCGGAGTGGACGAACCCCTGGTGTTCCGGTTGTCACGCCAGTGGCATTGCCGGGTAGCTACGTTCGGACAGGATAACCGCTGAAAGCATCTAAGCGGGAAGCCCCTCCCAAGACTAGATCTCACTGACTCCTTGAGAGTCCTGAAGGGCCGTGGAAGACTACCACGTTGATAGGCTGGGTGTGGAAGCGCAGTAATGTGTGAAGCTAACCAGTACTAATTGCCCGTGAGGCTTGACCATATAACACCCAAACACTTTAGTGTTGGGTGTTGGTTAAGAACGCAACATAACTAAGGCCTTTTTACAATCTAAACCGAATGCTGTCTGTCGTGTGAACGGCAGACTAACAGTTTGCCTAGCGGCCATAGAGCACTGGTACCACCTGATCCATCTCGAACTCAGAAGTGAAACGGTGTATCGCCGATGATAGTGTGGGGTCTCCCCATGTGAAAGTAGGTCACTGCTAGGCTTTAGTCCAGAACCCTCGCATCCTTTACGGGTGCGGGGTTTTTTTGTCCGGGGGAATTAAGGGCCAATTGCATAAATTTGTTACAGTTGCAAACGTAAGTACACAACAAACAACGCGGCTGCTCGACTGTCCCCGACCTGATCTTGGTCGATGTTACCCGGAGGGATTTTATCCCGTCTCCACAGATAGTTGAGTTAAGAGAGCTTCTAAAAAAACTCCAAAACCAGCGATAAAGTAGTAACCAATGGCAAAGGAAGCGGGTACACTGTAACGACTATTATCAAAGATAATCAGGCAGGTGGATAAGACCCGCTTACTGTGTTCTATATATTCGTCAAAGGGCGCAGTAATCGACATCAGGCGAACCACTTCGTTCTGCCAGGGGTCGGCAATTGTGCTGTCTTTGTACTCAGGATGACGGATCTCTTGTCATGCGGAGAACCTAACAAGCCAAGTGGCCATAGAGGGGGCATTTCATTAGCACACCGCCGGGCACCCTGAAGGCTAGGTTGTGCGCATCAAAGATGCATCTCCTGGATTTTGGGGATAAGCACGCAGAAAGAAAGCACGGCGGCTACTGAGCTTGAACCGGGCAATCTGTCACTTGGTGCTTTTGCCACCCAGAACAACGTAGTCCTCGCTCCAATCAAACTGAAAAGCTTCTCCAGCAAAGGCCAATAGTACCTAGGTGCCGCTACTGGCGACACGTGAAGCTTTCCTGCTGTTGCGCCCGCCAATTTATAAGCTACAAGACAGTTGTTTTAGTGATAATCACTGTTTGCGTTTACGCCGTGCCTCCCGATGCAGCCAGCTGGCCAGATATTTACGGGCGGTATTACGGGAAAGTCCGGTTTTCTTGGCTATCTGCCGAATTAGTGATCTTATCGCAGTATCGCCGCCTCCTCATTACACTTAAAATGCTACGTCTATTACTTCCTTTGTTCCCTACTGGCCCTTCAGCAGGTCAGAGTTGCATGTGGGAATAGCTCCCCTCTTGAAGACCAACCGCGCAGAAGATCTTGAATGCGTGTTGAACCGGCTCAAGCCGGCTCACACAACCCTGTTTGTGTCCTACGAAGGAGCCTGGATCATGGACTGTATCCCACCCGTTGGAGACGCCGCCGATGACCCCTACATCGATGGTAACCCCGACATCGGCACCGGGGGCAGCATCCCGCCAGAAGCAGCCATCGAACACCTCGTGCGAGAGATCGTCAGCGCCATCACTGCCTTGGGCGGCACGGCGGATAGCGTGCGCTGGGATCGTTGCAGTCCGATCAGTTGATAAGTCATGATCACGCCATCTATCAGTGTACTAGCGCAGATACGGTGCAAGCCGGTTCCAACACTACACAGAACTCTGTGATGGCGACTAACGATAAACTAACCTCAGCTACGAGCGGGACCGGTTACCGCCTCACTCGACCCGCTGGGAACCAAACTGGCTGGGCAGACGATCTATATGCGCCCACCTGCTCACGCCACGGCTGATGTCCCTATCGGGGCTCGGCTGAGTGCGAGGTGGATGCCTACATTAACGGCACATAGACTCTCGTGCCCGATCATCGGGGTACCGTCTACTGGCTACCCGATGGCTCGCATCATGAGATCACTGATCTGGCCAGATTAGAAAGGCACCCCTCCTGATGGATTGGAAGGGGCGCTGGCATCCTTGCGGCGCAGAGTGATAGAGGTTTAATAAACGCCAAGGATTCAGAATTATCTGACACTGAAGTAAGAATACGATTATCAAGCCTCTGCGCTGGGGCTCTGGGATGGAGGTTTCTTCTAATTTAGTTGGAGGAATAAGGTGATGCCACCGCTTTTAAGCGTGCTTTAAGGGTTATTTTGGCATGATCGGCGTTCGCAATTCATGCGGCGCGCTACATTTTTTTGCTTATTTTTTCTCCGTGGTATCTCTCGCTAAATTCCTGTATATTGCTCTGCTCAATATAAAGTATTGAATTACTCAATAGTAGGCTTCTTTAGGATTGCTGGATTCTATAGGGAGTTCGCTGTTGGACTCGATCTCCGCAGTTGCTTGTGCTTGTATGTCACAACCCATTGATCTGTATGGTGATATGAAACTTATTGGCAGTCACAATAAGGACTACACTTAAAGCTATCTTGCACTCTGACCGGCATGATTACTGAGAGGATTCAGGTTGGAGTTAAGAAAAAATAAATTTAAATACGATATGAGAGAGTTTATTGAATGAGACCAGATATTGATCCTCAGGAGACTCAAGAGTGGCTTGATGCCCTCGAAGGTGTGCTGGAAAATGAAGGTGTTGACCGGGCCCACTACCTTATTGAGCACCTGATAGACAAGGCACGCCGCTCTGGTGCTTATCTGCCCTACAGCGCAAATACCGCATATCTGAACACCATACCGGTTACCCGGC
The DNA here is from genome assembly GCF_022530855.2 of Candidatus Vondammii sp. HM_W22. Lineage (GTDB taxonomy): Bacteria > Pseudomonadota > Gammaproteobacteria > Chromatiales > Chromatiaceae > Vondammii. The sequence goes on along the minus strand of NZ_CP099567.1, from coordinate 3,171,521 downwards.
AGGAGCGTTTTCCTGGGGACCGTTCTATGGAACGGCGCATTCGCTCGTTTATCCGCTGGAATGCCATGGCAATGGTGGTTCAGGCGAACCGTCTCTCCTCGGAGTTGGGAGGGCACATATCCAGTTTTGCGTCGGCAGCAACGCTGTTTGATGTGGGGTTCAATCATTTCTTCAGGGGACGTAATGAGTCACAGGATGGCGATCTGGTTTTTTTCCAGGGCCACTCTGCTCCGGGAATCTATGCTCGCGCTTATCTGGAAGGACGCATCAGTGAAGAGGAGCTTTACAGTTTTCGGCAGGAGGTCGATGGAGGCGGGCTCTCTTCTTATCCTCATCCCTGGCTGATGCCGGGATTCTGGCAGTTTCCGACGGTTTCCATGGGACTTGGGCCTTTGATGGCCATCTATCAGGCCCGGTTTATGCGCTATCTCAATGACCGGGGAATCGTGGGCACCGAAAACCGTAAGGTCTGGGCCTTTATGGGCGATGGCGAGATGGATGAGCCCGAGGCGCTGGGGGCTATCTCCCTGGCAGGCCGTGAGCGGTTGGATAACCTGGTGTTTGTGGTTAACTGCAATCTCCAGCGGCTGGATGGGCCAGTGCGCGGTAACGGCAAGATCATTCAGGAGCTTGAGGCTGTGTTCCGCGGTGCAGGATGGAATGTGATCAAAGTGGTCTGGGGCAGCTACTGGGATCCTCTTCTTGCGCGGGATAATAAGGGTATGTTGCTGAAACGGATGGAAGAGTGCGTGGATGGCGACTATCAGGCTTATAAAGCCAAAGGCGGTGACTACACCCGAAAGCACTTCTTCGGAAAATACCCGGAAGTGGAAGAGATGGCCGCCAACATGACCGATGAGGACATCTGGCGTCTCAATCGTGGTGGCCATGACCCGCATAAGGTTTATGCTGCCTATGCTTCGGCCGTCAAACATACCGGGCAGCCGACAGTAATACTTGCGAAGACGGTAAAAGGCTACGGCATGGGCGTGGCTGGCGAAGGACAGAATATAACCCACTCCCAGAAGAAGATGGGTGAGGTGGCACTGAAGGCGTTCCGCGACCGTTTCAATATCCCGATACCGGATGAGCAGATCAATGCCACGCCATTTTACAAGCCACCGGCAGACAGCCCAGAGCTGAAATATATGCAGGAGCGCAGGCAGGCGCTGGGTGGTTATCTTCCCGCGCGCTTCACCGATGCGCCAAAGCTGAAGGTGCCGGGGTTGGATTTCTTCAAGCCTCTGCTGGAGGGGAGTGGCGATAGAGAGATGTCTACCACCATGGCGTTTGTCCGCCTGCTTGCCACGCTGGTCAGAGATAAGGAACTGGGTAAGTACGTAGTGCCGATCATTCCTGATGAGGCGCGTACCTTTGGTATGGAGGGGATGTTCCGTCAGTTGGGTATCTATTCATCGGTAGGGCAGCTGTATACCCCGGTGGATTCTGATCAGGTGATGTATTACCGCGAGGATAAGAAAGGCCAGATTCTTCAGGAAGGGATCAACGAGGCGGGAGCCATGTCCTCCTGGATCGCGGCAGCCACCTCCTACAGTAACCACGGGATCAGCATGATCCCGTTCTATGTCTATTACTCGATGTTTGGTTTTCAGCGGATCGGTGATCTTGCCTGGGCTGCGGGTGATATGCAGGCTAGAGGGTTCCTGATAGGCGGTACTGCCGGCCGAACCACCCTGGCAGGCGAAGGATTGCAGCATCAGGATGGCCACAGCCATCTGCAGGCGGCGACCATCCCCAACTGCATCTCCTATGATCCCGCATTCGCTTATGAATTGACGGTGATTATTCAGGATGGCATGCGCCGGATGTACCAAGAGCAGGAGAATATCTTCTATTACATTACCGTGATGAATGAGAACTATCAGCAGCCAGCCATGCCGGAGGGTACCGAGGCGGGTATTCTCAAAGGGATGTATCTGCTCAAGGAGGGCAGGCGTAAGAAAAAGCGTGTTCAGCTCATGGGTAGCGGTACTATCCTGCGCGAAGTAATTGCGGCGGCTGAACTGCTGGATAAGGATTTCAATGTATCTGCGGATATCTGGAGTGTGACCAGTTTTAATCAGCTGCGCAGGGAAGGACTGGATGTTGAGCGTTGGAATATGCTGCATCCTGAGAAGAGGGCAAGAGTCTCCTATGTGGAGAGTCTTCTTGGTAAGCGCAAGGGGCCGGTGGTGGCCGCCACCGATTATATTCGCTCTTACGCTGATCAGATTCGTCAGTTTATTCCCGGTTCATTCAAGGTTTTGGGTACTGATGGCTATGGCCGCAGTGACCAGCGCAGCCAGTTGCGAAAATTCTTCGAGATCAATCGCTATTACATCGTACTGGCGACCTTGAGGGCACTGGCTGATGAGGGAGAGATCGATGTTTCTGAAGTCAGTAAAGCGATCAAGAAATACCGGATTGATCCTGAAAAACCCAATCCCCTGACTGTCTGATGCTGTATTCCATAGAGATTAAAAATTTGAAAATGCTGGAGGCCCGGAGTGGGTACTGAAAAGAGAGTCCTGGTTCCGGATATTGGTGATTTTTCCGGGGTGGATGTGGTTGAAGTCCTGGTGGCTGTGGGAGACCGTGTCGAAGTCGATACATCCCTGATTACCCTTGAAAGCGATAAGGCGACAATGGAAATCCCTTCCCCTTATGGAGGCGAGGTGAAATCGGTCGCGATCAAGGTTGGGGATACTATTGGTGAAGGTGACCTGTTGCTGGTGGTGGATGCAGAAGAGGGTGCCGATGCCGAGGAGGCCCATTCCAAAAATGCGCCACCTCCTCCCGCTGCGGAAGAGGTTGAGACGGCGCAGGCACCTGCGCCAAGTGAGAAGATTGAGCACCGGCTGCCGGGAGAAAAGCAGGTGAAACAACCGCCTGTCCTGGTCCGGCCCTCAGATGCACCTGGGGCAAAAGCCCATGCCAGTCCTTCAGTACGCCGGTTTGCCCGGGAGTTGGGTGTGGACCTGTTGCAGGTGAAAGGAAACGGTCCCAAGGGGCGTGTATCCCGAGATGATGTACAGAACTTCATAAAGAAGGCGTTGAGTGGCGGAACCGGTCAGATATCAACCGGTCCTCTACAGTTACCGGCTATCCCCAGCGTTAATTATTCTGCTTTTGGCGAGGTAGAGGAGAGACCCCTCAGCCGGATCAAGAAGATCAGTGGCGCCCATCTGAGTGCCTGTTGGCTGAATATTCCTCACGTCACCCAGTTTGATGAGGCGGATATAACAGAGCTGGAAGCGTTCAGGCAGGAGCAGAAAGGGGTAGCTGCCAAGCAGGATGTCAAGCTGACCTTCATGCCCTTTCTGATGAAGGCCTGTGTCGGTGCATTGCAGCAGATACCTGACTTTAACAGCTCGTTGAGCCAGGATGGCGAGAGCCTAGTCTACAAAAAATACTTCCATATTGGCGTGGCGGTGGATACCCCCAATGGCTTAATGGTGCCGGTGATCCGGGATGTGGATAAAAAGGGCATCTATGATCTGGCCAGAGAGTTGGTCGGTGTCAGCGGTCGTGCCCGGGACGGCAAACTGATGCCATCCGATCTTCAGGGAGGCTGTTTTTCAATCTCCAGTCTGGGGGGGATCGGCGGCACGGCATTCACCCCCATCGTCAATGCGCCGGAGGTGGCCATTCTTGGTGTCTCACGCTCATCCATGAAACCCGTGTGGGATGGTAATGCGTTCCAGCCCCGCCTTACGTTGCCACTCTCACTCTCTTATGACCACCGGGTAATCGATGGTGCGCAGGCTGCCCGGTTTACCGTGTTGCTTGCCGGATTGCTGTCAGATATTCGCCGTTTGCTGTTGTAGTCTCTAACTTATAAAAAAATAGTGATATTCAGGTGGATATCTAATGGATTTATAAGTTGATTTTATTGATCAATAGGCTAATCTTTTGGGTCGGCAACTAGAGTTACTAAATGGACTAAACTCTGGAGCAGTACTTATGTAGGCTGAAATTACTGTCACCCTGGCGCAGACCGGAATGACGGGTGACATTCGAATAGAGATTTCGGCTTAAATAAAATGCTTTGGACCAGGTCCCTTCAAAGTTAAGGAAAGAAAATGAGCAATAGTGTTGAAGTCACCCTTCCTGATATTGGTGATTTCGAGTCAGTGGATGTCATCGAAGTATTGGTCTCCGTCGGCGATAAGCTGCAGGTGGAGGATCCGTTGATTACCCTGGAGAGTGATAAGGCGACCATGAGCATTCCCTCCCCCCACGCGGGTGTGGTGAAGGAGGTCAAGGTCAAGGTTGGCGATAAAATAGCACAGGATGGCACTATTCTGATGATGATTCTGGCAGAGGGTGAATCTATGGGTGTGAAGAATGAGCCCTGTGTGGCACCGGTCTCCAGTGCAGTGAAAGGAACGGCCGATATGCATGCTGAAGTGGTGGTGCTTGGCGCTGGCCCCGGTGGTTACACGGCGGCATTTCGTGCGGCTGATCTGGGCTTGAAAACGGTACTGATTGAACGCCATGCAAGCCTGGGCGGTGTCTGCCTCAATGTTGGTTGCATCCCTTCAAAGGCGTTACTGCATGCGGCGGATGTTATCAACGAGGCAGCAGAGATGGAGCATATGGGTATCAGCTTCGGCAAGCCCAAGGTGGACCTGGATAAGCTGCGCACTGGCAAGGATAAAGTGGTCAATCGCCTGACTCAGGGTCTGGCGGCTCTGGCCAAACAACGAAAAATTCAGGTGATTCATGGCTGGGCCAAATTTGAATCTCCGAATCGCATCGGTGTCGAGACCGTAGATGGGCACAAATTCATTGAGTTTGATAACGCCATTATCTCTTGTGGCTCACGTCCGGTGGAGATTCCCGGTTTTCCCAATGATGATCCGCGGCTGATCAACTCTACCGGCGCCCTGGCACTGGAAGATGTGCCAAAGAAAATGTTGGTGGTGGGCGGTGGCATTATTGGACTTGAGATGGGTACGGTCTACAGTACTTTGGGCAGTCAGATCGATGTGGTTGAGCTTCAATCCAATCTGATCCCGGGTTGTGACCCTGACCTCGTGCGCCCGCTGCAGAAGCGGCTGAAAACCAAATTCAACAACATCATGCTGCAGACCAAAGTGACAGAAATAAAGGTGCAGAAAGGCGGGCTCAAGGTGTTCCTTGAGGGTGAAAATGCCCCTGAGAAGCCTGAGATTTACGACAAGGTTCTGGTGGCGGTGGGGCGTCTGCCCAACGGCAAACTGGTCGGAGCGGAACATGCTGGCGTGGATGTCGATGAGCGTGGTTTCATCCCGGTTGATCAGCATATGCAGACCAACGTGCCGAATATCTACGCTATCGGCGATGTTGTGGGTAACCCTATGCTGGCCCACAAGGCGACCCATGAAGCAAAAGTGGCCGCCGAGGTGATTGCAGGTCAGCATGCGCTGTTTGATCCGCTGACTATCCCCTTCGTGGCTTACACCGATCCGGAAGTGGCCTGGATGGGTCTTACCGAGACAGAGGCCAAGGCTCAGGGTATCGAGTATGAGAAGGGTGCATTTCCTTGGGTTGCCTCAGGCCGTGCATTGGGTATTGGACGCGAAGAGGGTATGACAAAGCTGTTGTTCGACCCTGAAACCAAGCGTATTCTGGGTGCCGGTATCGTTGGTGTGAATGCCGGTGAGCTGATCGGTGAAACTGTGCTGGCACTGGAGATGGGTGCTGATGTCGAGGATATCGGCCTGACTATTCATCCGCATCCAACGCTGAATGAGACCATCTGTTTCGCGGCTGAAATGGCCGAAGGCACCATTACCGACCTGATGCCGCCAAGGAAGAGAAAGTAATTACTTTCAGTCAAAATTTTTTTACAGAGAGACGCAGAGTACGCAGAGGCTTTTCTTGTTTTTTAACCTGTAATCATTGCGACCTCTGCGTCCATCTTCGCTGCTTTCCGACAGGCGGCAGGCTGGACGCCAAGTAACCGATTTATGGTGAGCGTGGGGTTATTTTACCGGGAGTACGGGCGCTATAACGAGCGCAATCCAACACTGATTCTGCTCCATGGCCTGCTGGGCTCTTCGGCCAACTGGCATGGCATTGCGCGGAAGCTGGAAGCCAATCATCATCTGATTGTTCCCGATCTTCGTAACCATGGAAGATCCTCTCATTCAGAGGATGTGGGTTATCCGTCATTGGCCTGGGATGTGGCGGATTTGATAGATGAGCATGGCCTGGATTCCGTTGTGCTGATTGGTCACAGTATGGGTGGGAAAGTGGCCATGTGGCTTGCTCTGGAACAGCCGGAAAAAGTGGCCAAGCTGGTCGTTGTGGATATTGCACCGGTGGCTTACCCAAATCGCTTTGATACCATTTACGCAGGCTTGTTGGCAATTGATCTCAACAACCTGAAGCAGCGAGAAGAGGCCGATGCCGCTCTGGCCGGCTACCTGGATGGTGTGTCGTTACGCCAGTATCTGTTGCAAAACCTACAGCAGCGGAACGGGGAGTGGTCATGGCGGGTTAACCTGGATGCCCTTCTGAGTGGCATGGAGCGGATTCTCAGTTTTCCTGAAACCTCCCCAGGGGCTCAATATTTGGGGGCGACACTCTTTATCCATGGCAATGAATCGGATTATGTACTGGCTGAGCACAGCCAGTCGATCAGCCGATATTTTCCCTATATGCGCCTGCGCACGGTCCCGGGTGCAGGCCATTGGGTCTATGCTGAACAACCGGATGCATTTATTACCGCTCTAACCGGTTTCCTTGGTGGCAAGCCTCAGTAATTTTTCCCGATTAAGTGATATCGGACTCCACTTCTGTCTGCAACGAAATCCTGGCGCGCTCCTCTGTGCCTAGTTCTGGGTAGGTTGTCCCACTTTTTTCTGCAAAATGGGATAATCCATGGGTAATTGATAATGGAGCGGGTGCCATGACGATGATGAAAGCAGAAACATTAATCGGAAGGATTACACAGGGTCATGAGAGTGCCATGACTGCAGTGTTGGACCAGAGAGAGACAGAAGGCTTTCCGTTAATCAACGCGGGTGGGGTGAATATTGCCGTTGGCCAGATTGGCACCTATGTCATGGTTAAACAGCGTGGCTTTGAGGTGGCCATGGTTACCGGCTGAGTTCTGGAAGATGATGCGTGCTCAACACCTCCCCGCGGTCTACTGACGCTGATCCCCCTGGGTGAGCTGGGTAAGGAAAGGACCGAGGCTTTCACCGTGGTGTTATTCATTATCCAACACCGGGCGCAGAGGCGCATGTTTATCTAGCCGGATGAAGTTGATGTGCCGTTCAGAAAGTTCCATGGGGTCTGAGCTGGGATATCTGCCGCCGATGACAAGTATGGGCGTCTGTTCTCAATTCCACCACACTGTTTGGTCGCCATATGGCGATACTGGGACAGTTAGGCACCGGTAAATCAGGTATGTTGCAGCGCACGGTGAAAACCATGCCTCATGCCTATGTGGTCTTGCTTGAGCTGCATGGTGAATATGTTTGGCGGGATAGCGATGGGTCGCCCAATCCGCATTCAATGAGGGTGACTATCACTGCATTGACGCAAGGGAGTCGGATATTCCCTACTGGCTGTTGACCTATGGCGAGCTGGTGGATCTGCTGATTGACCGGAGCGATGAAAAAGCCTCCACACAGATGGCTTTTTTACGGGAAGTTCTACTGGTGCTGCGCCGCAAAGCCAATAAGGGGATGGAGAATGCCAACCTCTCTATTGATTCCCCGGTCTATTTTTCTCTCTCCGAGCTGTTTCAGCAGTTCAGGCGGGCCAATGAACAGGTGACTGATTTCGGCAAGGTCAAGGGGCTGCTCTATGGCCAGTTTGATGACTCCCTGATCAAGATGCAGAGTCGCTTCAATGATGTCCGCTACGATTTTCTGTTTAAACCAAAAAAGCGCAAGTCATCCGATTCCTTGGTTGATCTGTTGCGGGAGTTTGTTGGCCTGAAAGAGCCTCGGCGGTAGATCATGGTAATCGACCTCAGTGCCGTGCCTTTTGATGTCAGACCGACGGTAACAGCCCAGATAGGGCGACTGGCCTTTGAGTTCAACTACTGGAACCCCAATAACCGGGAGTTTCCGATTCTGTTGGTGTGCGAGGAGGCTCACGCCTATATCCCACGTGCAGAGGGTACACAGCATGAAGGAACCCGGCGCTCCATGGAGCGTATCGCTAAAAGAGGGTCGAAAATACGGTGTCGGCCTGGCGGTGGTCAGCCAGCGTCCCCATGAGTTGCCTGAAACCGTGCTTGCCCAATGCGGCAGTTTTATCTGTTTCCGAGTCACCAACCCCGACGATCAGAAGTACATTCGTGATCTCTGGTACCCGATGCAGAGGCCAATCTGTTCAATATGCTCGTGTGGTGAGGTGATGGCATTGGGTGAAGCAGTACCACTGCCAACCCGTTTCCAGTTTCACTAACCGGAGCCTTAGTCCAACAGCACTGATATAAATTTTCATGGCGAGTGGCTCAGGGATCTGGATGTGGAGGCGATTGTCAATCGCTGATGGCGTCAGAGGCGTTAGTTTTGTTGCCCGGTTTCACCCTTGAATACGCTCTCTACCTACCTATTTTATGGTTTTCTGGAGGATGTTGATTACGTTATAATTGCCCTTCTGTCTAAAACAAAATGGTCGCCTATGGCGGCCGTAAATAATCGGAGCAAATTCCATGTCAGAGTCTGGCGTAAAGAAGGTCGTACTGGCTTATTCCGGTGGACTGGATACTTCTATTATCCTCAAATGGTTGGAGGGTGAGTATGGCTGCGAGGTGGTTACTTTTACCGCCGATGTGGGTCAGGGTGAAGAGGTAGAGCCAGCGCGGGTCAAAGCTGAGGCGGCTGGGATCAAAGAGATCTATATTGAAGATCTGCGCGAGGAGTTTGTTGGCGATTATGTCTACCCGATGTTTCGTGCCAACGCGGTCTATGAGGGAGAGTATCTGCTGGGCACCTCGATAGCACGCCCACTGATTGCGAAGCGCCTAGTGGAGATCGCTGCTGAAACCGGCGCTAGCGCCATTTCCCATGGCGCTACAGGGAAAGGCAATGATCAGGTGCGGTTTGAGTTGGGTGCTTACGCCCTGATGCCGGATGTGAAGATCATTGCTCCCTGGCGTGAGTGGGGTCTGCTCTCCCGTGAGAAACTGATGGCTTATGCGGAAGAGCATGGCATTGCGGTGGAGATGAAGCGTGATGGTAAAAAGTCACCCTATTCGATGGATGCCAACCTGTTGCATATTTCCTATGAAGGCTATGATTTGGAAAACCCCTGGACCGAGCCGGGTGAAGATATGTGGCGTTGGACTGTCTCGCCGGAACAAGCACCAGATGAGCCGACCTATATTGAACTCACTTATGAAAAGGGCGATATCGTTGCTATCGCCGGCGAGGCGATGACGCCTGCCACCGTGCTGGAAACGCTGAATAAAATTGGCGGAGATAATGGTATCGGCCGTGACGATATCGTGGAGAACCGTTATGTCGGAATGAAGTCCCGGGGTTGTTATGAGACCCCGGGCGGCACCATCATGTTGAAAGCGCATCGGGCCATGGAGTCTTTAACCCTTGATCGGGAAGCGGCTCACCTGAAAGATGAGCTGATGCCCCGCTATGCAGGGCTGGTCTATAATGGTTACTGGTGGAGTCCGGAGCGTGAAATGCTCCAGGCGGCAATCGATCACTCTCAGGAAGCTGTCAATGGTATAGTGAGACTGAAACTCTACAAAGGCGGCATCATGGTTGTGGGCCGTAAATCAGAGAGCAACAGCCTGTTTGACAAGTCGATAGCGACCTTCGAAGATGACGCAGGTGCCTATGACCAGAAAGATGCCAGTGGTTTCATCAAGCTCAATGCGTTACGTCTGCGGGTTGCGGCGAAATGCAAAAGCTAGGAGTCGGGTTTAACCGTTTGAAGCGAAAAGTTGATCGGCATCCACGGATTTGCAGCCAAACAGTGTTGAATCCGACAGATTCCTAGGCTGCATTAGGTAGGCTGGTAACAGAGCGCGCGTCTTATGTCTGAATATTCGGTAGCAAGATACTCCACCATCCCCGTGAGGGTTGGTAACCTGATTGTCGGTGGCGGTGCGCCCGTGGCCGTCCAATCGATGACCAATACCGATACCGCCGATATAAGAGCCACGGTAGACCAAGTACTTGCCCTCGGCCGAGCCGGGTCGGAGCTGGTGCGTCTGACGGTGAACACCGAGGCGGCGGCCAGGGCCGTCCCAGTGATACGTGACGGATTAGAAAAGGCCGGCTGTAAGATCCCCCTGATCGGCGATTTTCACTTCAACGGCCATAAGCTCCTGCAAAAATACCCTGAATGCGGCCAGGCGCTGGAGAAGTACCGGATCAACCCGGGTAATGTCGGGCGGGGTGTAAAGCGTGACGAGAAATTTGCCCTGATGATCGAGATGGCCTGTCGCTACGATAAAGCTGTCCGTATCGGCGTTAATTGGGGCAGTATGGATCAGGAGCTGGTGGCACGCCTGATGGATGAGAACTCACGCCGGGAGCAGCCTCTCGACAGCGATGAGGTGATCCGGGAGATTATGGTGGTCTCTGCCCTGGATAATGCCCGGCGCGCTGAAGCGCTTGGTTTGGGCCGGGATCGGATCGTCCTCTCATGCAAAATGAGCGGCGTGCAAGATCTGATCGGCGTCTATCGGGAGCTGGCCGGCCGCTGTGATTATGCCCTGCATCTGGGTCTTACTGAAGCGGGTGTGGGGTCGAAAGGTATCGTGGCATCCACGGCGGCACTGGCGGTGCTGCTGCAAGAGGATATAGGCGATACCATCCGCATCTCGCTGACCCCGGAGCCGGGGGGTGCCCGCACTCAAGAAGTGGTGGTAGCCCAGGAGATTCTGCAGTCCATGGGGCTGCGGTCGTTCACTCCGATGGTAGTAGCTTGTCCTGGCTGTGGACGTACCAACAGTACCTTCTTCCAACAGCTGGCGATGGACATCCAGTCTCATCTGCGGGAGCAGATGCCTCTATGGAAAGATCAGTACCCAGGTGTGGAGGCGATGACCGTTGCGATAATGGGTTGTGTCGTCAACGGCCCTGGTGAGAGCAAGCATGCCAATATTGGCATCAGCCTCCCCGGCACGGGAGAGACTCCGGTTGCCCCTGTATATGAAGACGGCGTGAAGACCGTGACACTGAAAGGAGAGGGTATCGCCCGGGAGTTTCAACAGATTGTGCAGCAGTATGTAATCGATCACTACCTGTATGGCTGAACATAGTCCAGAGTAGTTGTTCAGAATTCAGTCAATATAATCCACCGGAGCAGGTTTTTTGCTGCAAAGAGAGCGAATCGTCTTTTAACAATACATGATCTCTTTGTATTTCCATCCGCGTATGTTTGAGCGGATAGTTTTTTAGCCACCACAACACTTAAGGAACCTCTGATCAATTCATGAATCGGTGTCTGATGGCTGAAATCTCCCGGCTCTGTGTTGAAAATCTTGGTAATAGCCAGCTATTACCACAATTTTCGCCTTGATCCGGAAGATTTCAACTCGTCATCCGTCCGATCCAGAATTAATCAGAGGCTCCTTAATAAATGATGTGGCTGTTTGTTTCCAAGTTCCCACAGGAGGAACCAATATGATTAAGCAAGTCGTGGCCCTGGCCGTTTTATGTGCAATGCCATTCACCTTAATGGCAGACGAAGATGCTCCAATGATGTTGATGGTTCAACGTCTGACCATGGAGTCAGCCCTGACCATTGCCCAGGGGGCGGTCGAAGCCTGCCGAAAAGAGGGGATTCAGATTGGCGTAACCGTTGTGGATCGCAATGGTACCGTGCAGGTGACATTGCGCGATACGCTTGCTCCTACTATCACGCTGATGATCAGTCGTCAGAAAGCCTATACGGCTGCTAATTTCAACGCCAAGACGTCAGGTCTTGGTGCTCAGGCCAAAACGCCTATCGGTCGGGTGCAGGGTTTGCTGATGTCCGATGGCGGTGTGCCGATACAGGCAGGCGGAAATCTCCTGGGTGGCGTGGGTGTCAGCGGTGCCCCATCAGGAAAAATAGATGAAGCCTGCGCCCAGGCTGGTCTGGTCAAGATAATGGATGATCTCGAGATGTCGCTGTAATTTCTCTATAACACCGTACAAACATTGATGAGAGGGTTTGTGCCGAGTGCTGGCGACAGGGATGCCGCTTTCAAGCGTACGCAGTGTAAGGTTATACCCATGTGTCGCATAAGGCAGTATGCCGGAAGCGGCCAGGGATCTATTCACAGCGTCTCTTGGAAGTAGTAGTGCTATGCTCTTTATCGCACGCAACCTTATTGAGAACTTACAAATAAATTTTGCTGTTATCTGTTTTCGTGGATATTTTTCAATAACCGCTGGTACTCAGGGTGATTCTGTAGCAACTGATGGCCGGTACTGATCAGCTCATTTGCAATACCCGGTGGCAGGGAAAAGTCGGTTGGGACCGAGGTGAGGCGTTTTCTTGTCCTAGGATTGGCGATATCTTCGAGATGCAACTGAATAAAATAGAACTTCGGGGCTACGCAGTTTCTGTTGTTTTTGCAGCGCGCTTGCTTTACCTCGTTGGTCCATTCAGGCAGATTGCTGCGCATATATTCCACGGTCTCAAAATTGTAATTGGCCAGGGGCGCCGTGGTTGCCGCATCCAGTATGGCGGAGAGTGGCGGTGATGTGTCTGACTGTTCCCATTCCGAAGGGGGCAGGGCCGAGGCATCGACGATGATCAGCACGATATGCTTGGCATCCTGCTGGTTGAAGCGATTGAGGGTGCTCCAGAGACCATCTTCCACCAGAATTCGGTCCATGATCGCGCGCAGTCCCAGGTTGTCGGCGAGGCCACCATCCAGCAGGTGGATGTAGGGGTGTGCCGCCTGATCAAGATAGATATTGAGTTGTGAGGCTGCACGGTAGAGCCGGTTGTTTTTTCCCTTGGCCTGAAGTCCTTGGTTGAGCCATTCCGGCGGCGTATAGTTGCAGCTTCCTGCGCGGTTGACCAGGGTGATTGGGGAAAAAATGATAGGTACGGCACTGGATGCTGCCACCGCTCGGGATACCGGGAAACCACCGACATCGGAGCAGATCAGTGCAAACTGTTCCGCGGTAAAATCGAATCGACTCCCCTTGAACAGATCGGTGGCATTGACCTGAACAAAGGGCCCGTTGTTGTCCACCAGTTCGCGCAGTGGAGCGGTACCGAAGAGCCGCTGACGAAAATACTCATCCAGAATGTCGCCTGAGCCAAAAGTGTCCGAGCTACGCCGGGAGAGTGTCTCCGGTGAGATCAGCATGTTCCTCAATTCTCTGGTGACATCTCTCTCGAGAAACTCATGTTTGAAATTCCTGAACAGCTGATTGCCATAGAGGCCAAAATAGGCCGCTGTAATACTGCCGCCGGAGACGGCGGAGATCATATCGATCTCGGATAGCAATGTATCCTGCTGTCCTTTACCTGGACCGTATGGCGTATTGGCCAGCTCTTCCAGTACGCCATAGGAGAGGGCTGAAGCTCGGCTGCCACCACCGGAAAAGGTCAGCGCCAATAGAATCTGCCCGTTGTTTTTTGCTGCCAGATTGGGAATGGTACGTGGGCCATCAAATCGGGCCAGTGGTGGATTGACCGGGTAATGGGCATTGCTGGCACAACCCGTGAGCAGAAGGAAGAGGAGTGCCAGCAAAGTGAGTAAGCGAGGCACCATAAGGGGAGATCGCGTGGTGTATTTAACGGGAAGGATACTTTAAATCGACCTGGATTGCATCTGCTGAGACCATCTGAAGAGAGTTAATTGCGGGCTCTGTGAGTTGGGTAGATTTGCACACCGGATTTTAGCGCCAGGGCGGCTTCAATTCTGAAGCACGGATAAAAAATGAGAACACAGAGCGATTCGGCGCTATGCATCTTTTGCCGACGCATGCGAACGCTCAATGGTCATGCGGTTCCGGTGGTGGCAGTGCCTCTCCGGCAATGAGAGTCTGAATGGCATCGAGGGGATCTTTCTCTGCAGTGGCTATTACCTGGACTCCCATTGAGCCCATACGACGGAGAAAGCCCTCTCCGCACCCACCGGTAATGAGAATATCCACAGCAGTGATTGGATGAGGCTTCGCAGAGCGGTAGGAGTGCATCGCCATCTCTTTTGGCAGATCGAGGCGGTCTATCTCTTTCACTGAATTGGCATCAGTTACTTCATAGATCAGGAAACGCCGGGTTTTTCCCGCATGGCCGGTAATGGTGCGGAAGTTCTGACTAGTAATGCCGATTTTCATATTCTCTCTCTGGTGGGTGCTTGCAAAGAATCTGGTTAGTCTGATGTTTTTATCGACTTGGCCCATTCCTCCATGGCGACATTTGCTATCGGCATGGGTGCTTCCATGAAGGTGATAAGAAAACTCTCCTTGAGCTCTACAACACCGATTGACCGGGGGCGGACCGCCATTACCTGCGGCTCCGGAAGAGTAATGCCAAAACAGAAGATGATGTTCTGGCCATCTAGGATATCCTCACTGATTTGACCGTCTTCTAGGTTTTTGGTGTGCTTGTAATGGTCGAAGATGGCAATGAACTTTGCAACTTTGTGCTCATCAATGAGGCTCTTCAGATAAGCGATGACCTCCTTAGACGCTTTCATAATCGGTTTCCGACTTCTCGATGTCGAGGGAGAAAAGGGGGTATCTCTCCTGTAGCAACGCTTGCTTCATACCTAACTCCTGTCAATCCACAGAGGCAGGATTACCTTCCAGCCAATGTTCTGAAGGTCAGAGGATAAGTGCTGGAAGTTCAGATGGCATTGAAATATCTCAATGCCCAACGGTTGCACTGGGACATTCTGGTCAATCCTCAGCAATATGCCCGAGGTTTCGGATGTCCAGTAGGAAGTGGTTGGGGCTGGTTTCAATCAGCAGACTCTGCCGTTTGAATTCAGCAATAGTGCGGCTGGCGGTTTCAGTGGTGACGCCCAGCATGGCGCCCATATCCTCACGGGAGAAGAGTTCACACTCGCTTGCCTCCTTGTTACGGACTAGCCTCAGTAGCAGGCGGGCAACCCGCTGTTTGGCGGAACCGGTTGAGAGCTCGGTCAGCCAGGCATCTGCCTCTTCGAGTGCTTTTTGCCATCGGCTAAGCAGCTCCTTGTGGAGTTTTGGGCTGCTCTGGGAGAGTGCCTGAACCACGCTGACTGGCAGGCCACAGGCCTGTGTCGGTTGCAGCACCACGGCATCGTGCTGGTAGTTTTGTCCCAGCATCGTTTCCAGGCCGGTGACATCGGTGGAGCGCACCAGTCGGACAATGCGCTGGGTGCCATCCGGGAGGTACTGAACCAGCTTCAGTACACCACTGCATATGGTGAAAAGATGATCTCCCTTGTCTCCGGCACGGTAAAGGGTCGAGCCCGTAGGAAGCGTATAGAGGTCGATAGGCTTATGGATTTTATCAAAATCATCTTTATCCAGGCCAGCAAACAGCACTGAGTTGCGCAGGGGGCAACTCATGCAGTCGGCTTCACCTTCCCAGGCTTCTTTGTCACTGATCAGCTTCATTTTTTCAATTCAGGTTTCAGGTACCGATACTCGTTGTCCAGAGTACACTTTAAACGTTTTTTATCCTGGTATACACCTCGTGACAATTGTGGGTTCTTAAGTTTCCGCTTCCCTGATCCTGTTTCTGGTTAACTAAGGGGAGCCTCTGAAAGACCTTCAATTAGTGATAATAGTAGCCAATTCAACCAACCGATAAAAATCATGCAACCGAGTTTTTTGATCATCAAGACAGACTTGAACTCCTTGAGCAACTGGGAGACCCGCTGCCAAAGCTGGAAAGGACCGTAGACTGGGAGGTTTTTCGAGTATTGCTGGGCTCAGTTTATAAAAACAGTGATCCCGGTAAAGGTGAGCGCCCACCTTACGATGCGGTACTGATGTTCAAGGTGTTGGTCCTACAGCATTTGTTCAATCTGTCCGGTGATCAAGCAGAGTTCCAAATTCGGGAGCGCTATAGCTTTTGTCGTTTTCCTGGGCTGAGCCCGGAAGGTAAGGTACCCGATGCTAAAACAGTTTGGGTATATCGTGAGCGCCAGAAAGAACGGGGCCTTGTTGATAAACTCTTTTCAGAGCTATTGATCCAGATTGATGCAGCAGGCTTCAGTGCTCGCAAGGGACAGATTGTAGATGCTGCTATCGTTCCAGTACCCAACACGAGAGGAAAATAGGCAGATCAAAGCCGGGGATAGCCCCGAGGCATGGGGTGATAACAAACGCAGTCAGAAGGATGTTGCAGCACGCTGGACCATGAAGCATGGCAAAACCCACTATGGGTACAAAAACCACATCAGGATAGATTCGCAAGTACGCCATCACATCGGCCGAAGTTCATGATAGCCAGGTCTTGGAGGAATTGCTGGATGAGAACAACAGTAATAGAAGTGTCTGGGCCGATTCTGCTTACCACAGTGTAGAACGGGAAGTCGCTTTACCGGGTGCGTATTACCACAGTCAGATTCATCGCAAGCCGACACGCAAACGCCTCTTGAATGAACGGAAGCAAGAGCCAAACCGAAAGCGATCAAGCGTTCCGGCTCGAGTTGAGCACGTGTTTGCCCAGCAGGACAGTGTGTAGCATCGGGCAAATCAGGGCTGGCGTGGAGATTGGTGTGGCTGGCCGGATGAAGCGAGGTGTGGTACGGATGTTGCCAGAAATAATGAGTGTGAAGATACGGGGCTCTCCAGATTTGCTAGAGATCTATTGGCTATTGTCGGGTTTTTAGAGGTTCCTTTAACACTAAATTCAGCTGATAAAAATCGCATCAGCGCATTAAAAGCATTAAAAGCATTAAAAAATTAGGAGCTGTCCTAGATAGTGTCCTGAGTGAGTTTAATAGTGAACTACTACCACCATCCCTTGCAGGGCAAAAAAGGGATGCACGATGGCATAGCTAAAGATAACCGTTTGTTTCTCAATGCGGTATTCTGGATTTTACGCACAGGTGCGCCGTGGCACGACTTACCACCTGATTATAGTGATTGGAAGAACACCCATCGGAGCTTTTGTCGCTGGCGTGATAAAGGCATATGGAAGGATTTATTGTCCCAGATAATTGATGAGCCGGACTTTGAATGGATGATGATTGATGGCGGTCATATCAAAGTTCATCCACATGCAGCAGGTGCGGTAGAGGACAATCAAGATATGAGCCGTACAAAAGGGGGGTTAACACCAAGTCCGCTTGGCCGTGGAGGCGCATGGTATGCTGATCAGATTCATTCTTACGGGCTGATTGCACGCAGGCTAGCACACTGATTAGATGGGCTTAGAGGCATTTTTTGGCTGACAACAGGGCTTACGATACACAAGAGATATTAGAGAAGGCAAAATCACAGGACATGAGTGCCGTTGTTCCACCGAAGAGGGGTAGAAAAGAGCAGCGAGAATATGACAAGCATCTGACTAAGTTAGTATATTTGGTTTAAGAACGCGTTTCTACATTTTCAACGAGCCTGTAAAGTTTTCTATGTAACAGCCAGGGTTGAATATATTCCGCTAAGCGTTCTTCGAACTCAATCATAAATCTATTCAGTGCTGGTTTCCAATGACGGATCGGCATTGTCCACTTTTTCGATGCGGCCTGGATTGCCAGATAGATTACCTTCTTTGCCGAGTCATCGGTTGGAAACAATTTCCGCTTTTTGATCGCTTTGCGAATGACGCTGTTCAGCGGCTAATGGTGTTGTTCGTGCAGATCACTTTTCGTTTGTCCTCCGGGTAGCTGAACAGCGTGTTGATATTCTGCCGATGGGCACGCCAGGAGCGGCTGATCCGGGGGTACTTGTTGTCCCACCGGTCAGAGAATTTATCCAGCGCCAATAAGGCTTCTTCCTCGGTGATGGACTGGTAAATCTTTTTCAAATCAGCCGTGACAGGCTTGTAGTCTTTCCAAGGCACGTACTTCATCGAGTTCCGTAGCATATGCACAATACACAGCTAGATATTCGGAAAAGCCGTTTTGATGGCATCAGGAAAGCCTCCTAAGCCATCGACACAGGTAATCAAAATATCCTTCACACCGCGATTCTGAAGCTCTGTCAGCACGTTCAGCCAGAACTAGGCCCCCTCATTCTCCGACAGCCACATCCCCAATAATTCCTTGTGGCCTTCCAGGTTGACGCTCAGAGCGAGATAAATCGCTTTATTGATCACTTTCTTGTCTTGCCGGATTTTAACGACAATGCTGTCCAGATAAACAATAGGCTAAATTGCATCCAGGGGGCGAGATTGCCATTCAACAACCTGTTCGATGACTGCATCAGTGACTTTGGATATGAGTGTGGCAGAGACATCGGCCCCATACATCTCCTTGAATATCGTGACGATTTCTCGGGTTGTCATACCTTGGGCATACAAGAAGAGGATCTTGTCATCCATTGAGGTAAATCGACGCTGGTGCTTCTTAACTAGCTGAGGTTCAAAGCTGCCCGCTCTATCTCGCGGGGTATCCAGTTCAAACTGGCCATCTTCCGTTTGCAAGGTCTTGCTGGTCGTGCCGTTGCGGCTATTACTCGTTTCGGATTGTTGATGCTTGGCAAAGCCAAGATGATCAGTCAGTTCAGCATTGAGTGCTGCCTCGACCGTGATCCTGGTCAGCATTTGCCGAAACTCGTTGAGATCTTCTTCAGTTTTGATGTTTTTAGCGGCCGCCTGGGCTATCGCCTGGAGCTCCTTCTTGTCGATCAGCTGCCTGTCCTCTCCCTTGTCTGGGTTTAATGACAGGCAGTTACACAGCATTTAGGTCTGTCTCTTTTCAACGCTGGCATGGCATTGCGACAGGCTATGCAAAAAATACCCGTTCATTTATTGTCGCTGCCCAGATTAGGTATATGGTGCTTTGGGCTATAATCTTACCTGATTGAGTTATAGTCAAATCTGGTGTTTAGCCAGTTGAATCAAGCGGCGACCTGATCGACTCCTGCTATCTCAACACCCTCTTTAAATTTGATTCCGGTTATCACCTTCGCCAGGTAATCGAAACCCCGTAATCGTCTCCACGTCTTCTCGGCACACAGGCCGAGTTTGAACATCATGTGTAGCATGCCGTCACGCGATAGAAAGCCATCAGTTCCTCTCGGTCTTTGTGCAGACAGATGGCAGCCTTCGGATACTTTGGCTCATACGTTTTGATAAACAGATCAAAGGCCTTTTCCGCATCGGCCTGGGTCTCCGACTGCCAGATGTTATGCAGTGCCTGCTTCGCTTTCGGCTGAGCTGACCTTGGCAGGCAGTTCAGCACGTTCATGGTCTTGTGCATCCAGCAGCGCTGCTGGCGCGTCTCCGGATACACTTCCTCCAGCGCAGCCCAGAATCCCATGGCACCGTCACCGATCGCCAATTTTGGCGGGGTCAGTCCGCGTGACTTCAGTTTCAACAGTACCTCCCGTCAGCTCTGTGTGGACTCCCGTACACCATCCTCAATTGCCAGAAAATGCTTCTCACCACGCTCATTCACGCCGATCACCACCAGGGCACACAGCTTCGTCTGCTCTGCTCTCTGTCCGCTGTAGACACCGTCTGCCCACACATACACCCAATGGTCCTTATCCAGGCGCTCCTCGCACCAGCTCCGATATTCTTCTGCCGAGACCTGCTTCAGATGCGATACCCTGCCGGCCGACAAGCCTGTTGCATCCGGAACCACCAGCACTTTCAGGGCTTCACCCATCTCTCCACTGGAAATCCCCTTCAGGTAGAGCCACGCCAGCGCCGCTTCCAGTGACTTCGTCTTGCGTACATACGGCGGCACCAGAGCTGATCGGAACGTTACCGGCTCGCCGGTCTTCGCGCGAACTTTGGGGATCTTGACCGTGACCGGCCCCAATCCTGTCTGCAGTTTACGAGCTGGCAGGTGACCATTACACACCACACCCGCCTTGCCATCCTCTGTCCGTCGCTCGACGTGCTCCGCCAACAGCTCCAGCAGCTCGGCTTCCACCGCCTAGTAGATCAACTGCTCCGCACCGCTTCTCGGCAACTCTGTCAGCGGATCGATAATCGTATCTCGACCTGCCAGCTTAACAACGTTATTCTTAACTCATGGTGGGGTTGTTTTGATGTCTCGCAACAACAAATCAACCAGATACCCCGCTCTTTCTCAATTCCCTTCAAACAACACTTTCAGTTATAATTCTACCTGATTACCTATGAAACTCAGCTATGACGCAAGAAACATAATTACCTTGGATTCATTAGGTTACAGGGGCGTTATGTGCTGTTGTTTTTATATTAACGATAATTCGTATTATTTTGGCAGCACTATAGTAAGTGCCATTCGAGTCTACAGCCCACAATTCGGCTGAGCAATAGCTGAGCTTGATAGGTAATCAGGTGATCTTATGACGATGCTATATACTATCCATGCCGCCCTTCATCATCTTCATCTGCAGCTTACGCACCGGGACGGACAAGGTGATTTTACTGCCATCCTCAAACACAAGCGTCAGCTCTGCACTATCGCCAGGCATCGGTATCTGTTTCAGACCGATCAGCATCACATGATTGCCCCCCGGCTGCAGTTTGACATTCCCACCAGCAGGAATAACGATCTGCTCTATCCGGCGCATCCGCATCATGCCCTTGTCATGCACATGAGTGTGCAGTTCAACCACATTTGAGATATTGCTTTCAGCCGAAACCAGAGCATGATCTCGGGATGATTTGTTGGTCAAAATCAGAAAAGAGGCACTGTTCGGCTATCCCGGCGGTACCGCTCGAATATAAGCACCTTCCACCGTCACTACGCTGGCGGCCGTATCAGCCATAACGGGAGTGTAGGCACTCATCAGACTTAGTGCAGATAGCCACAGCAAAGATGTTATTTTCATTCTCTTCCCTCGACTTCAAAGATTAATTTTTTTCATCTAACATTCCCCGAAGAACCGAAAATATCTCTTCCGGCGGGTACCATGAGCCAGTTTTTTTATCAGCCGACCTTGCTGATCAATAATGTAAAGCTCTGCCGTGTGATCCACTACGTAGTCTGTGGCAGACGCCTAATTTCACTATGCTATAGGCCGCTCCATAGCGCTTTTCTACATCTTTCAACTGATCCGGAGTCCCGGTAACTCCTTTGATATTCGGATGGAAGTATTCACCATCATTCTTCAATCTCTCCAGCGTATCCCGTTCTGGATCGATACTGATAAAGAGGCTCTGCATCTGTTAACTCATTGAGGGCCAGACTCAAAAAAACAGGCTGGTGGGACAGATATTCGGACGCCAGGTATAGCCAAAATAGAGCACGACCACCTTATCTTTAAGAGCCTCCAGGGTAACTGGTCCATCTTGAGACTGAAGAACAAAATCTTCGCCCCGGGGCATCGCTTCAATCTCTATAGCTAGACCACCCGGGCTTTCAATTGCTGGCTCCCAGAACAGCGTAAGCCACAACAGAAGAGCTACCAGGGCAATAATCAATCCGGTCAGTGCGGGACGCTTACTCATCACGCCCCTCACTTGCCCGGAAAGGTCGCATCGGGATTGACCGTGATGAAACGAAATGGCGCAGCCACCAGACCCTCATTGGTCTTGACCAGCACCCGAGCTTCCCACTCCATTGCTTTCCTGACACAGACCGGCAATACTCCTTGACCGGAAAAACGCCCTTCGCCTGCCGCTGACAGCTTTGGCCGGTTAAAACCCATATTCATGTCTACGCCGACAAAATCAATTTCAGCACTACTGGCCTTGATTCCATCCACCCTGACGTCCAGCTCCAGAGTCTCTATCAAGGGTATGGTATCCGGCTTTATCCCGAAGGTAATACGGCCACCACCCGGCAAAACCCCGGTACAGGGACCGGCACGGAGATCGCAATTTGGATCCAGTGGAGCCAAATGAACCACCTCTGGATGTAATAGAGGCCAGACTTTATAAACAGCCATGGTAGCAGCCATGACGAAAAGAAGACTCGCTGCAATCCAAAGTTTCAGACTGGATTTACCCACTCAACACTCCTGCAAACAAAAAAATGACATGCTAAAACAATCAGAGGATAGGGCCATTGATAGCGATCAACAGCACTGTCGAAAGCGATTAACCGGTTTTCCCACCATAAACGCAGGTATACACCCTCTTACCGAGGTATATCACCCAGTGACCATGGTATTTAACCCGTTTATAGCTCCGCAATATCTGTTTGAATAAACACGGGAATATTTCAAGCTGATAATGACGGATGACGCCCTATTGCTACCCAGAGCATGAGAATCAGACCATAGACTGGACGGGATTAAAGCACGAATAACAGAAACAAAAACGCCGGAACTTGATTATCAGCTCCGGCGTCCTTGACAAGGTGAATTTCAGATCACAGAGTGGCAAGCCAGTCGGCGATTTCCTTCAGCTCAGCATCGGAAATGGCTGCAACAATGCCCTTCATAACTATGGTCTGGCCATTATTACGTTTGCCGCTCTTGATATCCTTCATCTGATTAAAGGCATAAATGGCATTCTGACCGGCCAGCTTGGGGTAAGTCGGCATAATCGGTGTTTCAGCATCTGCACCATGGCATGAGAAACAAGCCTTGGTCTTATAAAGATCAGCGCCACCGGCAAGAACGTTACCAGCAAGACCCAGTGAAAGCAGAGCAGCACCTGCGACCATTGCAATGGTTTTCATTTCGAATTACCTCCCTTAGTTGTTTTCTTTTGCGTGCGCCGCCAAAAACAGGGCTTCGCCAATAAAAAGTCAACGAATAATAACATTAGCCAATAAAGTTAACCCAATGATTTTTGTCAATCCCCAGGCTTTTTACCCGGATACTTCAACTAAATCCAAATCATTGCTTCTCTCAAGGCAAAGAAATGATTATCCTTCCGGCCCCATATCTAACAAACCCACTCAAAACAGATGGCCGAACAGCAGTTTACCCCGGGGCAGCGCTGGATAAGCAATACTGAGCCAGATCTCGGCCTTGGCGCCCTGACAAAGACTGAGGGCCGCACCCTCACCCTGTTATTCTTGGCCAGTGGTGAACTCCGTACCTACGCGAAGGATAACGCCCCGCTGACCCGGGTACAGTTTCTGCCGGGTGACTTGGCAGAGAGTCATCAAGGCTGGAAGCTTCAGGTTCACTCAGTGGCGGAGCATAATGGATTGCTGACCTACTCCGGTCTTAGGGAGAATGGCGTGGAAGCCGTACTTCCCGAGGGTGAACTCAGCAATTTTATTCAATTCGGCCGTCCCCAGGAACGGCTGTTTGCCGGTCAGCTGGACAGTAACCGGTGGTTTGAACTGCGCCACCAGACCCTTGAGCAGCGGCAGAGACTGGAACAGTCTGAACTTATCGGCCTTGGCGGTGCCCGCACGGAACTTCTCCTGCACCAGCTCTATATTGCCCATGAAGTGGGAATGCGCCTCGCCCCCCGGGTACTGCTGGCAGATGAGGTTGGATTGGGCAAAACGATTGAAGCCTGCCTGATTCTGCATCGGCAATTACTGACAGGGCGTGCAGGCCGGGCGTTGATCGTTGTTCCTAGCCCGCTGTTGCACCAATGGTTGGTGGAGTTGATACGGCGCTTTAATCTCCACTTCAGTCTGTTTGACGAGGAGCGTTGCCAGGCAATTGAGTCTTCAGACCGGGGGAACAACCCATTCCACGCCGAGCAGCTGATTCTGTGTGGACTGGATCTGCTCACCGAAAATCCACAAAGACGACAACAGGCAGAAGAAGGGGAGTGGGATATCCTGATTGTCGACGAAGCCCATCACCTAGAGTGGCGAGAGGGGAACGCCAGCCCTGCCTACCGAGCGATTGAAGCACTGGCCGCCCGTATTCCAGGTGTCCTGCTGCTCACCGCCACACCGGAACAGCTGGGGTGTTCCGGGCACTTTGCCCGTTTGAGATTGCTCGATCCAGACCGTTTTTTCAGTCTGGCAGCTTTTGGAAAAGAAGAAGAGGGTTATCAGCCGGTTGCCGATGCCGTGACGCAGTTGCTGTCAGAAGAGGCGCTGAGTGAGGCCGCCACTGCCCAGTTACTGAAAACGCTCGGCGAGGATCAGGCTATCCCGTTCCTACAGGGCTTGGGTGATCAGGCGCTGCTAGAAGAAGAGCGACAGGCCGCGAGAGCAGAGCTCATCGATCTGTTATTGGATCGTCACGGTACTGGCAGAGTTCTGTTTCGCAATACCCGTGACCGGATCAAGGGCTTTACCGAGCGGGAACTCCACAGCTACCCGCTTCCCCTGCCCAGTGCATACCGCCTTGCCGATGTTAAAAATAGAGCAGCAGATCTGGTACAGCTGTTACATCCGGAGACCGTCTATCGATTAACCGATGGCCGAGCTTGGTGGCAATTCGATCCCCGGATCGACTGGTTGATAGCCACACTGAAAAAGCTGGACGGCAGCAAGATGCTGCTGATTTGCGCCCTTGCTGAAACAGCCAAAGGACTGGAAGAGGCACTCAGAACACGGGAAGGTATCCATGCCGGGTTGTTCCATGAGGGGATGAGCATCGTGGAGCGGGACCGTGCCGCAGCCTGGTTTGCCGACAGCGAACAAGGGTGTCAGCTGATGATCTGCTCAGAGATCGGCAGTGAGGGTCGTAACTTCCAGTTTGCCCATCACCTGACTCTTTTTGACCTGCCGTCCAATCCTGATTTGCTGGAACAGCGCATTGGTAGACTGGATCGCATTGGCCAGCGGTCAAAGGTTCAGATCCATGTACCCTATTTCACTGGGGGCGCCCAGGCAGTTATGTTGCGCTGGTATCACCAGGGCCTCAACGCCTTTCGCCATACCTGCCCATCCGGCCAGCAGATACTCGCACAGCTACGCCCGGCACTCGTCCAATCCATGGAGGAGGGAGAGAGTGAGCCTGACGCTCTGGAGCTTCTGATTGAAACCACTCAGCAACTGCACCGTGAGATCAGCCTGCAGCTGAAAAAAGGGCGGGACCATCTGCTGGAGCTGAACTCCTGCCGCGGCCAGGATGCTGAAATCCTCAAAGAGGCGATAGAAATTGAAGATGCATCATCAGCATTGCGTGATTACATGGATAACCTGTTTACTGCCTACGGCATAGAGACAGAACACCACTCTGCCGGCAGCCAGATTCTTAAACAGACATCACAGATGCAGCGGGAATATTTCCCAGGGCTTCCCGAAGAGGGACTGACTATCACCTATAAGCGCAATATCGCGCTCACCAACGAAGACCGCCAATTTCTGACGTGGGAACACCCCATGGTCCGGGATTCCATGGAGATGGTGCTAAACGATGAGATGGGCAATAGCTGCGCAACGGCAGTCCACCACCCAAATCTCACCGCCGGCACCCTACTGCTGGAACTGATTTTTGTCCTGGAATGCCCTGCCCCCAAGGCACTCCAGGCGGGGCGCTTCCTGCCCTCCACCCTGCTGCGTCTGCTGGTGAACCAGGAACTCGCTGAGGTTGGTAGTGAGCTCCCCCATGAGGTACTCAACCAGGGCAGACAGCGTCTGGGGAAACACACCGCACGGAAAATCATCACACCACTACGCACGCGTATCCGTGCCATGCTGGAGAAGGGTGAAGAGCTGGTTGAGCTCCAGCGACAGGAAATCACCGAAACAGCCCTCCTTACAATGCAGCAGCGGTATGCATCAGAGCTGGGCCGCCTCACGGCGCTGCA
Source organism: Candidatus Vondammii sp. HM_W22 (assembly GCF_022530855.2). Lineage (GTDB taxonomy): Bacteria > Pseudomonadota > Gammaproteobacteria > Chromatiales > Chromatiaceae > Vondammii. The sequence continues at coordinate 3,145,868 of NZ_CP099567.1, read as the reverse complement.
GCGGGTGAACCCGAATGTCAGAGAAGATGAACTGGCGTCGCTGAGGGCCCAGCAAGAGGGTCTGGATGAACATCTCCGGGCTACCCGGGTCCGGCTGGATGGGCTGAGGCTTGTGGTGGCTGTTTAGGGGCTCAGCCGTTCGGCAACGATATTCCTGTCAGCTTCTTGTAGAGGGAGACCGCATAGGAATCCGTCATACCGGCGATGAAATCGGTTAGCCGGAGCAGGCGCGTATAGAGACTGTCGGAAGGAACACGCTCAGCACCGATAAACTGCTCCGGCACCAGCCGTGCAATCATTCGACTGCGAGCCGGGGCGCCCTCTCTCTGCTCAGCAATATCATCCAGCACCTCGACAAAGCACTCCAGCAGATCGCCAATAATCCGAAAGCCAGCCGCCTGAATCTCCACCACCTCGGCAACCTGATAGATCTTCTCCCTGGCAACTTCTATTAGCCAATCCATCTCCTGTCGTTTTGGAAGTTGAGCCAATAACGGCTGCTCTAATTCCCCGGACAACATTTGCTGTTCATTGTCGAGAAAACAGCTCATAGCCTGGCTAACGACATCATTGATCACCTTGGCACGGAGAAATTCCACTTTGCCTTTGTTGTCCCTGATGCTTTTCAGCCTAGCCTGTTGCTCATCTGGTTCCTTGATAACAGCTAGATAGAGATCCAATACTTGCTGCAGGGTGAGGTATCCCAAGCGGTAACCATCTTCGATGTCTATCACCCGATAGCTGATATCATCCGCGGCCTCAACCAGGAAGGCCAGGGGATGGCGACACCAGATGGCACGGGCCTTATCCTTCCGGATCAGACCGACACTCTCTGCCACCTCAGTAAAGGCTGCCCGGTCTTCCGCCACAAACCCCTGTTTCTTTGCGCTGACACCGCCAAAGTGGCTGCCACCCAAGCAGGATTCACGGGGGTACTTGGTAAAGGCGGCCAATGTGGCACAGGTGAGCTGCAGACCTCCCCTGTTATCTGGATTCTGCAGTCGGGTGAGGATACGAAAACCCTGGGCATTGCCCTCAAAACTGAGGAAGTCCTCTCTCTCACTGTCCTGCAACACAGCCACCCGGCGCTTCCCGTAAGCCGCTCTGGCCGCCCAATGTCTGAATGCATCTTCGCCTGAATGACCGAACGGAGGATTACCAATATCGTGTGAGAGACAGGCAGCAGCACAAATATCGCCAAAATCGGATGCCTCGATACCCTGCAACCCTTGCCGGGCGATAATCTGCTCACCAACCTGAGTGCCAAGAGAACGCCCGATACTCGACGCCTCCAGACTATGGGTCAGCCGGGTGCGAATATAGTCGACCCGTGAAAGAGGAAAGACCTGAGTCTTATCCTGCATTCGGCGAAAGGCGGACGAGAAAACAATGCGGTCAAAATCCCGCTGAAAATCAGTTCGGGCGACCAGGGTGGAAGAGGACTGGTTAGAGCCCAGCCGTTTGCTTGACAGTAGTTGATCCCATTGCATGGTCATAGGCTAACACTACAACAGAACAAGCGCTCCATTTTATGCCCGATTAGACAAAAAGCAGGTCAGGTCGCACCAGCCCCATCAACCCGGCTCAGGCCGGAGTGATGGGGCTACACTGGAAAGGCGCTAGATCTCCTTATAAATCTCTGATCCCTGCTGTTTGAACTGTTCCGACATCTCCTTCATCCCCTCTTCCACCGCAACCGCCACGTCATCGATACCTTTGTTGGCGGCATAATCCCGCACATCCTGACTGATTTTCATAGAGCAGAAATTGGGACCGCACATGGAGCAGAAATGGGCCACTTTATGGGCTTTGGCCGGCATGGTCGCGTCATGGTATTCACGGGCTCTGTCAGGGTCGAAGCCGAGATTGAACTGATCTTCCCAGCGGAACTCAAAGCGCGCTTTTGACATGGCATTATCCCGCACCTGAGCACCGGGGAAGCCTTTTGCCAAGTCCGCCGCCTGGGCAGCGATTTTGTAGGTAATGATGCCTACCCGGACATCCTCCTTCTCCGGCAGACCCAGATGCTCTTTCGGGGTGACATAACAGAGCATGGCTGTCCCGTACCAGCCGATCTGGGCAGCGCCAATGCCCGAAGTGATGTGATCATAACCCGGTGCGACATCGGTAACCAGTGGACCAAGGGTATAGAAGGGCGCCTCGAAGCAGTCCTTCAGCTCCTTATCCATATTCTCTTTGATCATCTGCATGGGCACATGGCCCGGGCCTTCGATCATGACCTGCACATCATGCTCCCAGGCAATTTTTGTCAGCTCACCCAGAGTTTCCAGTTCGCCGAACTGGGCGGCATCGTTGGCATCAGCCAGACAACCGGGACGCAAACCGTCGCCCAGAGAGAAGGCAACGTCATAGGCCTTCATGATTTCGCAAATATCCTCGAAATGGGTGTAGAGGAAGTTCTCCTGATGGTGAGCGAGACACCATTTGGCCAGAATCGAGCCGCCGCGGGAGACAATGCCGGTCACCCGCTCTGCTGTCAGCGGCACATAACGCAACAGTACCCCGGCATGGATGGTGAAGTAGTCCACCCCCTGCTCGGCTTGTTCAATGAGCGTGTCGCGCATAATCTCCCAGGTGAGATCTTCCGACTTCCCATTCACTTTCTCCAGTGCCTGGTAGATAGGCACAGTTCCGATGGGCATGGGTGCATTGCGCAGAATCCACTCCCGGGTTTCGTGAATATTCTTTCCTGTGGAGAGATCCATCAGCGTGTCACCGCCCCAACGGGCGGACCAGGCCATCTTCTCCACCTCTTTGGCAATGGAGGAGGTGACGGCAGAGTTGCCGATATTGGTGTTGATTTTCACCCGGAAGTTCCGGCCGATAATCATCGGCTCCTGTTCCGGGTGATTGATGTTGGCAGGAATAATGGCGCGGCCAGCCGCGATCTCCTGGCGCACGAATTCAGGGGTGACCTCATCCGGAATATTAGCACCAAAACTCTCGCCTTTATGCTGCCGCAACAGCTTCTCATAGCGAGCATCTGCCTGCATCTCCTGAAGCTGACTGTTTTCCCGAATGGCGACAAACTCCATCTCAGGGGTAATGATACCCTGACGGGCATAGTGCATTTGGGTGACATTTTTGCCAGCTCTGGCACGGCGCGGATTGCGAATATGCTCAAAACGGAGGTGAGACAACTCAGGGTCGCTTTGGCGTTGGTGGCCATAATTCGAGCTGGGACCATTCAGTAACTCGGTATCCTCCCGCTCGTCAATCCAGCCCGCACGGACATCCGGCACCCCTTTTAGCAGGTCCACCTCTACCCCAGGGTCGGTGAAAGGGCCAGAGGTATCGTAAATAACCACCGGAGGGTTCTCTTCCGCCGCAAAACTGGCCTGGGTCTCCGTTTGGGTAATCTCCCGCATGGGTACTTTTATATCCTGGCGCGAGCCCTGAATATAGATTTTGCGCGAGCTTGGAAAAGGCTTGGTAACCTCCTCCGATAGCCGTGTTGTCTGTTTGATGAAATCTTCTGGGATGGCGCTCATGCCTTGTTCCTCTCTGTGGCAAAGGGGACAGTGGCAGACCGCAAACGTGGCTTCCTCAGCTTCCCTCCGCCGGGATTAACCGGATCAGGTGCAAAGGGTATTTCTCAGCCCGAATCCGGACACCCCCAGCGAATCTGTGCAAGTTATCTGAGGCAGCATTGTATTGCAACCGTTGAGTGTGTGTGGAGAAGGAGGTATAAACTATCTAGCCTTAGTACCAATTTATGTCAAAATAGCAGATCGCATTAAACCCGAACATTCAGAACCAGGGGAATTCCAATGACCACCAGCAGTTTCGAGCAGGCCCGCTTCAACATGGTCGAGCAGCAGATCCGTCCTTGGGAGGTCTTGGATCAGCGAGTGCTGTCACTGATGGAAAGCATGCCCCGTGATGCTTTTGTCCCCGAGAAATACCAGGGACTGGCATACGCTGATATCGAAATACCCCTCAGTGGCGACCAGCATATGATGTTTCCCAGAGTAGAGGGACGGCTGCTACAGGCGCTGAATATCCAGCCGGCCGATAAAGTGCTCGAAATTGGCACTGGCAGCGGCTATCTCACCGCCTGCATTGCAAAACTGGCGGAGAGCGTCATTAGCCTGGACACCAATGCTGAATTTACTCAACAGGCACAAGCCCGGCTTGATGATCAGAATATCAAAAATGTGGAACTGCGAAACAGTGATGGCCTGGCAGAGGAGCTTGAAGGTGCTCCTTTCGACGCTATCGCTGTTACCGGCTCCATGCCAACTCTGACAGAAGCACTGAAACAGCAACTCAGCGTTGGTGGTCGTCTGTTTGTCGTTACCGGAGAAGCCCCGGCAATGGAAGCCAACCTGATCACCCGGGTAAGTGATGATGCCTGGCGCACCGAAGGGTTGTTTGAGACAGAGCTTGATCCACTAATCGGTGCACCTGCCATAGAAGCGTTTCAATTTTAGGGTTACAAAGGGATGCAGAGATGATGCGGCCCGTTTAGACCGCCATTCCGGCACAGGCCGGATGACGGTCTGTACAATTTCCGAACAGAAACTATTCAGACTTACTGCCGACCACTATATTTTCCCTGTTGATATCCACAGTGCGATCACCAATCCCCTTCACCTGTGAGAGATCATCTGCCGATTTGAAAGGACCATTGGCCTCACGGTAGGCGACAATAGCCTGCGCCTTAGCCTCTCCCACACCCTTTAACTCAGTGGCAATAGCGGTTGCATCCGCACTGTTGATATTAACTTTACCCGCGAATGAAACCGCAGAGACCAGCAGCAAGAGGGATAAAAAGCATTGAATAGCTATTTTCATGAAAACACTCCTTGTTGATTTAATGGCATACGTCATCCAAGACGAATTAACATCCTATCACAGGTCATTAGTTTCTATAAAGTTTTTACGGAAACTGACAGACAGTAACATACGCATAACGCATCGATAACCTCACGCAGAGATTGGCAAGAGGCAGGATAGTATGGAGATGCCGACGAATTATTCTTATTCCGGCAAGAAAAGAGAGTATTTCGCTGTGAACTCTGTGTTCCTTCGTGTTCTCTGCATTCCTTACTTTAAAACGTGAATTCAATTTGTAAGTGTAACTCTGTTTGACGAATAGAGGGTAAGCTGGGGTAGCACCAAGGCATTCTCTATCCGGCAAGAAAAGAGGAGCACCATGAGATACACACAGCTCACCAAGAAGTAGATCAACCAGATAATGGACAAACTCGACAACAAACCAAGAAGGTGTCTTGGCGTGAAAACACCTAATCAGGTATTTTTAGGGATCAACCCACCTGTTGCACTTGCGAGTTGAATCCGCGAAAGCGGCCTAACAAGGATGAGTCAAACAAGTATCACAGCCTATCCTGAATTAACGCGTAAAGCCGGTTCAGCGCCCCACGATTGGCCTCCACAACACATTTTCCATTTTGACCAAAACTGGCACGTTCGCTGGCATCTCCCAGCCAGCGCGTCACGATGGCGGCGAGTCCTTCAACTCCAGCCACTTCAGCAGCCGCTTTTTCAGCCAACAGCATCCGACTGATAGCCGCAAAATTGAACATATGTGGTCCGAAAACCACCGGCACTCCAAGAGCCGCGGGCTCAAGCACATTGTGCCCGCCAACCGGCATCAGACTACCTCCGACAAACGCTACATCAGCCGCCGCCAGAAACAGCGTCAACTCACCCATAGTGTCCCCAAGAAACACCGAGGTGTTTTGGGTGCAGCCATGACCCTCTGATCGGCGTATCAGCAAAAAATCTTCTTTCCGGCAAAGAGCGGCCACCCGGTCGAATCGCTCGGGATGGCGTGGCACTAACACCAATAAAGCAGTTGGCTGATGCTTGAGTATTTGCCTGTGTGCCTGGAGAATCTGTTCATCCTCCCCTTCATGGGTACTCGCAGCTACCCAGACAGGCCTGTCTCCCCATTGCCGGCGCATCACTTCAGCCTGTTCGTGAAGGCTCGCCGGCAACCGGATATCAAACTTGATACTGCCGGTAACTCGTACCCTGTCGGAAGGCACACCCAACCCGAGGAAATGCTCTGCATCTGCCGGTGCCTGGGCGGCAACCAATCCAATATGCTCAAATATCTCTCTGGTAAAAAAATCAAAACGTGCATATCCACTTGCCGAATGCTCAGATAACCGGGCGTTGGCAAGTATCGTTGGAATGCCCTCTTTATCGCAGATTGCCAGCAGATTGGGCCACAATTCAGTCTCCATCATCACCAATAGTCGTGGTTTGGTTCGATACAAAAAACCATGAATAGCAAATGGCAGATCATAGGGAAAATATACGTGATAAACTTTGTCACCAAACAGTTTCCTGACACGATCAGAGCCCGTAGGCGTTGTTGTGGTGATCATTAGGGGAAGCTCCGGGTACTGCTCTATTAGCTGTCTCACCAGAGGCTCTGCCGCCTGAGTCTCGCCTACTGAGACGGAGTGAATCCAGAGGCTGCTTTCTATGTTAAGCGAGGGAAAACACCCAAAACGCTCAGCTATGCGCAGTCTGTATTCAGGCACCCGAATACTTCGCCAGAGGAGACGAGCAAGTACCAGTGGCAGGCTAAGGTAGAGCAGTAGGGTGTAGAGGCGCTGCATCAGTTACTCTTGAGTACGAGACAGTCTCCGTTTAGAGTGGGTTCGTAGTATAGCGAAAAACAGCAATGTTGACCCGCCTCGGCTGCACAGCATGAAGACCAGTTAAAATAAGTGGACTTACCAGCTACGCAGAACCAACAACTCACCCCTTCCGCCAACCTAGGCTACATCTATTAGAATAGATGTAGCCTAGGTTGATCGATGCTTTGGCTTGCATTGTTGCCGTAAAATCGTATTGGGATTGTCCTATATAGTATCGTCATGAGTTTAAATAAGCTGTACTAAGATCCAACTTAACAACTAAAAACCAATAATATAATGACAACACCAGCACACAAAAGACACGGCAATACATAGTGAACTACTACCATCATACCTTACAGGGCAAAAAGGGATGCATGGTGGCATAGCTAAAGATAACCGTCTGTTTCTCAATGCGGTATTCTGGCATTTTACGCACAGGCGCGCCGTGGCACGACTTACCATCTGATCATGGTGATTGGAAGAACACCCATCGGCGTTTTTGTCGTTGGCGTGATAAAGGCATATGGGGGGATTTATTGTCCCAGATAATTGATGAGCCGGACTTTGAATGGATTATGACTGATGGCAGTCATATCAAGGTTCAGCCACATGCGGCAGGTGTGGTAGGAGGCAATCTAAGATATGAGCCGTACAAAGGGGGCTTAACACCAAGATTCACTTGGCCGTGGATGCGCATGGTATGCCAATGATTCATTCTTACGGAAAGGTACCAGAGCTGATTGCACGCAGGCTAATACACTGATTTGATGGGTTTAGAGGCGATATCTTTTGGTTGATAATAGGGCTTACGATACACATAGAGGTATTAGAGAAGGCAAAATCACAGGATATAAGTGTTGTTATTCCATCAAAGAAGGATAGCAAAGAGCAGCGAGAATATGACAAGCATCTGTACTAAATCAGTACATTTGGTTTGAGAATGCGTTTCTACGTCTTCAACGCTGGCGTGGTATTACGATACGCTATGCGAAAAACACCCGTTCATTTGTTACCGCTGTCCGGATTAGGCGTATGGTGCTTTGGGCTATAATCTTATGACGATACTATCTAATGTTCGCACGAAAGCGGTTCTCTTTCTCTCAAAATTAGAGACCAGGAATACTTTTTAATATCTTCTGAATAACACTAAATTATAATTTTGCGATCCTGGTGTTTTTGCGAGAGTGATTGCTTCGGGTGGTTGTCAGAACGTCAACCCCAGTGGATTATCCGGATCAATTCCATCCATAAACGGCTTTTTCCGGTCGCTGTGAGTGAGCTGGTAGACAGCACCAATCCAGTTTCCGACAATCGCCTCGGCCGTGTCGTGCCAGGTGTTGTTTAGTCGGGATGCGATTAGTCTCTCCGGGAAATCGGGGGGCGTTTCGCCCTGTTCCAGCGCACTTTGCAGGCGGAACCGGTATTCATCCAGAATTGCCAGCTCCCTTGGCGCAAAGAAATTGTCCGGGAAGGGTGGGTATTCTGTTCTTTTTCCGGCAGAGTACAGCAGCACTTCCCGCTTATACTCTTTCAGCAGGCTGACGATTTCGTACTCGGGATGCCCCTGGAAATAGACCATGCGAAAACGGTCAGTGCTCACGGCGAGGTGAACACCGGCCTCTTTACTCTCTGCAAGCACGTGCAATCCTGCCTGGCTGAACTGTTCCCGCGAGATTTCGTTGAATCTTGAGTGAGGCACATCAAAGTGAGTATTGACGTCATTTACCAGGGGGTGAGACCGATCTGCCACCCAGTTGGGATAGATTCCCGAGCGCTTGAAGCCCAGAGGATTTCGTGGCTGATTGTATCTTGCCTGGAGCACGGCATGGGTGGCCAGGCAGGAGCAGAGTGTCGAGGTGACGTTTTCATAGGCCCAATTGACCACTTCGCCTAGTGGGTCCCAAAAAGGTTCGTCATGAAGGTTTGGATGGGTTGGGGCGGCACCGGTAATGATCAATGCATCCAGGCCATCGTTGCGGATCTGCTGAAACGATTCGTAATACTCTGCAATATGCTGTGAGGCCTTTTCCCCGCGTGGGAGTATATCGAGTGTAAAAGGGTGTACATAGAACTGAGCGATGGGATTGCTTTCGCCAATCAACTGAAAGAACTGCCGTTCGGTCGCTTCCAGGGCGGCATCCGGCATCATGTTCAGCAGGCCGATATGGAGCTCGCGGATGTGCTGTTTTTCGGCGCGTGCCGGTTTCAGAACGGTTTGTCCCGATTGGCGCAACCGATCGAAGGTGGGCAGGCTGTTGTGTGCTACCAGTGGCATGTGGTCAGCTCCTGTTATTCGTTTTCATTGCGTGCAATGGCTTTTTCCAGCAGCTTTATGAAATCCGCTTCATCTTTCACTGCGCTGACCTCGTTGGAGGTGACGGTGTAACCTTGTGGAGCCGCAATGGCTTCATAACAGGGTATTCGTGAACGGAATAGCCGTGGGAAGATCCAGCGGGTGAATTCAGTGGGATCCATCTCAGCGGCGTATTCCAGCTGCTGCTCCCGGAGATACTCAGTGAGCTGTTCCTGAAGGAAACCGGGTCGGAAATAGAGTGGTTTCGGATTACTCTGGGCACGCTTTATCAGCCTCTCCTCTTCGGCATGATCGCTTGCCTGTATGTAGAGAATGAGGCTGTGTTTCGCCAGCAGATCAATGATTTCCGGGGCTTCTATATCGCACAGGCTGCCACCTACATCATTGACAAAATGACGATAGCCATAGATATGATGTGCCTTGTGGATGAATACCGGCACATCCATCATGGCCAGGACCTCTGCCTGGCGATAGAGTGCCTGGCGGCGCTGGAACTCTCCCAGGGGTATTCCCCCCAACTCAGGATTGCCGAGCTTTCCGACAAAGCTCATAACCGGACCCAGGTCATCCACCTTGATGTTGTTGCGAATATAGATCCAATCCTTGAGCAGCAGCTCCTGAATTAAGGGGACTTGCATCGCCTGTTGTTTGATCAGGTCAAGGATCTCTTCATCCAGATAGCGGGTACCTATGCGGTAGTCGCCAGAGTAGTGGAACCAGTTATCTTTGCGCAGCAGGGAGGCAAGATGGGTTTTCCCCACGCCAGACATGCCCAGCAGAGTGATACTTTTGTTGTTCCAGGCTCTGAATTCTTCCAAGCTCAGTTTCACGATATTGGCCTACTTGTCCCTTGGTGTTGTTTTTAAAAGCTTGATTATAACGATGATCTTGGAAAATGCAGTGGGTGATCAGTTTTTAGTTCGTGCCGCCCAACGTGATCCCATAAAAATACGGTAGAGCAGCGGGACGACGAACAGGGTGAGAATGGTGGAGACCATCAGACCCCAGACAATGGCTGTTGCCACCGGTCCCCACATCAGCGAAGCGCCACCCAGACCGGTGGCCAAGGAGAAGAGTCCGGCGATGGTGGTCAGCGAGGTGATTAATATGGGGATCAACCGCCGTCTGGCGGCGTAAAGTGTGGCATGGAGTACGCTCATTCCCTGGTTTAGCCGTTCGTTGGCTGCGGTAATCAGAACAATGGCGGCATTGACGGCGATGCCCGCAAGAGCGACTACGCCGTAGATGGTGAACAGGCTCAAAGGGTTATCGGTGATCATCAGGCCGGCCACGACGCCGGTAAAGGCCATAGGAACGGTAGCCAGGATCATCAATGGCTGAAAGTAGCTTTTGAATTGGGTGCCGAGAATCAGATACATCAGCCCGACGCCAAACAGGAACAGTATCTGGATAGCGTCGATACTCTCCTGGATATCATCTAGTTCACCGGAAAAGTCCAGATCGATACTCGGGTAGCGGTGGTTAATTTTATCCCACTGCTCCAGTATCAGGTTGTTTGCAGTGACCGTGTCCGTCAGCTTCTTGTCCAGGTCTGCCTCGACCGTGATGGTGCGGCGAAAGTTGTAGTGACGGATATTACCGAGGCTAGGGCGTGATTCCGTCTCTATCAGCTCATTCAGGGCAATGCGGCCACCATCCGGCAGCGGCAGAGTGTAATTGCCCGGCTGTGTAATGCTGTGGAGGATCTGCGGTCTGGCCTGCACCCTTACTTCAAGTTCCTCTCCTCGATCTTGCATCTTTGCGACAATTTCGCCGTCAATCAGTAGCCGCAGGGTGCGGGTTACCTCTATCGGACTGATGCCGGCCCGGCGGGCGGCATCCTGGTTTACCCGGGTGACCAGCTCCATCTGGCCCTGGCTGTCATCGTCTGTGATATCGCGAACAGCCGGATTGCTTTTCAAAAAGCTTTTCAACTCTGCCGCTGCAAGGCGGATGGTGGCGGTATCGTCCCCACGCACTTTAATGATGATCGGCTTGGTGGTGGGCGGCCCGCCGGCAAGGCGTAGAAAAAAGATCTTATTGGGTCCCGGTGTCGCGGTGATCTCCTGGCGCATCGACTCGATCATTTCATCCACTCCGCGCAACCCGTCGCTCTTGGAGTTGAGTGCTACCAGAATCTGTCCGTAGTGATCGCCAAAAAAGGGTGCCGTTTCAGTGAACAACTGCCCGGCGTAGCTGATGATGTTGCGCACCTCTCCCTGGCGGACCTGGCTGCGCACTTTCTGCTCCACCTCCAGTACTTTCTCCAGGGTTATATTCAGTGGAGTCCCCGCCGGCATCTCCAGGCTGACGTAGAAAAGCCGGATGGGATCGGTGGCGAAAAAGTCAATTTTTACTTTACCGGCAAGGGTTGCGGCAAGAGCGGTAGCAAACATCATGATGGTGCAGAATAGGATCAGCTTTGGCCAGCGCATCGCCCTGACCAGCAGTTTGGTATACTTTACGCGTATCCAGTGCAGGGCATTGATGCGGGTTTTCTGGAGCCGGGAGGGGTGGTCGAAATTGATGCTGGCGCCCATCATGTGGGCGGGCAGCATCCAGAAGGCTTCGACCAGACTGATGGCCAGGGCGATGGTGACCACCAGGGGGATCACCAGCATGTACTTGCCCAGTATGCCGGGCAACAGCATCAGCGGCAGGAAGGCGGCCATGGTGGTGAGGACTGCCGTAGTGACAGGGGCAACCACCTCTTTTAGTGATTCCATGGTGGCTGATACGACGTCTGCACCCCGTTGAAGCCGGTAATAGATGGACTCCACCACCACAACGGCATCGTCCACCAGCATGCCGAGACTGATGACCACCCCCAACAGGACACTGACATTCAATGTCTGGTCCAGACTGCGCAGACACCAGAAGGTGCCTGCGAGAATGAAGGGGATGCCGATGGTGGTGAGCAGGGCAATGCGACTGCCAAGGAACAGCCAGGTGACCAGCAGTACCATCAACAGTCCCAACAGGGCGTTGGTCTGCATGATGTTGAGAGCGTTCAGGGTAATTTCAGCCTGGTCATCAACCAGTACCAGCTCAACGCCTGTCAGCTCCTTGAAGCGATTGCGCTCGGCGGCATAATCGGCAACCCGTTTTACCAGCTCCAGAGTATTGGCGCTCTCTTTCTTGGTGACCGCCAGCATCACGGCAGGCCTGCCGTTGTAACGCACTGCCTGGGCTGCCTTTCCTCTGGCGCGCACCACCTCTGCCAGATTGCCCAGGGGGATCTCTCCTTCTGCGCCGGTTATCGGCAGAGCGGCGAGTGGCTCGGGATCGCTCTCCTGGCCAATAATCCGTATCAGCCAATTCTGGTCATTGATCCGGGCATTGCCTGCGGCCAGATCCCGAAAATTACTGATTACTGTATCGGCCAGTTGACTGGGGCTGATGCCTGCCGCCTCCAGCTGTTCAGGCAGAAAATTGACCTGCAACTCAGGTGAGCGCAGGGCTGTTTTCAGTAGCCGGTCTACTCCCTTGATGCGTTCTACATCCTTTTTTACATTTTCCGCGTGGCGTCGAAGATTCTCATCGTCTGCTGTACCGACTACTGCCAATGTGGCGCTGGGAAATGCGTTGGCAGTGGTGATCTCAAAGACAAACGGGGTGGAGGTGTCATCCGGCAACTCATCTTCGGCGTTTTGCACTTCCCGGCGCAGATCAGCTACCCGCTTGTCGAATTTTGCAGCGGGCATATCGTCAAAGCGGACCAGAATGCTGGAGATACTCTCACGACTGACACTGGAGACAAATTTGATATCGGAGATGGTGCGGATCTTCTTTTCAAGCACCTCGGTGATTCGCTTCTCGACATCTTCTGCCGCGGCTCCCGGTAAGATCGTGGTGATATCGATCCAGTTGAAATTGATACTGGGATCCTGTTCTCTGGGCAGTAAATTGTAAGAGAGATACCCCACCATCAATACCATGGCAAAGGTAAGGTTAGCGAGGACGTGGTTCTGATAGAGTCGGGTCAGCATGTTATTCGTTACGCTACAACAGAGCCTATTGGGATTTATTGTTAACAGGTCCTAGTTAACCAGGATAGTGTCACCGTTGCTCAGGGCTTGCCGTCCATTGATAATAATTTGTGCAGAGGCGGGCAGATCCACTGCTACCGGGTGTCCCTCCAGTGCATCCGGCAGAGGCTGGAAACGGGCTTTGCCCGATTCAGCTAAAAAGAGGCCGAGCAGATCCCCCCGGCGAACCGGCAGGTCGGCTGGAAGATGGCTCTGACGGGATTGCCAGATGAGTCTGCCACTGCTACCGGGAAGGGCGCGTTTGTCGCTGAACAGTAGGCGTACTTCCCGATTGCGGCCTCTGGACTCCACTACAGGAACCATCCGCTGCAGCTGAAGTGGAAAGCTCCCCTGATTGGATACAAACTTGAATGAGGTGGTGGTATTTAAGCTGCTCACTTGATCGGTAGGGATTTGTACCGAGACTTCGAGCCGCTCACTGTCCAGTAGTCTGATGACGGGCTGGCCAGGTGTGATCCACTCTCCTTCGCTGGCAAGCCGCTCGAGGATAACCCCTTTGAAAGGCGCGGTGACTCTACAGCGCGAAACCGCCAGTTTTGACTCTTCCACCGCAGCCTGCTGGGCTTTTTGTGATGCTCTGGCGCTTTTTAGATCCGCCTCCCTCTGGTTCAGCAACTCCTCGGAGATGTTTCGGTCCTTGAGCAGGGACTGTGTGCGCTTGATCTGGCGGGTGGCAAGGGTCAGCTGTGCCTTGGCACTGATCAGGTTTGCATCGGCTTGACGAAGATGGAGGTTGTTGGTGGTACACTCCAGCTCAGTCAGTAGGGTGCCCTTATTGACTGACTCCCCCACGAGCACAGGAATCTGCAGGATGCACCCGCTGGTTTCAGCACTGATACGGCTGTCGTTGAGGCTGATGGTGGTGGCAGGTGCAGAGTATTCCGGGTAGAACAGCAGTTTAGCCACTGACAATACCGTGACATGGATTGCCTTCTGGTCAGTCAGCCCAGTACCTGTCAGTAACAGTAGGGGAATAAGGAGAAAACTCTTAATGCGCTTTGCAGTAGCCAATTTCATGGGAGGATTGTAGACCAATCGGCCTTATTGATAACTCACTTATTGCTATTAAAATCGCCTGAAATAGTATTTTTCCGCTTTCGCTAGAAAAATAGTGCCGTTTCTCGACAGACACTAACCAGCTGAAAAGTTACAATCCGTTTTTGCCAGGCTCTCAACAGCGCTGTTATTTTTTCCAACCATCTCCCAGAGGTATTCGGCTAATGAATTTTCCACCGCTTCAGTTGCAGAAAAAACAGGATCGCCGTCTGCGTGCAGGACATTGCTGGATCTACAGTAATGAGGTGAATACCCAAGTCACCCCCCTGAAAGAGATGGAGCCGGGGCAGGTGGTGGATATTGTCACCCATGAAGGGAAGTGGCTGGGCTCCGGGTATGTGAATCCGCACTCGCTGATCTGTGCCCGTATTGTCAGCCGGGATCGTGAACACCCGTTGACTCAGTCGCTGCTGGTTCATCGGTTAAAAATTGCCCTGAGTTTACGCGAGCGGCTCTATGATGCGCCCTATTACAGGCTGGTATTTGGCGAGAGCGATGGATTGCCCGGGTTGGTGTTCGACCGGTTTGGCCCTTACCTGGTCGTCCAGATTACAACGGCAGGGATGGAGAGGATGAAAGTGGAGGTTCTGGCTGCGCTGGAGAAAGTCCTTAAACCCGAAGCCGTCCTTTTCCGTAATGATACAAAGATAAGGGAGATGGAGGGGTTGGATCTTTATGTAGAGCATGGATTGGGCGCGCTGCCGGAAGAGCTGGAGCTGGAAGAGTTTGGAGTGCGTTTCAGGATACCTTCAATGGGTGGTCAGAAAACAGGATGGTTTTTTGACCAGGCGGCGAATCGGCTGCGCATGGCCAGCTATGTAGAAGGCATGCGGGTGTTGGATGTCTGCAGTTATGTGGGTGCCTGGGGTGTACAGGCCGCAGTCCGAGGGGCATCGGATGTGTTCTGCGTGGACTCCTCCAGCAGTGCTTTGGATGCTGTCGAGGCCAATGCCGCATTGAATGGGGTTGGCGAGCGCGTTGCAGGACTTCAGGGCGATGCCTTCGACGCGATGCGTGAGCTGCGTGCCGGGGGCGAACGGTTTGATGTGGTGATGGTGGATCCACCGGCTTTCATCAAGCGACGAAAGGATCTGAAAGAGGGGACGCTGGCCTATCGCCGCCTCAATCAGCTGGCGCTTCAGCTACTGACTAAAGACGGTATCCTGATCACCTCTTCCTGCTCTCATCATATGAGCAGAGACAGCCTGCTGCAGGTGGTTCAGCAAGCTGCCAGACATACTGACAGAAGCCTGCAGCTACTGGAGCAGGGTCAGCAGGGGGCTGATCACCCTGTACATCCTGCAATCCCGGAGACGGCCTATCTAAAGGCCTTTTTCCTGCGGGTATTGCCGACTTTTTAGTAGAGTCCGGAAACCCACACTGTTTTATAACAATGTCATCCCAGCCTGAGAGAGACGGCCAGCACTGTTTCCGGACGAATACTAGTTAACCAGCTTCAGGATCTCTTGCTTCAGCTGTGATCGCTGCGGTTTAGGTAGCTTCTGCCAAGCATCGGCGATTTCCATGGCCTCATCCGGCAGAGTGGCTGCCAGTTCGTCGCCGAACATCAGCCAAGCCGGATTGACATCAAGAACGGCGGCAATCCGGTCAATTTTTCTTGGCCGGAGGCTTTTCCCATTCTCAATTTTCTGGATAACAGCCTGATTAGTGCCTGCCAGCACCGCCAGCTGTTCTTGGGTCCATCTCTTTTCCTGGCGCTTGGAGCGCATGCGTTGACCTAGAGTCCCGAGGTCTTGGGGATTCTTCGTCGCCATGTGAATACCTGTTTCAATGTTCAGTAGATATTGCTTTCATCTCTATTCCGCGATGACCTTTTGTTTTGGCTGCCGTCTGTTACGTGCTTAGAAGGCGAGTCAGCTTCTGCGATCATGACTGTCTTAAAGAATACGAAAAAAAGCACCCAACCTTTAATTTGACATAGGGACGAAAGAAATGAAAGGGGAAATTTAAAGAATCCCTTTCTGCGGCCAGCGAGAACAGAATAATACTTTGGAAGCACTGTGCTTATTAGAGTTGCCTTTTGATCGTTTCGGAGTCTCTGCTATTTACTGTTCAGGACAGTCACACCCGGTACCGTCCCTTCGAATCGCCATGTATCTTCTCATGGGCCTGTATCTCTACATAGGGTGTCTCTTTTGGAATATGGACATTGGAAAGTGATCGGGTGAAGGGTTGTTCATTGACATGGGGATGGTAGAGTACCCTAGTCCCGAGGACCTCCCAAGCGTCGGCATAATGCTCCCAGCCGGTGTTGCCATGGTTTAGTGTGACATCAAAACGATAGGTGTCGGTACCGGTGAGTTGGATACGTGCATTTTTGATTTCGACCTCCCCGGCAATGGCCATGTTGCTGGTGAGTAACAGTAAAAAGCAGAAAGTTTTATTCATTTTAATGATCTCCATTGAATAGCGGATTAAGATAGCAGCCATGTTAACCTACCCCAGTATAGATCCGGTGATTCTCTCTATCGGGCCCGTGAGTATTCACTGGTATGGTGCCATGTATCTGGTCGGTTTTGTCGGTGGCTGGTGGCTGGGCCGCAGACGTGCAGCGGCACCTGACTCGGGCTGGACAGCCGAGCAGATTGACGACCTCCTTTTCTATATCGTTCTCGGTGTGGTGTTGGGCGGACGCCTGGGTTACACCCTTTTTTACGGGTTTGCCGGGCTGCTGAATGATCCTCTGAGCCTGTTTCGAATATGGGATGGAGGGATGTCTTTCCACGGTGGTCTGCTCGGTGTCCTCTTCTCCATGTGGCTGTTTGGCCGCCGCTATCAGAAGCGTTTTTTCCAACTGACAGACTTTATCGCACCGCTGATCCCTATCGGTTTGGGCGCCGGGCGTCTGGGTAATTTTGTCAATGGCGAGCTCTGGGGTGGTCCAGGCTCCGTACCCTGGGCCATGCAGGTCTCCTGTGGCCGGTTTGTCGAACTCTGCCGAGACAAGCTGCAACTGCCGCCGGGGAGTGAATTTACTCCGCCACTGCATCCCAGCCAACTTTATGAAGCGGGTCTGGAGGGTTTGGCCATGTTCCTGATCCTTTGGCTCTATTCCAGAAAGCCACGTCCCGCCATGGCGGTGTCGGGCCTGTTTCTGATCAGTTATGGGGTATTCCGGTTCCTTGTCGAGATGGTGCGGATGCCCGATGCCCATATCGGTTATCTTGCTGCTTCCAACTGGTTTACCCTGGGACAGCTGCTGACTCTGCCAATGCTGCTGGTAGGGGCATTGCTGCTCTTTCTGGCTTACAAAAACAGAACGACAATGGACTAACAGATGCGTCAATATCTCGATCTCATGCGTCATGTGCGTGATAACGGTACTCGTAAAGAGGATCGGACCGGCACGGGTACGGTCAGTGTTTTTGGTTACCAGATGCGTTTCGATCTGGCGGACGGCTTCCCGGTGGTCACCACCAAAAAGCTGCATCTTCGTTCGATCATCCATGAGTTGCTTTGGTTCCTCAAGGGAGAGACCAATATCCGCTATCTAAAGGACAACGGTGTGGCGATTTGGGATGAGTGGGCTGATGAAAATGGGGATCTGGGCCCGGTGTACGGCTACCAGTGGCGCTCATGGCCGGCGCTTGGCGAGGAGAGTATCGATCAGATTAGTCAGCTTATTGATCAGATCCGCAACAATCCCGACTCCCGGCGATTGATGGTCACGGTATGGAATCCCGCTGATGTGGAGCGAATGGCCCTGCCTCCCTGTCACTGCCTGTTTCAGTTCTATGTGATAGAGGGGCGCCTCTCCTGTCAGCTTTACCAGCGCAGTGCCGATATTTTTCTTGGGGTGCCCTTCAATATCGCTTCTTATGCCCTGCTGACTCTGATGATCGCACAAGTCACCGGGCTGGAACCCGGGGAGTTTATTCACACCTTTGGTGATGCCCATCTCTACTCCAATCATCTGGAGCAGGTGGATACTCAATTGCAGAGGGAGCCCCATCCGTTGCCGGTGATGTGCCTGAATCCGGATGTGAAATTAGTTTTTGATTTCCGTTATGACGATTTTGAGCTGCTGAATTACCAGGCTCATCCCCATATCAAGGCGCTGGTAGCCGTCTGAAAACCCACAGTATTCAGTAGGTACCTCCCGGTCTGCCATAAATGTGATCCAGTTCATTAATATTGATTGACATAGGATAGATTTCTACTATATAATATAAAAATTAAATACTAATTTAGACTGCTGTCATGAACGATATTTAAAAGTTGACTGTGCAGAGTGGCGTGAAGTTGCTGAAGTTTTTCCGACAGAGATGGAAGTGATCATGGAGATGATGATCGAATCCGAGTTCGAAATCTGTAGCTGTAGCTGGTTATAAGATCACGCTGTTGAAACACCCGCTTCAGCGGGTGTTTTGCTGTGTGGATAAAAAAGTGCATCCTCTGTGTTTCCACTTTTAAATGTTAAGATGCACCCCTATGAAGTCAAAACATCAAACTATCTCGCTGATCGCCGCCATGGCGGAAAACAGGGTTATCGGCAGAGATAATTCACTTCCCTGGTGCTTGCCCGCCGATCTCAAACATTTCAAGGTGCTGACCATTGGTAAGCCGATAGTGATGGGTCGAAAAACCTGGGAATCTCTGCCGGAAGTGTTGCCTGATCGTCACCACATCGTCATTACCGATAATGAGTCGTATCGTGCGGCGGGGTGCAGTGTGGTGCACTCGGTAGAAGGGGCATTGGCGGCGGCTGGTGATGCACCGGAGGTAATGATTGTGGGTGGTGCTGCCTTTTATCAGCAGATGCTACCCTTGGCGCAACATCTCTATCTGACGCTGGTACAAGCCGAAGTGGAGGGCGATGCCTGGTTTCCCGCCTATGACGCTGATGATTGGCGGGAGCTGGCGCGAGAGCACCATACGGCGGATGAGAAGAACCCTTATGCCTACACTTTCCTGACGTTGCAGCGGGTTAAAGAGTAGTTCCGTATTCTCTAAAGGTCGTCAGGCTGTTTTGCCGGGTTGTTTGGCGCCTGGGCATTTAACATGGCTGGGGCGAGGCGGTTTATCTTTTCTGAGTTTCAGTGCGGTCAGCTCTCCGCCCCAGAGACACCCCGTATCCAGTGCCCAGATATTTTCCTGTGCCAGATAGCCCAGAGTCGACCAATGACCAAAAATGATGCGGTCCTTACGGCTGGCTCGTTTGGGGAGGCTGAACCAGGGTGTAAGTCCGCCGCTCTGTTTACCCGGGCCACCCTTCTCCTGTAGAGCGAGCTTACCGGACCGGTCGCAGAAGCGTATTCTGGTGAAGCAGTTGGCGATGAACCGCAACCGCTCAATGCCCTTGAGTTTGTCCAACCAGAGGGAAGGTTCGTTGCCATACATATTTACGCAAAAGTGATGAAAACCATCCCCTTGCAGCACTTTCTCCAGCTCTCTGGCATGGCCCAGGGCACAGGGTACATCCCATTGAGGGGGGAGGCCGGCATGAACCATGCTGAAATTGTGTTTCTTGCTGTGGTGCATTAACGGTTGGTGCCGCAGCCAATGCAGGAGCTCATCGCGATCCTTTGCCTGGAGTATGCTGTCCAGGGTATGACCTTTGTTCTTATGTTTGATGTTCCCCTCGGAGATGGCAAGCAGGTGTAGATCGTGATTGCCGAGAACGGTGATGGCTCTTTTGCCTAATCCTTTGACGAAGCGGAGCACCTCCAGTGAGTGAGGACCCCGATTGACGAGATCACCGGCGAGCCAGAGTTTGTCTCCCGAGGGATCGAAATCGACCTGCTCCAGCAGCCGCATCAGTTCATTGTAACACCCCTGTACATCACCAATGGCATAGATGGCCATAATATTAGTGCTTACTTCCTATGATTCGGGTTAATTCTCTGTTGTGAATGTTGCTTAATATCATCAGGGATAGTACTGCCCCGATAAATGCAAGAAACATATCCCACTGGGTATCCCAAGGGTCTCCCTGGGTGCCGAGGAAAGCGGATGTTGCTTCATGGCTGAGGAGAGCCGTCCACCACTCAATCATCTCATACAGGGCCGAGAAGGCGAGGCAGATGCTGATGATGATCAGGAATAGCCACTTGCCTTTCTGCAGTGGCGAGCGCCTTAGCAGGATTTCTCTTGCCAGAATTGCCGGGATGAAACCCTGTGCCAGATGACCGATTCTGTCATAGTGGTTCCTGGATAGCTCAAAACTGTCACGCAGCCAGTTGAATAGCGGCACTTCAGCGTAGGTGTAGTAGCCCCCTATCATCAATATCATGGCGTGTAGTGCAAGCAGCCGGTAGAGTAGCAATGTCAGGGGGAACCGCCGCCGGGTTGGCACTAACAAAAGGATGCCGATCATTACCGGAGTGGTCTCCAGCAGCCAAGTGTAGCGGTCGGCCACCGGGTCGATTCCGCTGACCACCAGAAACAGGCAGACAAGCACCAGCAAAATCCCCGGTTCTTTGCTCTGGGAGCTGTCCATAGAGGATATCAACGGGTTAATGGAGTGTTTTGGGAGTGGCTAGAGAGAACGGGTGGATGGGGGCATGGAAATGATCACCGTTCTCAGAGCGCATCTGGTAGCTCCCATGCATACTGCCAACCGGTGTTTTCAGTGTGGTGCCGCTGGTGTAGCTGAACGCCTCTCCCGGGCGGATATGTGGTTGCTGGCCAATCACGCCATCGCCACGCACCTCTTGAGTCTGACCATTGGCATCGGTAATGACCCAGTGTCGGCTTAACAGTTGGGCTGTAGTTGTCCCCCGGTTATGGATCGTGATGGTGTAGGCGAACATGTAGTAGTCCTCATCCGGGCGGGACTGAGCCTCGATATAGGTGGTTTCTACCTCAACGCTGATTTCATTGTCTCTTTTTTCAGGCATTTTTTGACTACCATTGGTCTATTGCGGGCACGTTATCGGCAGTGGGCCGGAAAAGCAAGGCTTCAGTTCGCGGCGATTCGGCCGATCTACAAAACAGACCCGGAATTTAAGGATATCGTCAAATGAAATTCATGCTCTGTCTGTTGCTGTTGTTACCCGCTTCAATGCTTTGGGCTGCGGATAACAATCAATATTTACTGGTTGCCGCCGGACTTGGGCAGGAGCAGCGGGTTCAGGATCTACTGGCCCAGGGAGGTGATGCCAATGCAAAGAATGCAGCCGGACGGCCTGCTTTGGTGTTGGCTGCCTTCAACGGTAATGTACGCACTTGTGAGGGCGCTTCTTGCTGCCGGGGCCGATGTCAACGCGGTGGACGAGACGGGTAGTTCTGCGTTGATGGAGGCAGCAGCGTTCGGACATCAGGATGCCGTGGAGGCTCTGATACTGGAAGGTGCAGACGTCAATCTGAAGAATAAGGCGGGTGCCGGTGCATTGAAACGTGCCGTGCTGGGGAAGCACAAAGCGATTGAGCAATTGCTTCAGGATTCAGGTGCCACCGAGGGTGGGGATTAATAATATCGCGACAGGCTCGGATGTATTAAAATCAACCGGTTGTTGAGTCAGAAGTGTGTCGCTTTGGGCTTCCCTATCTGAGTGTGGATGGAAAATGAGCGAAAAATTGCGCGTGGGTGTGGTTGGCGTCGGGTATCTGGGGCGGTTCCATGCCCTCATCTACTCCCGTATGTCGAATGTTGAATTGGTGGGTGTTGTGGATGCAGATCCCGAAACGGCAGCCAGAGTGGCGTTAGAGGCTGGCTGCGAGGCTTTTGCCCAAAGTCAGGACCTTCTCGGCAAAATCGATGCGGTCAGCATCGTCGTACCCACCACGGCTCATCTCACCGAAGCTCAGCCTTTTCTGGAGAAGGGCGTCCATATGCTATTGGAGAAGCCGATAGCCACCACGGTCGAAGAGGGGCGCAAGATTGTCCAGTTGGCTGAACAGGCCGAGGTGGTTTTACAGATCGGCCATCTGGAGCGGTTTAATGCCGGCGTCATGGCGTTGGCGGGTCGTATTGTAAACCCCCGGTTTATCGAAGCACATCGGATGGGAGGGTTTGTCGCGCGGGCCACGGATGTGGATGTGGTCTCCGATCTGATGATCCATGACATTGATATTATTCTGTCACTGGTGAAATCGGATATCACCTCGATTTCTGCCGTGGGCACACCGGTTCTCACTTCTCATGTAGATATAGCTAATGCCAGATTGGAGTTTGCCAATGGCACCGTGGCCAATGTGATTGCCAGTCGGGTATCCGAGAAAAAGATGCGCCGGATTCGAGTATTTGAAGAGAATCGCTACGAGTCTCTGGATTTCATCGAACAACATATTGAGACAGCCTACCCCAAGCCAAGATCGGGAGAGGCGTGGCCAGAGGTGGTGATGGAGAAGATCGATATTGATCCAGTGAAACCTCTTGATGCGGAATTGTCGGCCTTTGTTGATTGTGTAGCCTGCGGGCGCACCCCATTGGTTGATGGCCAAGTCGGTCAGGAAGCGCTGGAAGTGGCGCTTCGGGTAAAAGAGCAGATTCTTGGCCGGATGGGATCCAGACACCTATAAAAGGTGCCCAGTGATTTTGCCCCAGCTGAGTATCTGGCAATTTGCTTGCCAGTGTAAAAATCAGATATTTCTATCAATAACCCGGATGTAGTGATGATCAATCAATCGAAGCCTGTGCAATCCGTCCCCTATCTCAGTTTGCAGAAAGAGTTTAATGTGCTGCAGACTGAGTGGTTTAAATCTATTGAGACCATAGGAGGTAGTGGCGCTTTTATCCTTGGGTCCAACGTAAAGGCCTTCGAGCAAGAGGCGGCAGAGTACGTGGGGGCAAAGTACGGTATTGCAGTGGCCAATGGTACGGACGCCCTGGTGCTCTCTCTTAGGGCGCTCGATATTGGTCCCGGAGATGAGGTGATCACCACACCGTTTACCTTCTTTGCCACAGCCGAGGCGATTTCGGTGGTGGGAGCCACGCCGGTTTTTGCGGATGTGCTCGAAAACAGTTTCAACCTGGACCCCGAGAGCGTTGAGTCAAAAATCAGTGACCGGACCCGTGCGCTTCTTCCGGTCCATATTTTTGGCAACCCTGCCGATATGACAGCAATTGGTCAGCTCGCGAAAACCCATGGACTAAAAGTGGTGGAAGATGCCGCTCAGGCTTTCGGTGCGCGTGATGGCGATGCAGCCGTTGGTAGTATCGGGGATACCGGTTGTTTCAGCTTTTATCCCACCAAGGTACTGGGCTGTTATGGCGATGGCGGCCTGATCACCGCCAGTAGCGATGAGGTCAAAGCGCGGTTGCTGAAGTTGCGCAACCATGGGGCCAGTGCACCATTTACCCATGACGAACTGGGCTGCAACAGTCGTCTGGATGAAGTGCAGGCCGCTTTGCTGCGTATCAAACTGCGTAAACTGGAGCAGTATATCGCAGCCCGTATCCGGGTGGCTGATCGCTATGATGAATTGCTCTCAGACTTGGATCTGGTAACCCCTGTTCGTCCCGAGAATGGGCGACATGCGTTCAATCTTTACACCATTCGGCATCCCCGTCGAGATGCCTTGCGGGCGTATCTGAACGAACATAAAGTAGGCAGTAGTCAGTGTTATCCATCAGGATTGCATCTTCAGGCCGTCTACAGCCAGCTGGGCTATCAATCCGGTGACCTTCCAGTGGTTGACCGCATCTGTCGAGAGACCCTCTCTCTGCCGGTATTTCCGGATATGAGTGATCAGCAGATAGAGCGGGTTTGTTGGTTGGTTGCAGAGGTGTGATATTTGTCAATGACACTGTGCTGATGTTTGCGAGAGGGTTTGTATAGCGAGTTAACTTTCAAGAGATGCTGTAAATACATCCCTGCCGCCAACACTCATTGAAAATGAACTCGCTATGCAGGCCCTTCAGCGCACAGACTGATTGGGAATTTGTCGATATTTTACGAACCCAGTGTGCGAGCTAACTCTCTGGCAGTTTGTATAGCGGCAAGCAGGCTGCCAAGTTCCGCTTTTCCACTACCGGCCAGATCCAGCGCTGTGCCGTGATCCACGGAGGTGCGGATGATCGGTAGTCCGAGGGTGATGTTGACCGCCCGGCCGAATCCCAAGTGCTTGAGTACCGGAAGCCCCTGGTCGTGATACATCGCTAACACGGCATCGGCTTTTTCCAGATAGTGTGGGGTGAACAGCGTGTCTGCAGGCAGCGGGCCTTCCAGCGTCATGCCCGTCGCCAGCAGCCTGTCGAGCACTGGCGAGATGGTTTCGACCTCCTCCCTTCCGAGGTGTCCGCCTTCGCCGGCATGGGGATTAAGTCCACAAACCAGAATGCGCGGGTTCTCCATGCCAAACCGTTTTATAAGGTCTTCATGGAGAATACGAATTACCTGTTCCAGTGATTGAGGGGTAATGGCTGCACTGATTTCTGATACCGGCAGATGTGTCGTGGCCAGAGCGACCCTCAGCCCCGGGCAGGCCAGCATCATCACCGGGGTTCCGCCGGTTATCCCAGCAAGAAATTCAGTGTGGCCGGAGAAAGGAGTACCCGCATCGTTAATAATCCCCTTATGGACCGGCCCGGTTACCAAGGCGCCAAACTCGCCGGTCATGCAGCCGCTGGCGGCGCGCCTCAAGGTGGCAAGAACATAGGCCGCGTTGGCGGTATCCGGTCTGCCAGCATCTGCCGGTACAGCAGTGTCGATTGACAGGAGAGTCAGACGGGTCGCTTTGCCGGTGGCAGGAACTCCTTTCTCATAAGGCTCAATGATCAGCGGCAGGCCGAGTAACTTGGCCCTCGCCTCCAGCAGTTCAGGTGAGCCGATCGCGACCAGTGGATAGTCCCGCGACTGCTGAGTAAATTGCACACAGAGATCGGGACCTATGCCGGCGGGCTCTCCAGGCGTTAAAACCAGGGGAGGGGGATTCATCAGGACGGGTTCAGACGGATGTCTACATAGGCTTCATCACGCAATTTGCGCAGGTAGAGTTCACTCTGTTCTGCGGTCTTTCGTTTGCTGATGGCCTCTTTTGCCTCCGCTTTTTGAACATCCTGGGTGCTGTCGTGTTCCCTGCGCTCCAGCACCTGGACTATGTGCCAGCCAAATTCCGTGCGGAAGGGCTCGCTCAACTCTCCAGGGGCGAGTTTTTTCATCTGCTCCTCAAAATAGGGCAGCAGATCTCCCTGCGTCACCCAGCCGAGATCGCCTCCTTTGATGGCGGATGATTTGTCGTCGGAATGGGAGCGTGCCAGATCGGAAAAGCTGTCTCCCCTCTCAATCCTCAGCTCAAGTTGCTCCAGACGGGTACGTGCATCATTGTCAGAGGTGATTTCATTAGTGTTGATCAGAATATGCTGTGCTTTGGTTTGGGTGATGATCTGTTTGTCACCCCCCTTATAATCAGCAAGTTTGACGATGTGGTAACCGCTGGGTGTATGAATGGGATCGCTTATTTCACCCCGTTCCATGGCGGCTACACGGTCAACGAATATCGTCGGCAGTTGGTTGGTGGGACGCCAGCCGAGGTCACCTCCTTCGAGTGCCTGGCGGCCATCCGATTCGGCCAGCGCCATGGCGTGGAAATCATCACCTCTGCGCAACTCAGTAATGACCCGCTCTGCTTTGGTGCGGGAGGCATCCAGATCTTCCGATGAGCTCCCTTCCGGTGTTGCGATCAGTATATGCAGCAGATGGTATCCGGTGCGCCTTCCAACGCTTGTTGATTGGCGGGCGATGAATGCATTGACCTCTTGATCGGTAACACGGATACGGCGGCGAACTTCCTGGTCTTTCAGCCGTTGGGTGACAATCTGTTCACGGATTCCCTGGCGGAACTCTTTGAAGCTGATACCGCCACTCTCCAGGACGCGCCTAAACTCTGACAGATTCAGATTATTTTTGCGCGCAATATTGTTGATCGCCTGAGCCAGGATGTCTTCACTGATGTTGATGCCCGCACGCTCTGCAGCGGCAAGTTGGAGCTTCTTCAGAATCAACCGCTCAAGTACTTGTTTCTCGATCACCTCCTGGGGTGGTAATCGAGTCCCTTTCTGTCTCAATTGGGTGATTATTTTGTGGACTTCATTATCCAGTTCACTGCGCGCTACAATATCATCATCGACAATGGCGACAATGCTATTAACGTCCTGGACCCCGGCACTCTGGGCTTGATTGATGACTCCAAAGAGGAGGAAGAGGCTCAGGATCAGCGAGCCTGAGCGTAGGTTATCGATTATCTTGATCAGCATAGTGTTTTAAAGGTGCTCGTCTGTTTAGGTACCGTGGTTTGAGTGTCAATCAGGTGAGTTAGTTCTCTGTGCGGTAACCGAGAATGCCATCTTCGAAGAAATCGTCAAGCTTGTCGCCAATGCTGGAGAGACCTTTTAGCGCCAGTTGCAGGAAGATGGCCGCATTGGTCTTCTGGTTCGCATCGGTGCGGTGTTCCCGTAATATCAACCGGGTGGTCCAGCAGCAGCTGTCATATTCTATGCCGCCAAACGCCTCCATGGTTTGACCGTGGAGCTCAGAGTAGTTCCAGCGCGCCACTGCATGCAGGTTGTGAGAAAGCGGCCAGCGACCCGAGAAATCCATTTGCTCAATGCTATTTTCAGTATAGCGGTAGGCCAGGTTAATAATCCGTTGCTGCTCGTCCCGATAGTTAATAGAGGCGGATCCCTTTTCAATATTACCACCATCATGGGGGTCCACCTGAGCACCGGCCCGGAATCTCCAGTGCTGGCCGAGGCGGGCTGAGAGCTCGCCTACAACTGAAGAGCTGCTTTCATCCACTGCTAAGTTACCGGGCAACTGCACGACTCTGTCTTTGAAATAGAATATCTGGCCGACGCTGACGCGGAACAGTTCTGCGCCAGTAGTGTCACTCAGGGTGCGGCTGGTCAGGGCGGTGGCCAACTGGTTGGCATCTCCCACCCTGTCAGCGCCACTAAAGCGGTTTTCACGGAACAGATTGGCAAAGCTGAAGTCCAGGGCAGAGGTGTCAAACACCGGCAGATTGTTTTGATTCTCTTCAGGTACATAGAGGTAGAAGAGTCTTGGCTCGAGGGTCTGGGTGAGTGACTCACCAAACCATGAGCTTTTGCGCTCAAAAAAGAGCCCGCCGTCCAGGCTGAGCATGGGGAGTGTCCGGGTCTGGCTGGACGGGTTGCCAACACCCTGATCGGTCAGGCCGTAGCGGGTATGCCGCACACTCAGTTTTGGCGTCAGATACCCCCAGGGCCAGCGCGTCGGCAGACTGAGGCTAGGCTGAATATCGATCCGATCACCTTTGATTTTTGTCTCTGATGAGTAGTCAAAGCGGACATACTCTGCTCTCATGTGATGGCTAAGGCCCATGGCCTGTCGCGGTCGATCAAGGTCGAACAGTAACTGGGGCAGTCGGCTGTAGGGGCGGTCATTGATGGCGATGGTCTCATCGATGCTCTGGTACTGCTGAAGCCTGCCAAGGAAATCCCAGCCGCTGCCCCGATAGCGAATATCACCCCGGCGCTCTTGATGTTTTGTGCTGGTGGCAGCCAGACTGTCACCCAGATCGTCCAGGTAGTCGTTGTCAGAGACGTAGTTCAAATCGATATCAAAACGCCAGCGATCTGCAGGCTGGCCGCTGGCCTGTAAGG
Source organism: Candidatus Vondammii sp. HM_W22 (assembly GCF_022530855.2). Taxonomy (GTDB): domain Bacteria; phylum Pseudomonadota; class Gammaproteobacteria; order Chromatiales; family Chromatiaceae; genus Vondammii. The sequence continues at coordinate 3,118,262 of NZ_CP099567.1, read as the reverse complement.
ATAGAGCGCCCCTAGTGTCGTTTTTATCGGCGTTCTGCTCTTCATCGCTGGGAAGAATTTCGGCCTTCACTTTACCCTCGAATGGCTCTGTCAGATAACGGAATTCACCACCCAGCATCAGGCCACGTTTCCCCATGATTCTGGAAGTGATGGTGGCATCCATATGGGGTGCAATATTCCAGTAATAAGGGATCGAGATATCAAAACCGGTGCTGTCGCTGGTGCCTATAGAGGGGACCAGAAAGCCCAATTTACGCCGGTCATCTATCGGGAAGCTGGCGTAGGGTAGGTAGAGAAATGGTACGCCTTTGAAGGTGAGCGTTGCATTGCGGGCTGTGCCTGTGCCACTGGCCTTGTCGATATCCAGTGTATCGGCTTCAAGCAACCAGTCGCTGCTGCCGGGAGGGCAGGTGGTGTAGCTGACCTGTTTGTAGTGAGACAGCTCCTTGCTCTCTAGCTCTGCCTCGCTGGCATAGCCTCTGGCGATGCGGCCCAGCATTCGGTACTCCACCTGCTCGGCTCTGCCCTGACTGGTGGTCAGGTTATAGTGCAGGTTGGCACTTTGGATGCGCAGGCCGGACTGTTCCAGGAAAACATTGTCCTGGGCATCAATCTCATCACTTTTTTTGTCGTAGTGGAGTTGGTCGGCCTCAAGCAGCTCTCCCCTCTGGCGAAGTTGGACGTTGCCGGCGAAGATGGCCAAGTCTTCCTTGCGCAGAAAGTCTGCGCCATCGGCTTCTATCAGAACGCTGTCGTCTGTTGTTGGGCTTGGGCTGACAATCCCAGAGATCAGGGCTGCGCCAGGGCTACACTGCGCCCAGTTGAGTCCACGGTCGATGCGGTCAGTGCCGGTTTTTTTCTGTGCGTCGGGTTTTGCTGCTGTCCGGATCGGTTTTTCCTGGCTTTTTGCAGCAGGGACTGGCGTGGCCGCTGCTTTGACTGTTGTCTTTGGCGGAACGACCGGCTTTGGTGTGGCAATCTGTTTTGGTTGGGTGGATTCTGCAGGCGGTTGTCTGGTTGCAGTCTCCGCCTCTTTTTTGTCGCTGGGTTCAGCTGTTTTTACAGCTGCTGGAACAGGCGCTTCGGGAGTGACTATTTTTGAAACTGTTTCGGGTTTTGTTGTTTCAGGAGGTACTGTTTTTGTTACGGTTTCGGCAGGTGTTTTTACCCCCTCCGTAGCCACTTCCGGTTTTGCTTTGGGTGGGGTGGGCAGGGCTGTATACACAGGTTTGTTAGGAACCATAACGCCATCTTTAGTGCAGGCCCACTCTCCTTGGGGGGTTATCCGGCAGTCCCAGGTCGGTGCTGCCTGGGCAGCGGGGGCAATCAACAGGCAGTTGATGGCAGCAGAGAGTATCCTTCCTTTTCCTGTCACATCGAATCTCTAAGTTATTCTGAATTTTATGGCGATTATTATCAAAATAATAACGCCGAATTTTATTCCCTGAATGAGTTTGTCAGGCTAATATTCGTCCCGAAAAGCGGCTGACTGGCAAATTCAATGGCAAGACCGACATAAAATCGCATAGAATCGCTATTTCTTCAATGGCCATGCTTTCTGTCGCACGAACTTTTTGAGAACGTGCTTATACTTTCAGCCCCATGATTTATTGAAGATTTATGTAACAATTTCGATATCAGCCTTAGTAGATAGTCGTTTTTTTGTACTCACTCTGCTTTTTGGTTAGATAAAAATTCCCTCACGAACCCCGGTATTTTGGATACTTTTAAGTTATGCCTGAGAGACTACTTGCATTAAAAAAATGGTTGGATGGCCCTGTGGGGCTATCTCACTACAAGCTGGATCCCGCCTCGGATGATGCCAGTTTTCGCCGCTATTTCAGGGTGGCACTGGCTGATGGAGCTACCCTGATCGCCATGGACGCCCCGCCGGAAAATGAGGCGTGCCAGCCATTTGTTGATATTGCCAGGCAGTTTGCAGAATTGGGGCTGCATGTCCCCATAATACATGCAGAAGAGCTGGATCAGGGATTCCTTTTGTTGGATGACCTGGGCAGCGTTCTTTATCTGGATGTTTTGGATGAGGTGTGTGCGGATCGTCTGTATGCAGATGCCCTGAGTGCCCTGGCTGTTATCCAGGCTTGCGGTCCAAGGGAGGGTCTGCCCCTCTATGATGAGTCTTTGCTACGGCAAGAGATGGCATTGTTCCCAGACTGGCTGCTGGAGAGACAGCTCAATTTAAAGTTGACTGAAGGCGAGCGATCGCAGGTGGATGAGCTGTTCGATCTGCTGGTACAGAGTGCTCTTGAGCAGCCTCGGGTCTGTGTTCACCGCGATTTCCACTCCCGCAACCTGATGGTAACGGATGCGCCCAACCCCGGTATTATTGATTTTCAGGATGCCGTCATTGGGCCGGTGACTTATGACCTGGTCTCTCTATTGCGTGACTGTTATATTCGCTGGCCCGCCGAACGGGTGAGAGGATGGGCTATGGGCTATTTCGAACTGGCGGTGCAGTCCGGTATCCTGCGGGATGAACATGAAGATCGTTTTCTTCGCTGGTTTGACCTGATGGGAGTGCAGCGGCAACTAAAGGCCAGTGGCATTTTTGCGCGGCTCAATATACGCGATGGCAAGCCGGGCTACCTGGGTGATATTCCCCGTACGCTGGGCTATATCGTTGAGGTGGCAGATCGTTATCCTGAGCTGGAGTTTGTTGCAAGGTTGATTGAACAGCGAGTGTTGCCCAAACTGTAACCGGACCTCAAAATGCACCTCAGTTTGAGGCCCTAACAGGTTGTCAGGTATTTACGCTTTTTTATCAGGCCTATGGCAAATAACAGGATAACGGCTCCTGCCATGGCTGCTACGACCAGATCATCCACTGGTATTATTCCAAGTAAACTAAATGAGAAGCCACCTGTAACAGCTCCTATGGCCCCGATGATCATGTTACCAACAAGACCAAAACCACCGTCTTTCATAAGCAGGCCGGCAAGCCATCCGGCTAGTCCGCCAAACGCTAAAAATATTAATGAGGCAATCGCTAATATTATTGCAAAGTTTTCTGGGGCCATTTTTTCTCCTAATTTAATAATGTTTATTTGAAAAAAAACAATGCGTACATAATCTGATATCTGATTTGCAGTCCAGTCTGTTTTAGGTTTTTCTTTCATTTCTGAACCCCATTCGCTGCCGACCATGGAGAGCGAAGCGAAAGCCGGTAGTCCCCGGTAGCCGTGAGGCCGCACTGCTTACCCGATGTGCGATAGCGCAAGAGGGGAAGCAAAGTAGGCTTCCGAACACGGCGTCCAGCCATTTGCGCGTACGCAGGGCGGCCGGGGCAATAATAGGCTGTCGAAGATCAAGTGCGTTCTGGGGACTGGGCGTCCCAAAACGCATCACGAGATCAAAGACACGCTTGTTTTACTTCTCACCTCAGGTGAACAGGCACTAAGTACTAATACGTAGGCTAATTGTCTGATAGTTCATGGATTAGGTGACGAAATGTTTAAGAATTAAAATACTGTTCATATTGGTATACTACCTCATTTGTTACTCAATTATCAGTTGTTTCGCTGATTCAATTGGGAGTGCGGAAGAGGCAGTTAAAGGCAGGTGGCATTGAGAATAGTCACGGTGAATTCCTCCTGAGTAAATACGTACGGCAAGGCGTACGTATTTTCAGGGTGGATTTTCGTTATGCTGTCGCCAGCAGTTTGCTGGTGATATTACTTGGAAACCTCTGTTTTACGGTAGTGCGGCATAGTAGCCGATGATATCGTTCATCTGAATCAGGATTTTGTCCAGCATTCTGGCAACCAGTCCGGGCACATATTCATTATCTCCCATCCGGTCACTGAGCTTGAACATATCCCAGTTCTGGGAAACCTTTTTTAGCTCGCTGCTGATCTGTGGGGTGTTTTCCTGCGCCGATATCAGTTCCAGCAGTGCTTCGTCAAATTCTCTCTTTGCCTTGTTATAGTCGGCCCGGAGTTCCGGGTTGTCGAATCCCCAACTCAGCAGCATGTAGAGATTGCCCAGGCGTTGAGAGAGCATGCGCTGCCGACCGGCAATGTTGACTAGGTGCCCCTGGTTAGCGCCTGACTGATCTTCAAGCATGGTGAGACGCAACCAGCAGTTTCTCTGCATTGTTCCGCAATCTGGAAGCTTTATCCCGTTCGATCTCGTCAACCGCGATTAATTTAACCGGCCCCCAGAGCTTTTCGACCAACTTCAGGGCGCGCTTAGTCTCCGGATCGTCGGTAAATACATTCAGCAGTCCGAGCTGCTGCTCAAACAGTATGAGTGCGTTTTTCAGTTGTTTGTTGGCAGCACGGTAGCGGGCATCCTGGCCCGTCTGGCAGTATGCTTTTACGATTCGCTGCGTCAGAATGCGTTGCCGTCCCTACTTATTATGGCTTCCGCAATGCTCATGTTCTTCTCTGCGGAGACGGTCTCGCTTGTCCCTAGAGTAAGAAAAATTGCACAGATCAGGTACAGGGCGATTTTCTTTGGCCATGATATTCTGCTCCATAGAGAGACTTTAATTTGTGTCGTTGGTAGACGCTAAATGCCCGGCTCATCGGGCTCATTGACCTGGGTCAGTTTCTTAATCTTTGCTTGATTACCTATGAAACTCAGCTATGACGCAAGAAACATAATTACCTTGGATTCAATAGGTTGCAGGGGCGTTATGTGCTGTTGTTTTTATATTAACGATAATTCGTATTATTTCGGCAGCACTATTGGACCTCGACCGAAGTATTTATGGGGTCTACAGCCCACAATTCGGCTGAGCAATAGCTGAGCTTCATAGGTAATCAAGTATCTTTATGTTGACTCTCTATCGTGAACTGACTCCTCTTTTACTCATTTTCCCTTGCTACAGCCCGATATCCTATATCGGTTCTGTAGTAGGCGCCCTCCCAGCTGATCTGCCGGGTCAGTTCGTAGGCTCTGGTCTGGGCTTCGGCCACGCTGTCGCCAAGTGCGGTGGCGCAGAGTACCCTGCCTCCAGCCGTAATCACCTCTCCCTCCCTCTCCGCCGTGCCTGCATGAAACACTTTTCTATCCTCTTCCTCCTGTGGCAGGCCGCTGATAATGTCGCCTTTATTATACCCTTCCGGATAGCCGCCGGCGGCCAGTACCACGCCAAGGGCGGCGCGATTGTCCCACTCGGTGGTCTCCTGGTCCAATTTTCCTTCAAGAGCGGCCAAGCAGTGTGATACTAGGTCAGATCGCATACGCAGCATGATCGGCTGGGTCTCCGGGTCACCGAATCGGCAGTTGTATTCCAGTACCTTGGGAACGCCTTCGGCGTTGATCATCACGCCGGCGTAGAGGAAGCCAGTGTAAGGCAGGTCTTCAGCAGCCATCCCCTCCACGGTAGGGTGTATCACTTCATCCATGATTCGCTGGTGCATTTCAGGGGTGATGACGGGGGCGGGAGAGTAGGCGCCCATTCCCCCGGTGTTCGGGCCTTTGTCGCCATTGTCCCTGGCTTTATGGTCCTGGGAGCTGGCCATGGTCAGAATGTGCTTTCCATCCACCATGACAATGAAGCTGGCCTCTTCGCCGGTCAGGAACTCCTCAATCACCACGTTGTGGCCTGCTTCGCCAAAGCTGTTTCCCGAGAGCATATCTTTTATGGTCGTTTCGGCGGTTGTTATGTCATGGGCCAGGATCACGCCCTTGCCGGCAGCCAAACCGTCGGCCTTGATGACAATAGGGACACCAACCTGATGCAGGTAGTTTAGCGCTGCATCGGTATCGGTAAAATTCCCGTAAGCCGCTGTCGGGATGTTGTGGCGCGCAAGGAAGTCTTTGGTGAAGGCTTTGGAGCCTTCCAGCTGGGCAGCGCCCTGGGTAGGGCCAAAGCAGTTGAGGTTAGCCTCTTTGAAAGCATCCACCACGCCCATCACCAAGGGGATCTCAGGGCCGACGATGGTTAGCCCAACTTCGTTCTCTTTGGCAAAGGCGACCAATCCAGCGATGTCTTCAACAGCCAGCGCAACATTCTCCAGCGCGGGCTCAAGGGCTGTGCCTGCATTACCTGGTGCGACAAAGACTTTCTCTGCCAAAGGGGATTGTGCCGCTTTCCAGGCCAGAGCGTGTTCACGTCCGCCGCCGCCGATGATCAATATATTCATATTCATTCCTAGTCGCCTTGGTCTTTCCGGTCGCTATTTTTCGTAAATACCGAGTTACCATCCAGGAACACCGCACAGACTTTTTGAGAACTTACTTATCAATGGAGAGTTATGTTTTAGCAAACACGACTTAGCGATGGGTTGTGATGCCTCTGTCGCTATTTTCGAAGAAGCGAATGATGTTATTCACTTCGTCGGTCTGTTGTGTCTGTTTTAGTTGTTCCAGTGCCTGGGTCGTATTCAGCCCTAAGTGATAGATTGTCTTGTAGGCCTGCTTGATCGCATTCCGGCTGGACGGGGAGAAGCCGGCTCTACGGGTGCCGATTGAATTTAGTCCAATAACCCTTGCCGGGTTGCCATCACCCGTGACATAAGGCGGTATATCTTTTACCACCTTGGCGCAGCCTGCGACCATGGCGTAGTCGCCGATGAAGCAGAACTGGTGAATTGCCACCAGACCTGAGATGAATATGCGATCGCCCAGCTCCACGTGACCCGCCAGGGTGCTGTTTGGGCCAAATACATTGTTATTTCCCAGACGGCTATCATGGCCGGCATGGAATCCACACATGAAGTAGTTGTCGTTGCCGATCAGGGTGCCTTCAGTCGTTTTTACGCCACGGCTGATATTCACCCCCTCCTTGAACTGGTTGTGGTTGCCAATGACCAGTGGTTTGCTCTGTTCCGGTGCAAACCCCAGGTTCTGTGGTTCGCAGCCAAGGACGGCGCCATGGCAGACTCGGTTGTCTCTGCCCATGTGGGTGCCGGTGGAGATGCGTATGTTGCTCTCAATCCGGCAGCCTTCGCCAATAACCACGCCGGATTCGATGATTGAGTAGGGTCCAACTTCCACCGACTCGTGGAGTTTTGCCCCCGGTTGAATAATCGCTGTCGAATCTATTCTACTCATGGCACCTTCTGCAACAACGGAATCGCTGAGGATGCTCAGAGGGCTGGGAGGGGAGTATTAAATAAAATACGCTGTTTACCCTGGGGCTCTCCACGATCTCTGGGTTCCCGCGTCACCCCTTTAATGGCGGAAGTGACGCATGCCAGTGAAGACCATGGCAATATCGTGCTCGTCTGCCGCGGCGATTACCTCCTCATCCCGCATCGAACCGCCGGGCTGTATCACGGCGCGAATGCCTGCGGCCGCAGCGCTGTCCAGGCCGTCGCGGAAGGGGAAGAAGGCATCAGATGCCATCACCGATCCGGGTACATCCAGATTGGCATGTTCGGCCTTGATGCCGGCGATGCGGGCTGAATTGATGCGGCTCATCTGGCCGGCTCCAACGCCGATAGTCATGCCATCTCTGCCGTAGACAATGGCGTTGGATTTGACGAACTTGGCTACCTGCCAGGTAAACAGCAGATCTTCCATCTCCTTCTCCGTAGGCGCTCGCTTGGTGACCACTCTGATTTCATTGGAGAGCTGCAGGTCGGCATTCTGTACCAGCAGGCCGCCGTTAACGCGTTTGAAATCCAGCCGGTGAATCGATTCTGAGGTCCATTTGCCGCACTCCAGCAGGCGCACGTTTTTCTTACGGCTGACCACACCAACAGCAGCGGTAGAGATGGCCGGTGCAATAATCACTTCAACGAACTGACGGTCGACAATCACCTGGGCGGTTTCGGCATCCAGCTCTTGGTTGAATGCAATGATGCCGCCGAAAGCGGATTCTGGATCGGTGCTGTAAGCCCGGTCATAAGCCTCCAACAGGTTTGAGCCATAGGCAACACCACAGGGGTTGGCGTGTTTCACGATGACGCAGGCCGCCGCCTCGCTGAACTGCTTGACGCACTCCAGGGCTGCATCGGTATCGCCGATATTGTTATAAGAGAGTTCCTTACCCTGGAGCTGCCGGGCGGTTGCAATACAGGCTTCCGGCTGGTCGCGTTCAACAAAGAAAGCCGCATTCTGATGAGGGTTTTCACCGTAACGCATGATCTGCGCCTGATGGTATTGCAGGTTGATGGTGCGTGGAAACTCAGTGGTTTCACCATACAGGCGGGCGCCAAGGTAGTTGGCTATGGCGCCGTCGTAGTTGGATGTGTGCTCAAAGGTTTTCACCGCTAGGTCGAAGCGGGTATTGGCTGATACGGCACCGTTGTTTTCATCCATCTCGGCAAGTGTCCGGGCATAGTCACTGGAATCAACAATGACAGTGACGTCTGCATGGTTCTTGGCGGCAGCGCGGAGCATGGCCGGACCACCGATATCGATGTTTTCGATGGCAGCACCCAAGTCGCAGTCAGGATCTGCAGCGGTCTGTTCAAAGGGGTAGAGGTTTACTACGATCATGTCTATCGGAGTGATTTCATTGTCCTCCATGACTTGGTCATCGGTGCCCCGACGTCCCAGGATACCGCCGTGGATTTTAGGGTGCAGGGTCTTTACCCGGCCATCCATCATCTCCGGAAAGCCGGTGTATTCTGAAACCTCAATAACAGAGATGTCATTCTCGGACAGAAGGCGTGCTGTGCCGCCAGTGGATAAGATTTCGACGTTACGTTCATTCAGTGCGTGTGCGAACTCCACTATGCTGGTTTTGTCGGATACGCTGATTAGGGCTCGGGTAATGGCTGCCATGATCCTCTGCCTTGCTAAGTGTTGAACCTGATGCCTGCCTCGGCAGGGTGTGGTTGTAGTGAAAAGTGCAGCCATTTGGTGCGCTGCGCTGTGTGTACTATCTGTCTGTCAGTCGAGCTGGTAATGTGCAAGTTTTTTACGCAAGGTGCTACGACTGATACCAAGAACTTTTGCCGCTAGTGTCTGGTTTCCCTCGGCATGCTGCATAATAGTTTCCAGCAGTGGTTGCTCAACTTCTGCCAGAACCATCTGATGTAAGTTTGCCGCAGAGTGACCGTTCAGCTGGGCGAAGTAGGTGCTGAGTGCATCGCGGACACATTCGCGCAGAGGTTCGGTTGATTTATCGACGGTAACTTTTATTGGGTGTTCATCTTCTGTCGCGGCGGCTTCCATCGTCATGTTGCCAGCTCCTTTGTTGTTGCCAGGTGATCAAAAAATATCTCTATCATGGTGGTTTGTTGATCAGCTGTATCGGTCTCGTTTATCTGTTTTCTGAACTGGGCGCCCCCAGGCTGGGTCTTGCTGTACCAGGCGGTATGTTTACGTGCAATGGTCCTCTTTTGCTCTATGTAGAAATTGTACAGATTTCCCAGATGCCCTGTCAGTATCTTTTTGATCCAAATCTGTGGCCGGTGTTTCAAGCTGTTTTCCGGCAGTGATCTATTTCCCTGAGTATCCAAGGTTTGCCCTGGGAGGTGCGCGACCGACCATCAGGCCGTCTGCTCCGGTCTGTGTCAGTATCTATTTTGCTTTTTCAGGTGAATCTACACTACCATTTGCGATATTTTATTTCTCTAATGATATCGTATTCGGCAATTCTTGCAACACCATTGCGGTTTTCAGGATTCCAGCCAGTTCTGATCTTGAGGGTGACCGGCATATCGGCCGCTTTGATCACCGCATCGAGAATTTTTGCTGCCTGTAGCGGATCTTTCAGCAGCGCGGAACCGGTGGCAACTTTATAGATCTTCTTAGCCGGGCAACCCATATTGATATTGATGAGAGGCCCCCATTCTATAGAATTAAGGTGGGCAGCCTCCGTCATGGTTTCCGGATCTGCGCCGAAAATCTGCACGGCAATTGGGTCCGGGTTCCCCTGAAAAATCAGGACGACGCATGCTCCCTGATGCTCTCCAGAGTGCAGAGTTGGATGACGACCATACCTGGGCCAAGTTTTCTGTGGGGTGTACGGAAAGGATGGTCGGTAACACTGGCTATGGGTGCCACAAGCAGATTGTTATCCAAATTGGTACGGGCCAATACGCATGTTCTGAGTCAAACGCCGAGTATGTTGAGTAATTTTTTGGAAAGGCTAGCCATCCTACGATGAAATGAGGGGGAGGCAAACCCCGTAAGCTTTCTAAATTGAGGTTAGGGCGAGGAATGGGAAATTGCGGGGACCTCTAAATCTAGGATTGTAAGTTATCAACGGCACTAATTCTTTGCGGACCTATTCTGAAGTTACAGGAAATCGAATTTAAACCCGGTAACGTTTTCACCGGGATCTTTCACTGCCATTTCTACCTGGATGATCTGGTTCGGCTGCAGCGGCTGGGTGGTGTCAGCTTGATTTTTTAGGTATTCGGATGTCTGAAAAATGCGACGGGCTGCAAGTTGGTCATTGCTGCCAAACAGTGTGAGCTGGAGGTGCGGATAGGGTTGTGGATAGGCTGATCTGTTGACGAATGTCACCAGTACCAGCAGGACCCCTTTTGCATCCGGGTGGGTATTGATCGAGCGGCTTATGATGGTGATTTTTTCCGTTGCTTTAACCAGAGGTAGCTGACAATTGGCGTAGTTGCAGGCAAATTGAAGCAGCTGGCGTCCTTCTGGATATCGAATTAGGTGTTCACGGCCAAACCAGGCGGCTTGCCCCAGTGCAACGATCAGGAGGGCGATGATTATCAAAGACCAGCCTAGGGTGCCGCTTTTTTCCCCACTGTTGCTGCCAAGTTTCCGGCTCAGAGAGAGAGCTGCATCGCTGGGTGGAATGTCGGGCAAGTTTTCCGGGAGGTCGAATGGAAGGGTTTTTTTCTCAGTCGATATTGTCTGCTGAGATGCCACTTCGTCAGCGATCTTATCTGAAGGTGCTGCTGTACCATCATAATCCAAAATAGACGTTTCGCTGGGCTCTTGTTCGCCATTTCCAACTTCACTCTCATAAATGGGAAAGATGGCATCATCACTGCCGAATGGTGAGGATGTCTGCTCGCCGAGTGGTGTCTCCAGATGGTTTTCCGGTCGGTTGCCAACTCTGGATTCAATGGTTGGAAACGAGAGTTCCGGGTCAGGCCCGAGGTCAATCGGGAAGCTGTCGGGATCGGTGGCATTGATCTCACTCTCGCTCTGCTCTCTGGTATCTCCTGTTTCTTGTTCTTTATCCTCCAAGAGGTGCTGCACATTGTCACTCTCCAGTGCCTTGAGCAGATCGGTGAGGTTATTGAGTACCGCTTCCTTATGGCTGTCGAGAGGGTAGGATAGCTCATCCAATGGCAGGTTTTGCTGGGCCGACATGCCATCGATCTGGCTTGGTTCCGGCCAGACTTCCTGCTCATTCGGGTATTCGCGCAGGTTTTTCAATGCATTGAACACACTGCCGCACTGGCAACAGTGTGCTTGGCCGTCTGCAGCCCTGAGTTGTTCCTCCCGGATGCAGAAAAGTGTTTGGCAGTGTGGGCATTGGGTGTACACGGTCTGGCAAAATCCTGCTGTTGGGGTTAATCCGGTTATTGCTGACGACGCCTGCTTTCAAGTAGCACCCAATCATCCAGCTGCTTTGGCGGTTGCATGTGAAAAGCGCCGGTGAAGGCCTGGGATACGGCTTCCGCCAGTTCGGCAAGAATCCCTGACAGTATGATATTGCCTCCGGGCCTAGTGTGGGTTGCCAGTTGTGGTTGCAGGCCAATCAGCGTGCCTGCAAGTATGTTGGCGACAACGATATCTGCACTCTGTTGCGGTATGTCTCTGCCTAGGACAATGCTTGGTCGTTCGAGCATGCCGTTTTTTCTGCATTTGCTGTGGTGGCTTTCAGTGCCTGAGTGTCGTGATCAATGGCGATCGCCTCTTTTGCTCTAAGCCTGAGTGCAGCAATGGAGAGAATGCCTGATTCACAGCCAAAGTCGATAATGGCCTTGTTCTTCAGCGTTGTGCCATCCAGCCACTCCAGGCAGAGTGCTGTGGTCGGGTGCGTGCCGGTTCCGAAGGCAAGGCCTGGGTCCAGTTCCACTATGATGGCATCGGCACCTGGCGGTGTCTCACCCGCAGGACAGATCCAGAGTTTTTCGCCAAACGCCATTGGGTAAAAATTATGGATCCACGCATGCTCCTACACCTAGTCTTCCAGGCGCTCCAGCTGCCTGGTGACCTCGCTGTTGAGCGTCTGGTCAATGGCATTGCGTCCGGTTTGGTTTCTCCACTGAACAGGCCGGTAACACGGGTCTGCTTCCTGAGTGGCAACTCTCCGGGCTTTGGTTCCAGCAGAGGTTCATCTTCTGCATCATGAAGGGTGATGGAGAGTGCCCCCATATTTTCGAACAGCAGTTCGATCAGCGGTGCTTTCTCTTTATTGGTGTTGAGGTGTGCCTGGATCCAAGACATTGACTAGAGGCCCAGTTTCTTCTCTAGGTAGTGGATGTTGGCGCCGCCGGCTTCAAAGACGCAATCTTTCATGATCTCCTGCTGCAGCGGGATATTGGTTTTAATGCCATCGATAATCATTTCGGAGAGTGCCGTGCGCATGCGTGCAAGTGCCGAATTCCGTGTCTCTCCATGGGCAATCAGTTTGCCGATCATCGAGTCATAATAAGGCGGTACCCTGTAGCCGTCATAGATATGGGTATCCACCCGAATACCCGGGCCTCCGGGAATATGGAGATGAGTGATGTCGCCGGGTGAAGGCATGAAGGTTTTGGGATCTTCAGCATTTATTCTGCACTCTATTGCATGGCCGTGAATTTTAATGTCGCTTTGTTTGTAGTTGAGTTCATCGCCGTTGGCGATAAGTAGTTGCTCCTTGACGATATCGACACCGGTGATCATCTCGGTGACCGGGTGTTCGACCTGGATACGGGTGTTCATCTCAATGAAGTAGAATTCATCGTTTTCAAACAGGAACTCAAAGGTGCCTGCCCCGCGGTAGCCGATCTGCCGGCAGGCCTCTGCACAACGCTCTCCCAATGCCTGGCGCATCTCTTCCGTGATACCAGGAGCAGGTGCCTCTTCTACCACTTTCTGGTGTCGGCGCTGCATCGAGCAGTCACGTTCGCACAGGTGGATGGCATTGCCATGGGTATCGGCCAGTACCTGAAACTCTACATGGCGAGGGTTCTCGAGGTATTTCTCCATATACACGACATCATTGCCAAAGGCGGCCCCTGCTTCGGCTTTGGTGAGTGAGATGGCATTGAGCAGAGCGGCCTCTGAATGGACGACACGCATGCCGCGGCCGCCACCGCCACCAGAGGCTTTGATGATAACCGGGTAACCGATCTCCTGGGCCAGTTGCAGGGTGCGTTCGTTGTTACTATCAAGAGGGCCGTCTGATCCTAGGACGCAGGGTACGCCAGCTTTTTTCATCGCTTCAATGGCGGCAATTTTATCCCCCATGATGCGGATGGTCTCTGGTTTTGGACCGATGAAAATAAAACCGCTCTCCTCCACTCTCTCTGCAAAATCGGCATTCTCTGACAGAAAACCGTAGCCAGGGTGGATGGCATTTGCGTCGGTCACTTCGGCCGCGCTGATGATGGATGGTACTTGCAGGTAGCTCTCGGTTGAGGGTGCGGGGCCGATACAGACTGTCTCATCTGCAAGCCGTACGTGTTTCAGGTCCCGATCGGCCTCTGAGTGGACAGCCACGCTTTTGATGCCGAGCTCTTTACAGGCGCGAAGTATACGGAGGGCGATTTCGCCCCGGTTGGCAATGACGATTTTTGCAATCATGATCTGTAGGGACCTTTACTCAATGATGAACAGGGGCTCGTTGTATTCCACGGGCTGGCCGTTCTCCACCAGGATTCTCTTCACGATCCCGGATTTATCGTTCTCAATCTGATTGAGAATCTTCATTGCCTCGATAATACAGAGGGTTTCACCACTGTTGACGTGTTGGCCTACTTCGACAAACGGTTTGGCGCCGGGGGAGGATGCTTCGTAAAAGGTGCCCACCATCGGCGATTTGATCTGATGGCCTGTGATTTCTTCCACTGTCTCTTCGGTGGCGGCTGGAGTGGCAAGTGCTGCGGCAGAGGGGGCTGCTGTCGGAGCCGTCATGGCGACAACGGGAGCGATGGCACTGGCCCGGCTGATACGCACGGACTCTTCGCCTTCATGTATCTCGATTTCGGCAATGTCGGACTCTTCAATCAGTTCGATCAGCTTTTTTACTTTTCTGATGTCCATGTTGTCTGTTCTCTTGTTCTGTGGCTAACCGCCGACTCGGGTCAGTGCGGCTGAAAGGGCGAGTTCATAGCTCTGAACCCCAAGACCGCTGATGACGCCTTCGGCGATATCGGAAAAATAGGAGTGTTTTCTAAAGGCCTCCCGGGCATGTATGTTGGAGAGGTGTACTTCAATAAAGGGGATGCCGACACCCAGCAGCGCGTCACGCAGTGCAACGCTGGTGTGGGTGAATGCGGCCGGGTTGAATATAATAAAAGCAACCTTTTGGTTAGTCGCTTGGTGGATCTGCTCTATTAATTCATGCTCTGCATTGCTTTGGGTAAAGACCAGTTCATGACCTGCGCTTCGACACAGCATTGTCAGGCGTGTACTGATGCTTTCCAGGGTGCCATGGCCATAGACTTCCGGTTCACGAGTCCCCAGCAGGTTCAGGTTTGGGCCGTTTAGTACCAGGATAGTCGCCATTATTTTCGTTGCCCTGACAAGGTGGCAGGCTCTAGCGCTGCGCGGATCATCGAATGAATCGCTGAATTCTGACTGAAATAGCTGGATATGTCTAGATTTTAGCTCATTTACCCACAAGATCGAAGCAGTTCGATTTCAGTGTGTTCCTGATAATTGGGCTTGATCTGTTTGATTTATTTTATTGCACTGATAATTCCCTCAGAGAGAGGGAATATAATTTCTAGGAATAGCACGGCGATGGCAAGCGCCCGATTTAGCACCGAGTGTATTAATCCTAAGAGGTTGATTAACTGAATTGCCGTGAAAAATATGCTTATGAAAAAAAAGGCTCTTCCCCTAATCGAGAGGGTAAGTATCACCCAACCACTCCCTCAGGATAAAGATTCAGCCCTCCAAGGTGGAAGTAGATTGCACTGGCAAACCGCTTCTTGTTGCGGAAGCCTCTGCTACGCACCTTGATCATCTTGATTCGGCTGTTGAGACCTTCTGCCGGACCATTACTTACTTCCAAAACAACAGCGTTCAATATTCCCCACAGACGATCCTTGATTGCTCCCGCCACTTTCTTGATTGGCTCCAGGCCACTGCGCACTGCCTATTGTCTATGACAGCCACCGCTCCCAGCCTTTTCTTGCGGGCATAGTGCCAGAGTGACATGGCAAACTCTTTGATCACCTAGGCACGGACAGTCTTCAGCGTGCTGTCACGTAGCGCCTTGAACCGCAATTTCGGTCTGCGCGTCATATTCTCCGGGTTGTAGAGCCAGTCATACTGGCTGCCTTTAAGGCCCTCATAGCCATCAGCGCTTTGTGCTCTTGGCGGCCTACCTTGTCTACTGCTTCACCGAGATACTTGGTGACATGGAGTTTATCAAAGGCAATCTTCTCTTCAACTCTAGGCAAGCTTTTCAGTGTGGCATTGATAAAGGCTGGCCACATATCCATGGAGACACTTTCTACCGCTTTCCGCTGCTCCTCTGTCAGACTTTCGTACCATGTGTTTTGAGCGTCGCCTTTTTGCGGTCACTGCCCACGTGTGGCACTGTACCTGCATCCTGGTCTGATAAGATTGCATAATCATGGCGTTTCTTGAAGGTCGCCTCATCAACACCTATACGTGTTGGGCTGATCTCTGTTCTACCTGCCAGTCCTCGCTTAACCGCTTTCCAACTCAGCCCTAGGCACTTCTGCTACGAGAATAGTTTTGTGTTGGCGGGTATTCAGGTGCCGGCAGCGGCGCTTGCGTGAGTCATAGCCCGGTGAGATCTGCCCAGAGGTTAAACAACACTGCTTGCCTCCTGCTCAACCTGTACCGTTACCTCTCCCGATCGCTGCCAATGATATACAGGGTGCGGTGCCCGCTTGGCGGAGCTGACCGTCTACATTCCCGCTGCCACGCTGCCACGCTGCCACGCTGCCACGCTGCCGGGCCAGCCTGGAGAGTGGAGCCGATACCTCCGAGCTGGGCCTGATCGACCGCTGAGCCAATGGACAACGCGCCCGGGGTATTCGCGCCGGGGTAGCGCGCGAGCTGTGAATGGATGGCGAGCCGGTGGCAACCGGCTGCATCGATGATGTGTTGCCAGAGTACGATGCTACCACGCACACGCTGAGGGTTAGCGTTGAAGCCGGGCTGGAGACCTAGTGGATGTGCTTTCTGATGCCGCTGCTACCAATGGTGGAGCTGTCGTTGTGTTTCAGGACCCTGTGTCGGCAGAGGATATTCTTGCCGCATTCAGGGCAGATGACGATGTTATCGCTGCTGCCATCTATTTGGGGGGACAGCAGGCTTTTTGCCCGCTATTAAATCTGATGCCTATTTGCAGGCAGAGGCGTTAACGCACGGTACCGGGCGGGATACGAATATTCCCAGTATTCTAGAGAAAAATAGATCAGCCCTCTATTCCTGGGTCAATGGCCAACAGCACAATGTTAATCCGGCTCTCACTAATGAGACGCGCTGGGGAGACTCTTTATTGTCATACTGCATAGTAACGGTAATGATCGATGTGATTCTTTAAATGGTTATCTATTTTTTTGCAAGCCGAACGCAGCAGATTATCATAGGGCCCATTCTCAGTTTATCCGAATACGGCAAGAAATATATCAAGGAATCAGGATTATTCACTCAGAGCTGAAACTGGTGACGAAGCCGGTAGGTTGGTAGGCATATTCAATACCATCCCGAAAGATTGATCAAGGAGGGAACGGTAGAATTTGAAGTGCAGAGGGATAAGGCGCTGGAGGTGACCAGGGAGAAAAGTGAATTTCTGGCAAATATGAGTCACGAAATCAGGACGCCTATGAACGGGCTGATTGGGGTGCTGTCGTTCCTGGATGAACAGGAGTTGAGTAAGGAGCAGAGTACGTTGCTGGGCATTGCCATTAAATCCTCCGGTGTACTCCTGTATATAATTAACGATACACTCGACTTCTCAAAAATAGAGGTGGGGAAACTGGAGAGTGTTCCTTGTGATCTGTGTTAGCTCGCAAAAGCATGTTAATGCTCTGTTTAGCGAGCAAGCAAAAGGTAAACGCCTTGAGCTTATCTGCTCTATTCCAGGAAATATTAATTGCAGGCTGCGGGGTGATCCTACACGTATCCGTCAGGTATTGACGAACCTAGTTTCTAACGCGGTTAAATTCACCGAAAGCGGTAGTGTGGTAGCCAGCCTTGAACTACTCAATAACTTAGCCGAATGGCAGTGGATAAAATTATCACTAAAAGATATAGGTGTGGGTATAAGGTGTTGACAGCGTTGAGGTTCAGGGAGCCTGTTTCTGGTTTACTATCGAGTTGGAAAAAGCGAGGCCGCATTAGCCGTTTCCGGCAGTTTCTGGTGTGGAGCGTAATTTACCAGCCGGGCTGGTCGATGGGGATGAATTTTCCGGTCTGCGTAAGCAAGAGTATTCTGTTAGTGGGTGATGACCCGATTAATCGGAGTGTTGAGCTCTCCATGCTGAAGCGAATGGGCGTAGAGGCTGATAGTGCAACCCATGGACGGGAAGCAGTCACCACCAATGCGCCAGCAAATGATGAAGGGAAATGCCTGGACTCAGGGATGAATGATTATCTTTCGAAGCCCATGCAATTTAACGATTTGGTCGGCAAATTGATGCAGTGGCTCACTACAGGCGAAGGTTTGGACGGAGAGAGTTCAGGGCCGACAGCTGCTGTGTTGTGCAATGTTGCTGCTGTTGACAGACTTTGGAGCCTGGAACAGGCACTACTTCATACTGGTGGAGATGAGGTGTTGTTACATGAAGTGATTAGTCTGTTCCATGGGCGTTACCCTATTCTGATGGCAGAACTGAAATCAGCCATAGAGAATCAGGATGCCGTTGCCCTGATGGCGAGTGCGCACATATTTAAAAGCAATCTGGCCTATTTTTCATCGACAGATGCAGTGGCGCTGGTCAATCAGTTGGAGCAGGCTGGGAAGGATAACCGGTTCTCCGATTTGAGACTGGTTTATCAGCAGTTGGCTGAGTTGGTGTCGCTGCTAGCGGATGAATTGGAACGCTATAGATCCGGCCTGTCGTCATTACAATAGCGTTTTCAGCTGTTTTTCAAGGGTTTCAGCAGTGATCTCTCCAGCCTGAATATACTGTTTGTTTCCATCGCGATCATAGATGGCGGTGAATGGCAGAGAGTCGAAGCGGTTGCCCATGCTGTTGGAGAGTTTGATTGCTTCTGCATCACCGATAAGTACCGGAAAATTTATACCGTAAACGTCATAAAAATCCTGCACCATGTGGGGGTTGTCTATGGCAATACCGACAAACTGCACTCCTTTGACGGCATATTTTTTCTGGGTGTCAACGAACAGAGGCATCTCCTTGCGACAGGGAGGACACCAGGTGGCCCAGAAGTTAACGACCAGGACCTTGTCTGCCCACTCCTTGCTGTTGCGGACCTTGCCTTCCAGATCGGTAAAACTAAACTCGGAGAGCGTCTCATCTCCACCTCCGGCCAGCTGTACTTTTCCACTACTGCTATCGCATCCGGAGAGGATAAGCAGGCTGGATAGAAGGAGCGTCAGCAGATAGCGGTAATATCTCATTGCCCTGCTTTCCTGACGTGGCTGGTAAATTCATCGGCTTCCATGAAACCGACAACCCGGTAGCCTCGTCTTTCCTGGCCATCACGGCCGTAGAACATAATGCTGGGTGGGCCAGGTAGGCCAAAATGTCCCTGTAGCAGGGCATTATCCACCTCGTCATTGGCTGTGACATCCGCCTGCAGAAGGATAAAATTGCTCAGTGCCGAGATGACTGCCGGATCGGAGAATGTATAGCGTTCCATCTCTTTGCAGGAGACACACCAGTCGGCATAGAAATCCAGCATGACGGGTTTGCCTGCTGCACTGGCAACTGCCACCTCCCGTTTCAGGTCATCGACACTTTTGATTCGCTTGAATTGCAGATGAGCCGCTTCAGAAGCCGTTCCCCCTGAAAAGGCACTGACTCCGCGCAGGGGCTGGACCGTGTCTTTCCCGCCTGCAGCGGCGCCTATCAGCATCAGGGCGCCATAGATCAATATGACCACGCCCAGGCCCTTCCAGAAGCGGTCCCAGCCGGAAGCTTCAACCGGTAGCTGATGCAGCGCACCCAAGTAGATTGCGCTGACAATCAACAAGGCTCCCCAGAGCAGCATGGCGATGGCTGGAGGCAAGATGCGCTCAAGTAGAATGATGGCGACCGCCAGCATTCCGACCCCGAACACCGCTTTGATTCTGTCCATCCAGGTGCCTGCACAGGGTAGCAGCTTACCAGCTGATGTGCCAATGATCAGTAGAGGTGCTCCCATGCCCATAGCCAGCGCGAACAGCGCCATACCTCCCAGTGCGGCATTACCGGTCTGACCGATATAGACCAGAGCTCCAGCAAGTGGAGGGGCTACACAGGGGCCGACAATGAGTGCTGAGAGGAAACCCATGATGGCAACGCCGGTAAGGCTCCCCCCTTTCTGTCGATTGCTGGTATCACTCAGTTTGCTCTGCCAGCGGCTTGGTAGTTGCAGTTCATAGAAGCCAAACATCGAGAGGGCGAGCAGAACGAAAACCACGGCAAATGTGGAGAGTATCCAGGGGTTCTGGAATGCGGCCTGAAGGTTTTGCCCAAACAGCCCTGCCAGCACACCTGCCACTGTATAGGTGACCGACATGGCAAGGACATAAACCAGAGAGAGTATGAAGGCCCTGGATGTTGTGACTTTCGTGCCGTGGCCGGCAATGATTCCGGCGAGGATCGGAATCATTGGGAAGACACAGGGTGTCAACGACAGTAGCAGACCAAAGCCGAAGAAGCTGGCGATAACGAGCCAGGTACTACTCCCCGCCAGGGTCGATACAATCTGGTCCATTTCAGACTGAGGTTCATCAGAGGTGGTAGTTTGTCTGGATTGGGTTGCAGGCGGCTCTACCGCTTCAACGGCTTGCTGGGCTTGCTCCAATGGCGAGAGTGCAGTGGTTGCGGCTAATGCGGTTGGCAGGTTGAGTTTGACGTTCTGTTTTTGTGGAGGATAGCAGATCCCTATCTCTGCACACCCTTGATAGCCGACCTGAAGCTCGATCCCTGTGGCCCCGGTACTGCTGCGAATCAATGGTATCGGAAGGGTTATCTCACGGTGATAAACGGCCAGGTCTCCAATGGAACCATCCGGCTGTATGGCATCCTTTTTGATCTCTGGCTCCGGCAACTGGTATTCACCCAGTGCTACGCCATCACCACTGACCAGCTTGACCTTTATCTTGTCCTGGTAGAGATAGGTGCCGTCGGCAATCTGCCACAAAAGTTGCAGACGATCCGGTGCCTCGACGCTGGCGGAGAATTTATAGGCCTCTTCCGGCGTGAGTATTTCTCTCTCTTCTTCATCCAGACCCAGTTTTTCGCTCAAGCTGGCCAGTGCGCCGAGTGCTGAACCTGAGGCTGGGGCCAGCTGTGCCAGTTGGATCGTTACTTTCTGGGTGTGAGGGGGATAGCAGAGGCCTGCGTCTGCACAGCCCTGGGAAATGGTTTTTAGCTGCAGTGTATTGCCGTCTCCCGGGTTGCGTTTGATCGGCAGGCGGATGGATACCTGTTTGCGATAGACCTCCATATCGCCAAAGAATTCATCGTGCTTGACCTTGCCCGCTGGGAACTCTCCCGGTTCCAGAGTGATGTCGCGACTCTCGGTGCTGAATTTGAATTTATTTCTATAGAGATAGTAGTCGTCGGCAATTTCCCATTTGACCACCACTGCATCGGGGCCATCCTCATTGGCTGAAACCTTAAAGGCCTGCTCCGGCAGCAGATACTCTTCTTCTGCCTGGGCAGCGGCTGTGCCGGCCAAGAGAGAGAGAAGAGGGAGCAGCAGTATCGATAATATAGTGATTAGTTTTTTTCTTTTGTGCATTGTTCAACCCAGTGGAGATAGCCCTGAAGCCCCTGTGCTACAGGGACAGCGACGATCTCTGGAAGTTCATAAGGATGGAGGGCGGTAATGGCTCGCTCTAGCTCGGGATACCGCTGTTTTACCGTTTTTATCAGTAGCAGGTGTTCTTCTGCAGTTTCACGTTTCCTTTGCCAGAGATAGATTGAAGTGACAGGAGTTGTGATGTTGACGCAGGCGGCAAGCCCATCATCGATCAACTGGTTCGCTATCTGTTCTGCACTGGCCCAGTTCGGGCAGGTGCAGAAAATCAGAAGTATCTCTGTTGGCATTTGCGAAAGATACAGGAGGGTTTATGTAGGTGCAAAAAAAGCAAACCGTAACTATAAAGCAGGTTTATCGCTATAGGAAGGCCGGTAGTCCCCGGTAGCCGGTGAGGCTGCACTGCTTTACTCGGCGTGCGATAGTGCAAGAGTGGAAGTAAAGTAGGCTTCTGAACATGGTGTCCAGCCATTTGTGGGAGTGCTGCGTAGCTTGCGCCGAGTGAAACGATGGTGTGGCGAAGCGGTACGTACGCAGGGCGGCCGGGGCAATAACAGGCTGTCGAAGATCGAGTACGTTTTGGGAACTGGGATGTCCCAAAACGCATCACGAGATCGAAGACACACTTGCCATTTTTTATCCGGCAAAAGATGAATATAACGCGTAGCAGGCAATGACTTCATGTTCAATGCTTATCCATGGGATTACTCAATACTGTTACAAAAATTACCTGAAATAGTATTTTTTGCCCTTCTGCGAGAAAAGAGTGCCGTTTCTGAAAAGGCACTCTCCAGCACGCATTTTCTTATCTAACCGCCATAGGCAGCCCGGGGTTGTACCGGGCCATCACGGGGCGTAAGCTTGCGGCCATGAATCCAGCTATTATCTTTCTATTGCTGTTTGTGGGTATCCCGCTGACAGAACTCTATTTTCTTATCGAAGTGGGTTCCCGCATCGGGGCACTTACTACCATCTTTCTAACCGTGTTCACTGCGGTGTTGGGTGGAATGATGGTTCGAATGCAGGGGTTCTCCATCGCCATGCGGGTTAAGTCCGGTATGGAGCGGGGTGAAGTCCCTGCCATCGAAATGCTCGAAGGGCTGCTGCTGCTGATCAGTGGTATCCTGCTGCTGCTCCCCGGCTTTTTTACCGATCTGTTCGGATTTCTCTGCTTGGTTCCGCCGATCCGTCGCGCAATGATTCTGGCCTTTCTGAAGCGCTCCGGCGTGATGCAGCCAAGTCAGGGATTTAAAAGAGAAGTAGAACAGAAGTCACAGCCGGATAATTGAGGGTGAATACCGACGGCACGACGATTGATTCCATCTGTGTCAGCCATGAATTCGATACCATAGTCTGCAAAGGTATTCATGTATCGCCCAGCTGCTGTCGTGCAAATTTCTCGCACTGGGCAGCCAGTCTCTGAATGTGTCCGGGTTGGTCGAGGTTTTGTGCGCGAAGCCCATCGGTACGGGAATGACCACAAGGCCGGTCGGCTCGAAGGCATCCATTGCCCGCAACATATGCCCGGCATGGGTTACCCAGCAGTACTCTTTTGATGCCCAGCTTCTCCAGTAGCGGTTTTGTCAGGCGGGCATTTTCTAGGATGGCCAAGCTACGCTCTCCTGTTGCAGCCACTTTTACGCCGAACTCTTTCTCTAGAATCTCCCGGATCATTGCCGCTTCAGTGGGACCGTCACTGAGCGGATTGCCACCACTCGAAATAACGGGAAGGCTGGTCTTGTGGGCCAGCTAGGCAGCATAATGCACCCGCTGAAGGGGGATGCCTTTAAGCGTGTCACCGCCGTATTCCGGGGCTGCTGTACGCCGTACTCCACCCAGTACAACGATGGCCTGGGCATCGATTAGCTCGATATCTTTTTCCGCGAGTGCATCAATCGTTTCAAGCCCTGACATCAGCGCACCTGAGATTGAAGCCAGTGCTGAACAGATAGAGTGTCGCCAAGGTGAGCACAAGGATGAATTTTTCTATAAAACGGCGGCTTAACTCAGGCCCAGCAGAACTAGGCCGCTAGGGGGGATAATAAGGGTTTTCAGTATCGAGATGATCTCCTGTTCCATCAGTCATCGTCTCCTTTTTCCAGTAGTGGGTTGGCCTGAAGGTCTGCATGATAGGATGAGCGCACCATGGGGCCACTGGCTACATTAGAAAACCCCATCGCTTCTCCCCGTTGTCGCAACTGATCAAACTCCTCCGGCGTGACAAAGCACTCTACCGGCAGATGATCGCGGCTGGGTTGCAGATACTGTCCAAGGGTGAGCATATTGCAGCCATGGGTGCGCAGGTCGCGCATTACCTCTTCCACTTCTTCCAGGGTTTCTCCAAGACCCAGCATCAAGCCGGATTTGGTCTGCACTGCTGGATGTTTTTGTTTGAACCGCTCCAAAAGTCTTAACGACCCCGGGTAATCGGCGCCTGGCCTGGCTTTACGATAGAGCCGGGGGACTGTTTCAAGATTATGGTTGAACACATCCGGCAGAAGGTTGTCGAACCGCTCAAGTGCAATCTTCTCCCGCCCCCGGAAATCGGGTACCAGAATCTCAATTTTGAGATTGGGATTGGTTTTGCGCAGTTCGCTGATGCAGGCAGTATAGTGTCCGGCACCGCCATCCCTCAGGTCATCTCTATCTACGGAAGTGATTACCACATAACGCAGTTTCATGGTGTTGACCGCAGCTGCAAGCTGGGTGGGTTCATCTTGATCCAGCGGCCGTGGTTTGCCGTGGGCAACATCGCAGAAAGGGCAGCGGCGGGTGCATATATCGCCCATGATCATGAAGGTCGCAGTGCCGTGAGTGAAGCACTCGCCGAGATTGGGGCAGGCTGCCTCTTCACAGACTGAGCTGAGATTACTCTCTCTCAGGATGTGTTTGATTCGGCTTATCTCATCGCCAGTGGGGAGTTTCACCTTGATCCAGTCAGGCTTGCGTGGCATCACCCTGGTAGGCTCTATCTTCACTGGAATACGCGAAACTTTTTGATTGCCCCGCTGGTGGGTTTCAGGTGTACTACGGGAGGGGGCATTAATATTTTCGGGTTTGTTCATTAGTGTTACGGCCAGTGTTATCTGTCAGGTTGTGATTTTTTTAAAGTGTAGTTCAGGTGATGATTTACTAAAACATGCACTGGAGAGCAAGCTATCCAAGTTTTGCCTCTATGTGTCTAACGAGTTGCTCACCAACATGCTCCAGATCTGAGCGGCCTCCCAAGTCCGTGAGCTGGGTGACTTCAAGGCCGGGGTGGCCACAGGGATTGATGCGTGAGAAAGGCTCCAGGTCCATATTCACATTGAGACTGAGGCCATGGAAGCTGCAGCCTCGTCTGACTCTTAGGCCCAAGGCGGCTATTTTGCGCTGATCCACATAAACACCTGGGGCTTCCCGGCGGGCTGATGATTCAATGCCGTAATCCTTAAGTAGGTCGATAATACTCTGCTCTATCAGGGTGACGAGTTGCCTGATTCCCAGGCTGACCCGGTGCAGATCGATCATCAGATAGGCGACCAACTGCCCGGGTCCGTGGTAAGTCACTTGTCCCCCACGATCGGTCTGGATCACCGGAATAACGCCGGGATCAAGCAGATGCTCGGGTTTACCTGCTTGGCCCT
This sequence comes from Candidatus Vondammii sp. HM_W22, assembly GCF_022530855.2. GTDB lineage: Bacteria > Pseudomonadota > Gammaproteobacteria > Chromatiales > Chromatiaceae > Vondammii. The sequence goes on along the minus strand of NZ_CP099567.1, from coordinate 3,093,654 downwards.
GGGTGAAGATCGGGTGATGTTCCACCAGCCAGATCTCATCAGGGGTCTGGGGTGCTCTTTCGTTGGTGAAATTCTGCATCTGTTTCCACACGGGCAGGTAGTTCCGCCTGCCGAGATGCCTGACGATGAGGGGTTTATTCAACGGTCAGAGGCCCATAAGTACGCGCTCATGATTAGTCAGGGCATGATAGATAGCATCCAATTGGGCTTTGCTTGTGGCTTCAAAGGTAACGGTGATGGAGACATATTTGCCATTTTTGCTGGCACGGGTAGAGACTGCTCCCTCTCCGAGGTTGGAGACATGTTGGCTGACTATTTCGACAATCAGTCCGCCGAAGTCGGGCGCAGACAGGCCCATTGCCTTGACGGAAAATTGGCAGGGGAATTTCAGCAGTGTCTCTTGTTCTTCGCTCATGGAGTTGTTTCTGTTCGGTCAATTTTCCACTGTACCGGCCTGAAGTCGTGATTTGTAGTCGGCATATAGACCGGACATCTTTAGGAAGATGGGGCCGGGTTTGCCGTTTCCAACCCTCACTCCATCCAGTTCAATGACCGGCATGATCTCTTTGGTGGAACTGGTCAACCAGATCTCATCTGCATCTTTTAGCCGCTGTTCAGAGATCTCTGCTTCGTTGAAAGGGGTGTCGTTGGCCGATGCCAACTCAAGAACCAGGTCACGGGTGATACCGGGCAGCAGGTGCTCACTTTTTCGCGGGGTGATAATGATGCCGTCAGCAATAATAAACAGATTACTGGCTGCCCCCTCCATCGCTTTTCCGTCCCGAATCAGAATAGCTTCTGCCGCGCCCTGATCAACCGCATCGGTGCGCAACAGGACGTTCGCCAGGAGTGTAATCGCCTTGATGTTGCAGCGGTGCCAGCGGTTGTCTTGCAGGGTGATCGCTGCTACCCCCGAGCCTATTTTAGCGGGGTCTGCATAGACCGCAGGGCTGGTCATGATGAAAATTGTTGGTTCGATCTCACCGGGGATGGCATGATCGCGTTTACCGCTGGCGCCTCGTGTAACCTGCAGATAGACCGATTGATCCCCGGAGGGAAGCTGTTCGATCATGCGCTCCAGAATCTCCTGCCAGGCAGGATGCGACAGGGGGTTTGCCATTCTAATGCCCTGAAGACTATGGTCGAGACGCTCAAGGTGGTGAGCCAGCCGGAACAGGCGGCCGCCATAGCAGGGGATCACCTCATAAACGCCGTCGCCAAATAAAAAACCACGATCCATGACCGAGACATGTGCTTCCTCCGCAGGGAGGAATCTGCCATTCAGATACACTTTAGGTTGCATTATGTTTTTCCGTGGAGGTTCGGTCTATTCCAGCCAGAGCAGGGCAGTGTCTTTGGCCTGCTGCCAGAGACTGCCTTCGGCTACCCTGTTCAGGGCTACCAAAGGAACTTCAGCAATGGTTTCACCTTCCAGCGCAATGTTGACTGAGCCAAGGGATTGGCCTTGTTGAATGGGTGCCATGATTTTGGGTGAAATACTCATGCCAGCCTTGAGTTTTTCGTACTGTCGCCTCGGAATGGTGATGTATAAATCCTGGGTAATGCCTAGGCCGACCCGCTCTTTGTCACCTTTCCACACTCTTATCTGGGTGAGCTTCTCGCCAGCGCTATAGAGACGATGCGTCTCAAAGAAGCGGAAGCCATAGTTTAGCAGTGCCTGACTCTCCTTGGCCCGAGCGTCTTCGCTTTTGGTTCCCATTACTACCGAAATGAGCCGCATACTGTCGTGTTGAGCTGATGCCACCAGACAGTAACCCGCGGCATCGGTGTGGCCGGTCTTAACGCCATCCACCGCGTTATCACGCCATAGCAGCTTATTCCGGTTATGCTGTTTTATCTTGTTGAAGGTGTACTCTTTTTCAGCGTACCATTTATAGTACTCTGGGAATTCCCGGATGGTGGCTGCCGTCACCTTGGCGATATCCTGAGCTGTGGTGTAGTGCTCCTCTGCTGGCAGGCCGGTGCTGTTCACGAAGTGTGTATTGTCCATTTCCAGCCGCCGGGCATGTTCATTCATCAGGTTGGCAAAGGTCTTCTCGCTGCCTGCAACATGTTCTGCCAGGGCGACACTGGCATCATTGCCTGATTGGATGACCATCCCTTTCAGCAGTTTTTCCACTGAAACTTTTTTGTTTACCTCGATGAACATGCGTGAGCCCGGTGTCCGCCAGGCCTTCTTGCTCACCAGTACCTGCTCATCCAGGCTGATATTGCCTTCTTTAAGCTCGCGCAGCACCGCATAGGCGGTCATGATTTTGGTCAGGCTTGCTGGCTCTAATCGTTCTCCTGCGTTCTTTTCAGCCAGAATGCGGCCGCTATTAAAGTCGATTAAAAGATGTCCACCGGCTGCAATCGTCGGGGGAGCCGGGATGGGGACTGCCGCCTGGGCATGGTTGAAAACCATCAATGCCAGGAGCAGCGCAATGAGTGTCGGTATACGGGGCATAAGTGCAAGCACGGGTAAACGTTTCCTGTTGTAAATTGGCGTGCCGGTTCATCAGCGATACGTTCCCAGAAGCAACGGCAACTAGCGGGAGTTTGGCAAAAGTTGTTGCTATTCTAACCTGAATGCCAGACGCCTGCCGGTTTTCGTAATAACACGATTATTCGATGACGATATGGGTATTCGCTATGCCCAGGTAGGCCAGTTTCTCATGCAGCAGATCGGATAATCCGATGCTTGCCAGAGGGCCGATCTGAACTCTGAAAACCTGAGTTCCCGAATGAGTGGCCTGTTGGATACGGATCACTTGACTGAGCGACTGTTCCAGCCGCTCCATGAGGCGAAGTGCATTCTCTCTGCTGGAAAAGGAGCCGACCTGAATGAAGAGATCTGGGTCCGCCTTTTGCACAGGTTTCACGCTGGCTGTTACTGGTCGTGGTTTGGGTTGTTGATAGCCCGGGTCAATAGCCCTTACCTCCACCAGTCCGGTGCCATGACCGAGAATGCCCAGCTTGGTGGCAGCAGCGTAGGAGAGGTCTATGATCCGGTTTCCATGGAAAGGTCCGCGATCATTGACCTTCACGATGGTACGGAGTCCATTGCGCAGATTGGTCACTTCCACATAGGTGGGGAGCGGCAGACTCTTGTGGGCTGCGGTCATGGCATACATGTCGTAAGGTTCACCGCTGCTGGTGGAGCGGCCGTGAAATTTGGTGCCATACCAGGATGCGATACCGCGCTCCCGGTACCCTCGGCTGCTGGGCATGACGGAGTAGCGTTTTCCCATCACCACGTAAGAGCGTGGGTTACCCCGGCGACTTTGTTGTTCACTTTTTGGTACTGCGTCTCTGATGCTGTTTGGGTCCAGCCTTCGGGCTGGGGCGCTATCCTGGCTGCCTGGAAAGCCAGGGATAGACGGTGGGCGAACGGAACAAGACGTTATCAGCGAAGCAAGCAGTAGCAGTTGCACTGCTCCCATAAGGCCGGAACGATGTTGCCGTAGTTTGATCATGCCCCCGGTTCTGCCTGCCACTGGTTTTTACCGGCCTTATACTGTGCCATGATTTCACGGCTCAACTGGTAGACAGCCATGGCATAGAGATTACTGTGGTTGTACCGGGTAATCACATAGAAATTGTGGAGCCCAAGCCAGTATTCATTGCCGCCATCGCTTTCCAGTTCAATCAGGCTGGTGAGTGTGTTGTCGGCAAGGGTCTGATCGATGAATAGACCGCTGGCACGCAAGCTCCCCAATTCAATGGAGGGCTTCATTCCTGCCTCTATGTAGTGCTTATGGATCTTGGTGACATCATTCACCTGCAATGTGACCGGGTCATTTTGCTGCCAGTGGTGACGTTTGAAATAAGCTGCAACGCTACCGATCACATCGGCGTTACTGTGCCAGAGGTCGCGGCGTCCATCATTGTCGAAGTCCACTGCATAGCTTCGGTAACTGCTGGGGATGAATTGAGGCTGCCCCAGGGCGCCTGCGTAGGAGCCTTTGGCGCTGACCGGATCAACTTCTTCCTCCCGGGTCAGGAGCAGAAACTCTTCCAGTTGGCTGCGGAAAAAATCGCCGCGCTTGGGATAGCCAAACGCAAGTGTCGAAAGCGCATCAAGCACCGGGTATGTCCCGGCGTGCCTACCGTAGCGGGTCTCTACGCCGATGATGGCAACGATAATTTCCGGTGGTACTCCGTATTGCTCCTTAGCACGGTTTAACAGTTGTTCATTGTTGTTCCAGAATTCCATGCCCTGCTTTGCTCGAGATTCAGTGACGAAAATGGGCCGGTATTTTTTCCATGCCATACCTTCAGCGGGTTTTGATATGGCGTCAATAATCTTCTGCCGGTATTTTGCATTATCCATCAGCTCCTTGAGAATCGTTTGGTCAAAACCGTGTTTGCTTGACATCTCCTGTATGAATTGACTTATTCCACTGTCGTAACTGGCAGGTTGTTCTGCAGCAGCAGTACCAATAATCAGCAAAAGTAGTGTCAGGCCGTTCCTGAGTGAACCGGGTTTCATGAGCTTCCTTTAGGTTGACAGCAGTTTACGATGGGTGTGAATGGACATCAGGATACCGAAACCAGCCATGATGGTCACTAGCGATGTGCCGCCGTAACTGATCAGTGGCAGGGGGACGCCCACTACCGGCAGAATGCCGCTTACCATGCCGGTGTTTACGAACAGGTAGACGAAAAAAACCAGAATCAGGGCGCCCCCGAGCAGTCGGTTGAAGGTGTCTTGTGCCTGGGCCGCTATATAGAGCCCGCGCAGGATGATGAAGAGGTAGATAAGGAGTAACAGCATAATCCCGGTGAAACCGAACTCTTCCGCCAGTACTGCAAAAATAAAATCCGTGGTGCGTTCAGGCAGGAATTCAAGGTGAGCCTGGGTTCCATTCAGCCAGCCCTTGCCATAGAGTCCGCCTGAGCCGATAGCGATCTTGGATTGGATAATATGGTAGCCGGTGCCCAGAGGGTCACTCTCTGGATTGAGGAAAGTGAGTACCCGGTCGCGCTGATACTCTCGCATTCCCCACTCCCAGAGAATCCAGGCTGAAGGAATGGCGGTGAGTATCATCCCGCCGATAAAACGCCAGCTGAGTCCGGCAAGGAACAGCACGAATATGCCCGCACTGGCTACCAGCAGTGATGTGCCAAGGTCTGGTTGCCTAGCGATCAGTAGCACCGGTACCAGAATCATTGTTGCAGCAACGGCTAGGCGGCTCCAACTGGGTGGCAGTGATTTTTCTGCCAGAAACCAAGCGACCATCATGGGGACAGCCATTTTGACTAGTTCGGAAGGTTGAAAGCGGAAGAAGCCGAGATCGAGCCAGCGCTGAGCCCCTTTTCCGACTTGCCCGATTAGCAATACCGCCACCAGCATTACCACACCTACCCCGAATAACCAGGGTGCCCAGCGCCGAATCTGTGACGGATGAATCTGTGCGAGGACAACCATCACGGTAAATGCAAGTCCCAGCCGGATCAGCTGGCGCATCAGCTGATTCACGTCCTCTCCACTGGCGCTGTAGAGCACCATAAGACCAAAACCGCAGAGCAGAATCAGCCCGGTGAGCAGCGGCAGGTCTAGATGCAGGTCTGCCAGCAATCCTTCTGCACGAGTTGGGTTCGATTCAGGAAGGCCACTGAGTTGATGGGATCTTTTCATGGCCTTTCTTGAAGCAGGTGCTTATCCATGATACTACGAGCTATTGGGGCTGCCACAGAACCGCCGTGACCGCTATTTTCCACGATGACTGCAACGGCTATGCGAGGATTTTCCACCGGGGCAAAGGCGATGAAAAGGGCGTGATCGCGCATTTTTTTTGCCACATTTTTCTCATCATATTCCTCCTCCTGCTTGACGGTGAATACTTGGGCGGTGCCGGTTTTGCCGGCGATTCTGTAATTATCGCTGCGTATCTGTTTCGCGGTGCCCCGGAGACCCTCGATCACTTGGGTCATGGCGTGGATCACATCATCCCAGTTGAGTGATGATGTCACGGGTAGATTAACCGTTACCGGCGAGGTCAGGGTTTGAGGCGGTAATTCGTCATTGTTGCTGATGGTCTGGACAAGATGGGGGCGAATTTTTTTGCCGTTGCTGGCCAGTGTGGCGGTTGCACTGGCCAGCTGCAGGGGCGTGGTGAGAAAAAAGCCCTGGCCAATACCCATAATCAGTGTTTCACCCGGATACCAGGGTGCATTTCTCGCCCGTTTTTTCCATTCGCGCGAGGGCAGCAAACCGCCCAGTTCTCCGGTGAGATCCACTTGCGTGCGTTCGCCAAAGCCGAAACGACTCAGAAAGTTATGCAGTGCATCCACGCCTAGTTGGTGGGCCAGACTGTAGTAGTAGACGTCGCAGGATTGAGTGATGGCCTGGAGCATGCTGACTGAGCCGTGGCCGTATTTTTTCCAGTCCCGGTATTTATGGGAGTGGCTCGGCAGTTGGTAAAAGCCGGGGCAGAATTTTTTCTGATTGAAGTCGATGGCTCCGGTCTCCAGTCCAGCCAGTCCGATAAACGGCTTGATGGTGGATCCCGGTGGGTATTGCCCACGGATGGCCCTATTGAACAACGGTTTATCCTCTGATTGCTGAAGCGCTTTGTAGTCTGCTGGGCTGATCCCCTCGACAAACAGATTCGGGTCGAATCCCGGCTTACTGACAAGGGCTAGGATGCCGCCGGTTTTGGGGTCGATGGCGACTGCTGAGCCGATATTATCACCGAATGCAGCCATGGCGACACTTTGCAACTCCGAATCGAGGGAGAGATAGAGGTCGCTGCCGGGTGAAGGTGGCTGGCTCTCCAGGGTGCGAATAACCCGGCCAGCCGCATTGATCTCAACCTGTTGCAGTCCGACCACACCGTGAAGCTTCTCCTCGTAGGCCTTCTCTATCCCATTTTTACCTATGTGAGTTGTCCCTGAATAGGCCGATGTATCGATTGTCTGAAGCTCTTTTTTATTGATTCGGCCGACATAACCCAGGACATGGGCAGTGGCCTCCTTCAGCGGGTAATGCCGCAGCAGCTTTGTCTTTATCGCCACCCCAGGAAAAAGATGGCGATTAACGGCAAAACGGGCCACCTCCTCTTCATCCAGCCGTAGCCGGATCGGGATGCTGTTGAAACGCCTGCGCTGATTGCGCAAGCGTTTGTAGCGTTTGAGATCACGCTTGGTAATGGTGATTATCTGCCCAAGCTCGGCAAGAGTTTTGTCGAGGTCAGCAATCCTTTCCGGTGTAATTTCAAGGGTGTAGGTCGGCAGATTTTGCGCCAATATAGTGCCGTTGCGGTCGAAAATCAGGCCGCGGGTCGGTGGCAAGGGTTCGACTTTGACGCGATTGTCCCTGGAGAGAGTGGTGAAGTGCTGGTGTCCGGTAATCTGCAGATTTATTAACCGCAACATCAGTGTCAGCAGCAGGATCAGGACAATGACGGCGGCAATCAGTACCCGGCCCTGGAACAGCCTGCTCTCGTAGAGATAGTTTTTGAACGTGACCTGAAACATTAATTGCAGCCTAGTACTTCATCAATGTACATGGAATCTCCGCCGTATATCCCGGAGTATGATGTAGATCCAGGGCCACAGCAGCATGCCGATCAGTGGTGGAGCCCAGAAGCTGAGGGGAGGTGCAGGCAGTGAGAGAGCCCCCATCACCCAGATAGAGAGTAGCTTCTCAATCAACAGCAAGGCCATCACTATGAGAGACTGCTGCCATAGCGGGAAAAGCCTGACCCGTTGGTGTGTTTCGTAGGTAATGTAGGCGATCAGTGCCAACGGCAGGGCGTGCTGGCCCAGCAGGGTCCCGGCCATGACGTCAACGGTGATGCCAGCCAGCCAGCCGACACCGACATTGACTTTCTGAGGCAGAGCCAGAGTCCAGTAGATTAGCACCAGCGTGTACCATTGAGGGCGGAGCAGACGAGCCCATTCCGGTAGTGGCATGATCGTCAGCAGGAGTGCAATCAAAAAACTGAGCAGGATGATGCCACCGCGTCGGGATGAAATGGTCACTGTGACACCTTCCCGGCGGGTGCCGTCTGATCGGGGTTTTCACTCTCGTCAGGGAGAGAATCGTTGAGCGGTTTCAGCATCCAGACCAGCAGGACTTCACGGGCTCTCTCCAGATGAGCGCTGGGCCTGGCTTGTACGTTTGCGAAGGGCAGTCCTGGCTCGCGTACGATCGAGGTTACTTTGGCCACCGGGTAGCCCGGAGGGAAACGCCCACCCAGCCCTGAGGTGACGAGCAGGTCACCTTCCCTGATGTCGGCATTGTTGGGTAGGTTGGGTAGCGTCAGTTTATTGATTCTTCCTGTGCCCATGGCGATGGCGCGCAGGCCGTTACGGTTTATCTGGACCGGCAGGGCATGGCTGGTATCGGTGACGATCAGAACTGATGAGGTGAAGCGGTTGACATGGACTACCTGACCCATCACCCCATTTGCGTCAAGCACCGGTTGCCCCTTGAATACCCCGGAGTTGCTCCCTTTGTTGATCAGCACCTGCTGGCGATAAGGGTCCATATCCACTGCCATCAACTCGGCAATCAGCACTCGGTCACCGATTTTGAAAGATGACTCCAACAGGTTCCGCAGGCGCATATTTTCCGCCTCGAGGGCATTCATTTTTTGCTGGTGCACCTGTAACAGCAGATTCTCCCTCTTCAGATTTCTGTTTTCATCCTGTAGCCGGGTTCTGCTGGAAAAGATTTCGGATATTGCGTCACCGGCCGAAAGTGGTAGGCTGGCAATGTATTGCAGGGGGTAGGTAAGGGTTGACACTGCAGCCCTGACTGACTCCAGGTGATGCTCGCGGTGATCAATAATCATCAGGGCGAGAGATACCACCACGGCTAGAATGGCGCGGAAGGTGATAGATGGGCCCTGTGTAAAGATTGGTTTGATGGGTGGTCAGCCTCAGCTGAGTGGTTGGTGTTGCGCTCTTCCTCGGTGCGGCTCTGAATCTTAGGTTTTCGCGCCCTGCTGCGCGGGAACCAGAGAATCTTGTGGTGTTACACTCGTGGTCATTCCAGAGCGAACAGCAGCTCCCCGCCCCGTTCATCAAGCATCTCCAAGGCTTTTCCTCCGCCTCTGGCAACGCAGGTCAGGGGATCTTCTGCAACCAGTACCGGCAGTCCAGTTTCTTCCTCCAGAAGACGGTCTATGTCCCGCAGCAAGGCACCGCCACCGGTGAGAACGATGCCGCGTTCAGCAACATCGGCGCCCAATTCGGGAGGGGTCTGCTCTAGCGCGACTCTGACTGCGCCTACGATCCCTGAGAGTGGCTCCTGCATTGCTTCGAGTATCTCATTGCTATTAAGGGTGAAGCTGCGGGGAATACCTTCGGCCAGATTCCGGCCATTGATCTCGATCTCCTTCACTTCATTGCCGGGGAAGGCAATGCCAATCTCCTTTTTCACCAGCTCTGCAGTGGCTTCACCGATCAGCGTGCCGTAGTTGCGCCGGACATAGTTGATAATTGCCTCATCGAAGCGGTCTCCGCCGATACGTACTGAATTGGAGTAGACAATACCGTTGAGTGAGATAATGGCCATTTCCGAAGTGCCACCCCCGATATCCAGGACCATAGAGCCAAGGGCCTCATCCACCGGCAGGCCGGCTCCAATGGCTGCAGACTTGGGTTCTTCGATCAGGTAGACCTCCCGGGCGCCGGCGCCGGCGGCTGATTCGCGGATGGCGCGGCGTTCCACCTGGGTGGAGTTGCAGGGAACACAGATCAGTACTCTCGGGCTGGGACGGATCAGTTTGCTCTCATGTACTTTATGAATAAAGTGCTGGAGCATCTTTTCGGTTACCGTAAAGTCGGCTATAACGCCGTCTTTCATCGGTCTGATCGCTGTGATATTGCTAGGGGTACGCCCCAGCATCAGCTTTGCCTCTTCTCCCACAGCAGCTACGGATTTGCCACCACCCGGACCTCTGTCCTGGCGAATGGCGACTACGGAGGGTTCATCGAGCACAATCCCCTGGCCACGGGCGTAGATCAGGGTGTTGGCAGTGCCGAGGTCAATGGCAAGGTCGTTGGAGAAGAGACCGCGAATGCGTCTGAACAACATAGTGAAATAGTATTCCCTTGGGATATTTGTGGATTCGGATGGAGATCTTGCAGCTACCTTTTGGAGCTGCGAACCGGGTCTTTTTCAGACTTCGTCGCTCTGGCTGCTCTCCTCGAAAGGTGTAATTTAACAATCGGAGGGGGTCCGGGGCAAGGGAACAGTGCCACATTAAAGTGTATTTTCCTGCTCACCCGGGGTTAAATGTGTTAGTTTCCCCATTTTTTATGTCTAATAGTGTTGTCGAGAAAATACATGTTCCTGGAAAAATCTGATGTAGAGAATATTGCTCACTTGGCTCGGCTGGCAGTGAGTGAAGGTGAACTTGATTCCGTTGCCAGCGATCTATCAAATATACTCGACCTAGTGGAGCAGATGAATGCAGTAGATACCGCAAATGTTGAGCCTATGTCTCATCCCCTGTATATGCTTCAGCGACTGCGTGAAGACGTTGTGACAGAGACGGATCAGCGCGATCTGTTTCAGTCCATTGCGCCAGAGACGGAGAATGGGCTCTATTTGGTGCCCAAGGTGCTTGAGTAACCACCAGACGAAGAGGCTTTCGGGCTTGATCTGAAGCCACATGAAACCTGATATGGATCGATTTCCATGCATAACAAAAGTATTGTCGAACTCTCAGCCGGATTGCGTGCCGGCGAGTTTTCCAGCGTCGAGCTGGCCCAGACCTGCCTGGACCGGATTGGTAAGCAAAGTGAGAGGCTCAACAGTTTTATCACGGTGGCAGGGGCGGCAGCGCTGAAAGAGGCGGAAATTGCAGATGCACTGATTCGCCGCGGCGATGCCGGACCGCTTGCTGGGATTCCCATTGCTCACAAGGATATTTTTTGTACCGCCGGTATCAAAACCAGTTGCGGTTCCCTGATGCTGGATAATTTCATTTCGCCCTACGACGCTACAGTGGTGGCAAGGCTGAAAGCGGCCGGTGTTGTCATGCTGGGTAAGACCAACATGGATGAGTTTGCCATGGGCTCTTCCAGTGAGACTAGTCACTATGGCCCGGTGCGCAATCCCTGGGATACCGATGTAGTGCCTGGTGGATCATCCGGTGGCTCGGCATCTGCCGTGGCGGCGCGGCTCTGTGCGGCGGCAACAGGGACAGATACCGGCGGATCCATCCGCCAGCCGGCGGCACTGTGCGGCATTACTGGTTTGAAGCCTACTTATGGGCGGGTATCCCGCTATGGCATGATCGCATTTGCATCATCCCTGGATCAGGGCGGACCTATGACCCGGAGTGCGGAAGACGCTGCTATTATGCTTCAGGCCATGGCGGGCTTTGATGAGCGGGATTCGACCAGTGTGGATCGGTCGGTGCCGGATTATTCTGCGACACTGGGAGATGATCTGACGGGGTTGAAAATTGGCCTTCCCAAAGAGTATTTCGATGACGGGCTGGATTTCCAGGTGGCTGAATCTGTTGAGGCCGCTATTGGTGAGTACAAACGTCTCGGTGCAGAGGTGGTCGAGATCAGTCTGCCCAATACCCGCCTAGCGGTACCCACCTACTATGTGGTTGCGCCGGCTGAGTGTTCTTCCAATCTTTCCCGTTTTGATGGTGTCCGTTATGGCTACCGTTGTGATGGTTCGCAGGACCTGGAGGACCTCTACAAGCGGTCACGTGGCGAGGGTTTTGGCACCGAGGTCAAGCGCCGGATCATGATCGGTACCTACGCGCTTTCTGCCGGTTACTATGATGCTTACTATCTCAAGGCGCAACAGATCAGGCACCTGATTTCAGACGATTTCAATGCCGCTTTTAAACAGGTCGATGTCATTATGGGTCCCACTGCTCCTTCCACTGCGTTTGCGATCGGTGAGAAGGCCGATGATCCGGTGACTATGTATCTGTCGGATATTTATACCATTGCGGTGAATCTTGCCGGATTGCCAGGTATCTCTATTCCAGTTGCTCCAGTTGCAGGGAAGCCTGTGGGGTTGCAGATTATCGGCGACTATTTTCAGGAGGCCGAGCTGTTGAATGTGGCCCATCGTTTCCAGCAGGCGACAGACTGGCACCGTGATGCGCCTGCTTTGTAGGCGCAGAAACAAGCAAATGGGTTGTGCAAAGAGTCACTGAATCGTATTAGCCACTAATCACCCCGGCAGTAAAAGTAAAGGGGTACAGAATTTGGAACAAACCTATGCAATGGGAAACTGTAATCGGGCTTGAGATTCATGCTCAGTTGGCAACCAAGTCGAAAATATTCTCGGGCGCCGCAACTGCGTTTGGGGCGGAACCGAATACTCAGGCTTGCAATGTGGATCTGGGCATGCCCGGTGTGCTGCCTGTACTTAACCGGGATGTGGTGAAGAAAGCAGTGACCTTCGGTTGTGCCATTGGGGCAGAGCTGGGTCATCGATCTGTTTTTGCCCGCAAGAACTACTTCTACCCTGACCTACCAAAGGGCTATCAGATCAGCCAGCTAGAACATCCCATCGTGGGCAAGGGTTCGGTGAAAATTCTGACTGCTGACGGCGATATCAAGATAATTGGCGTGACTCGTGCTCATCTGGAAGAGGATGCAGGTAAGTCGCTGCATGAGGATTTCCTGGGTAAGACCGGGATTGATCTGAACCGGGCAGGTACCCCTTTGCTGGAGATTGTATCCGAGCCGGATATGCGCTCTGCCAACGAGGCTGTTGCCTATGCCAGGAAGATCCACCAGATTGTCTGCTACCTGGGGATCTGCGATGGCAACATGCAGGAGGGTTCGTTCCGCTGTGATGCCAATGTCTCGGTCAGAATCAAGGGTGAGGAGAGACTCGGTATCCGGGCTGAACTGAAAAACATCAACTCGTTCCGCTTTCTGGAGCGGGCTATCAATCTGGAGGTGGAGCGGCAGATTGAGTGCATCGAAGATGGTTATAAAGTAGCCCAGGAGACCCGGCTGTATGATGCCGACAAGGATGAGACACGGTCCATGCGCTCAAAGGAGGAGGCCAATGACTACCGCTATTTTCCAGACCCGGATCTGTTGCCGGTAGAGCTGGATGATGAACTGATCCGGACGATAACAGCCGATCTTCCTGAGTTGCCGGATGCGAAGCGCAGCCGTTTCAGCTCGGAATATGGCCTCAAGGCCTATGATGCAGAGGTGCTCACCGCTAACAAGGCGCTGGCTGATTATTTTGAGGCGACGGCAAAAGTGGCGGGTGATGCCAAATTGACGACCAACTGGGTGATGGGCGAGTTATCCGGTGCGCTGAACAGAGAGGGCAAGACCATTACTGCGTGTCCGGTGACGGCTGAGATGCTCGGTGGCCTGTTGTGCCGGATCAGTGACAATACTATCTCCGGCAAGATCGCCAAGCAGGTGTTCGAGTCAATTTGGGCCGGTGAAGGCAGTGCTGATGAGGTGATCGAAGCAAAGGGTCTGAAGCAGATCACCGACAGCGGCGCTATTGAGTCGATAGTCGATGAGGTGCTGGCGGCTAATGCAGGCCAAGTGGAGAGTTATCGTAAGGCAGATGAGAAAAAACAGTCAAAAATGCTTGGCTTTTTCGTCGGTCAGGTGATGAAGGTCTCTAAAGGGAAGGTAAACCCACAGCAGGTCAACGAATTACTGCAGAAGAAGCTCTCTTCTACTGAATAGAGTTCGTCTGAAACGCCTAAAAAATAACGCGGAGAATACGCGAAGACTTCAGAGTGAAAAACAAGAAAAGGCCCTGCGATTTTTTCTTTGATTTTTTGCCGCTAATGTTTTTTTCCGGAGCTACTTTTGTGGATCTGGTTGATTAAGTCGTTTTTCCCCTCCGTTATCTCAACCAGATTGCGGGCAACGTCGATCAGCTTGCACCGTGTTGTACGGGAGTAGCTTCTCAGTGCTTCAGATGCCTGCTGCTTTGACACATTGAATCTTTCCATGAATATGCCTACGGCAACGCTGATATCCCGGTTGCGGTTTAGTGCATCCATCAGGTTTGTCTCGTTGTTATGCAGTTTGTCCCGCTCAGCCGCCCGCTCCAGGGCGGTCTCTATAGTCGGGATCAGCTGGCTGGCCACCACAGGTTTTACCAGATAGCCTAGTGCGCCCTCCTTGACCGCAAGCTCCACCACCTCTTTTTCACAAAAGGCAGTGAGAAAAATTGATTGTACGCCCGCTTTCTCTCGTAGCTGTCGGGCTGCTTCTATACCAAAAGTACCGGGCATCTGGATGTCGAGAATCGCTAGGTCAGGCCGCTCTTTACAGCCTGGTCACCATCTGAGGCTGAAAATACCTGGTAGCCTGCATTCTGCAGCCCTTTTGAAATGGTTGTGAGCATCATGATGTCGTCGTCGGCGACAAGAATTTTATTTCCACACACGATGTAACTCCTTAATTTCAAAGATAACTGTGTAAACATCTGCCGAGTTTGTGGGTACTATGTTTTAAATACTTTCCTGATTACCTACCAGGCTCAGCTATTGAGCCAGTGGTCATTGCATAATAGAAGCCACTGAACACAGAGGGGTTTCTATCATGCCGAAAAATACAGTGCAGTTTCAAAAAGGTCTTGGTTTGCACGAATTTATTGAAAAACATGGTTCTGAAGAGCAATGCCAACAAGCATTGTACCAACTGCGTTGGCCTACCGGATATATATGTCCTGAGTGTGGCAACACAACAGGTTGTGAACTCAAAAGCCGTAAGGTATATCAGTGCCACAAATGCCACCACCAAAGCTCCCTGACTGCTGGCACCATCTTTCACGGCACCAAGCTGCCGTTGAAGAAGTGGTTTCTGGCCATCTATTTGTTGACTCAGCGTAAAATAGAGTACTTCTGCCTTGCAACTGTCCCGTGAAATTGGTGTGAACTACAATACAGCCTGGAAGCTCAAGCACAAACTGATGCAGGTGATGATGGAACGTCAGAGTCAAAAAAACTGGCTGGTCGCATCGAGATGGATGATGCCTAATATTGGTGGTGAGAAACCGGGAAAGCGTGGGCGAGGGTCTCGTAATAAAATTCCTTTCGTGGCAGCTGTTGAGACGACGCAAGACGGCAGGCCAATGAAGATCCAACTGCGTCGGCTCCGCGGTTTTCAGAGTGCCCGGCTAAATCTGTCTTTAACCCATTGATTCAGTTGTTTGAACTGACTTTCTGGATCACTGTTGTTAAATTGTCATTCACACTCCTTCAAAATAGAGATAAAAATGGTCCTTTGGTGTGCCGTTAAACTGACGCGTATGTCGCCTGCCTGAGGTTGTCCTGAATTCTGTGTAACTGTCTATCATTAAACCCAAGCGTGGTTGAGGACAGGCACTATGAACAAGAAAGAACTACAGGCGATCGCTCATGCGGCCGCTAAAAATATCAAGACGGAAGACGACCTCAAAGACTTTTTTGCAGATGCTAACCAAGATTACGACCGAAGCGGCACTGAACGCTGAGTTAGATGATCATCTTGGCTTTGAAAGGCACGAGCAGTCCGCCGCTGCCAATAACCGCAACGGCTATGCCAGTAAGACTAACCGAACGGAAGCTGGCCAGTTCGAGCTCGATACACCACGCGACAGAGCTGGGAGTTTCGAGCCCAAGCCCGTTAAAAAACACCAGCGTCGATTTACTTCCATGGACGACAAGATTATTTTCTTGTATGCTCAGGGCATGACAACACGAGAAATCGTCACGACCGTTAAAGAAATGTACGGTGCTGATGTCTCCGCCACCTTGATTCCCAAAGTGACTGACGCTGTTATTGAACAAGTGATTGAATGGCAATCTAGGCCACTGGATGCGGTCTATCTCATTATTTACCTGGATTGTATTGTCGTAAAAATCCGGCAAGACAAGAAAGTGATCAATAAGGCAATTTATCTGGCACTGGGCGTGAACATGGAGGGCCACAAGGAATTGTTGGGGCTCTGGCTGTCAGAGAATGAGGGTGCCAAGTTCTGGCTCAATGTACTCACAGAGCTCCAGAATCGCGGCGTGAAGGATATCCTGATAGCCTGTATCGATGGCCTGAAGGGCTTTCCAGACGCAATCGATACAGCATTTCCCGAGACTCAGATCCAGCCAATGAACAGCGTGGTTCACAAGGTAATTAAAAAACGGAAGCTATTTCCGACCGACGATTCGGTAATGAAAGTAGTGTACCTGGCGGTGCAGCAAGCATCAAAAAAATGGACCATGCCGATTCGCAATTGGAAACCAGCACTGAATAGATTTATGATTGAGTTCGAAGAACGCTTGGCGGAGTACGTTTAACCTGGGCAGTTACACGGAAATCGTTGCACCCTCCTGAATCTTTATCCTGAGGGGGTGGTTGGGTGATACTTACCCTCTCGATTAGGGGAAGAGCCCATTCAATAAGCGGCCTATTTCCTTAAAGCTCTTTCCTTGCAGGCGGAGCTGAGCAGCTTGCTGTCCCAGGAGTTCTTGTTGCTATCAGTGCCGAGCTCGCATACATCTATTTTCATGCAAGCGTTATATTAATATGTAAATGTCCGCCGGGTTAATAGTATCTCCATACCCTCTGGCACGGACTTGTTGAAGACTTAGGGCATCAGAAACGGACGTTGTCGCCCGAACGCGGGTTATCTATAAATCGGTTGCGAGTACCCTGCCGCCTAGCAATCAGGTCATTACGCTGCCGCTCCTCTGCATCGGGTGGGTCTTGCCGGTTCCACTTTTTCAGCAATATTCCTTGGCGTTTGTAGATCGGCAAGTCATAATTGTCATGCATATACAGCATGGCTCTTGCAATATTGCCGCGACTGGCTGGGCCCGGTTCAACCAGTCGGCGCCGGTTGTCGAATTCGAAATCGCAGCGTCCAAAATCCCATCTCTCACTTTCAATCAATCCGAAGGGTGTACTCCCTCTGGCTTTATTGATATTTTTGAGTGACGGGTAAAAGTTATGCATATCGGCTTCAATGCGGTTGAATCGGGGGCTGGCTTGCCGACACAGTTTGCGGCTTCGGCACCCCTCTGCCCTTGTGACCCATGCCATTAGGTAGACATGTTCAATATTGACCGACCTGCCGTGGCGGCGGCCAAAGCGTTTGCTGCAGTAGAGGTTTTTGCCGCCTTTGGGATAGATTTTGTCCCAGAATCTCGGAAAAGCTTGAAAATACTCCTTAAAAGCCGTCTGACCGGCGGCTTGGGGCTGGGATGTAATAGCCAGCATCAGCAGTGCCGACAGGAGTAATGAGTTTATCCGGAACATGGAGAGCCACCCTCTCTACTTTAATGCGGAGATAGAGAGGGTAGCAGAAAAAGGGAGGGCGGATCGAATGGATAAATTCAGGCGGCGATATATTCCCGCAGATATTTAATTTCGACAGTGATATCCTTTAGCTGAGCTTTAACTAGATCGCCGATAGAGATTATGCCGATGGGTTTTCCATCGTCAAGAATCGGCAAATGACGGAACCTGTGTTCTGTCATCATCGACATTGCCTCATCAACGCTGGTTTCGGGAGAGGCGACAATAATATCCCGGGTCATGGCATCGTCAACCAGGGCGTTGGTCAGATCTCCCTTTCGATGATAGCAGGCGCGCAGGATATCTCTTTCTGTGGCAATACCCAGTAACCCGCCATCACCCGACTCGACCAGCAGTGACCCCACTTTGCGGTCACACATCAGTTCGATGGCCTGCAGCAGGTTGGTTGAGGCCTTTATGGTAATAATACCCGAAGCTTTTCGCGCGAGTAGTTCTCTCAATGTCATCTATATCCTCTCCTAGTTGTGGTCTGCCCGTATTGGATCGATTTACAGTTAAGTATAGGCGGGATTCAGCAGATGGAAATTTCAATGCTGTGGCCAGACTGTGGAATAAACGCTGCTACATTGCTATAGTTGTTGCAACATTCTGTAATTCAAAGGATTAATCGGGGGGATAATGATGGCGCTATTGCTACCCAAAGGTGGGATGATGCCTCTATACTGGTCGGCATGCTACTGGGTTGTGCTCAGGCGTGTCTTCGATCTTGTGATGCGTTTTGGGACACCCAGCCCCCAAACGTACTCGATAGTCGACAGCCTGTTATTGCCCCCTGTTATTGCCCCGGGCTTTTTTCAACCTGCTGAGGCTGCTGGTGGTCATTGGCGGTACCATTGCTGCGGTGTTCATCAGTTATCCAGTGCAGGAATAGCGTAAAGTTTACAAGAGCTTTCGGAATATCTGGCATCATAATGAATTGGCGGATGACCGAAAGATCGATAGAGATTGTGCAGGCCTCCATACCGCTCGGCAGGGGGCAGTTTTCGGCAATTGAAGATGAGCCTGCCAAGGTCAATAATCCTTTTCTGTGCACGGGTATTCAGCTGGTGATCGACCGCACACAGCCTGAAGATATCGAATCCACTGCTGAAGTGGCGAATAACTCAGGCGCAGCGAGGGTGCAGAAGCCTAGGTGTTTTGCTCCATGGCGGCAATTTGCGCGTTATTGTCAAAAGTGATGTATCAGTCATTTCTCAAGCAGCGATCTGGTCTGATTTATCTATCTCGACTCCATCTTTAAATGGCACCCCTTTTATTACCTTGGCGAAATAATTAAACTTGCGCAGTTTGCGCCAGTTTTTCTTAGCACATTGGCTGAGCTTGAACAGCATATGCAGCAACCATCTCTGGACAAACAGCCCTTGGAGCGCTTCGTGCGGTGGCGGATGGTGGCAAACGTCGATTCAATAGGATTGTCGTCCTGAGGCCTTGCCAGTGCTGGGCGAGAAAATCATAGAACGCCAGCAATTCTTCCCGATCTTTTTGCAGGTAGAGTGTGGCTTTCGGATATTTTGGCTCGTAAGCCTTCACAAACAGCTCCAAGGCTTTCTCTGCATTATCCTGGGTATCGGCTTGCCAGATATCGTGCACCGTCTGCTTGGCTTTTGGCTGTAATGACTTTGACAAGGTATTGAGCACATGACCCGTTTTATGCATCCAGCAGCGTTGCTGACGGGTTTCCGGGTAGGTCCCCTCCAAGGCGGCCGGGACCCATGGCACCATCACCGATAGCCAGTGCCAGACTGTTCATTCCACGTAATTTCAACTTCAGCAGGACTTCATGCCAGCTCTGCGTCGACTCCCGGTCACCATCTTCTATCACCAGAAAATGCTTCTCATCCCGTTCATTGACACCAATAATAACCAATGTGCAGAGTTTTGCCTGTTCAGCTCTCAGGCCACTGTAGATGTCGTCTACCCAAATGTATACTCAGCGAGCTTTGCCCAATCTGGTGGCACACCAATCCCGATACTCCTATGCCTATACCTGCTTCAGTCGGGAAACCGTACTGGCAGATAGCTCTCTTGCTTCCGGGCCGATCCGCACCTTGAGTGCTTCCCCCATCTCACCGCGGCTTATACTCTTGAGATACAGCCAGGAAATCGCGGCTTCCAGCGAACGGGTTTTGCGAATATAGGGGGACCGACGCAGTGTGGAAAGTGATTGGGTCTCCGGATCTAGAGTTTACCTTGGGTACCTTCACGGTCACTGGACCTCGCCTGTCTGGATGACTTGTTACCGGCAGGTAGCCATTGCCTACAGCAGCAGCATGACCACACTCGGTTTGTTGTCCGGCAATTGGGATAACAAGGCTTGCAACTGAGACTATCCTGAATTCTATGTAATTGCCTATCATTAAACCCAAACAAGGGAGAGGATAAGCAGATGATCGACAAGAAAGAGCTCCAGGCGATAGCCCAGGCGGCCGCTAAAAACATCAAAACTGAAGAAGATCTCAACGAGTTTCGGCAAATGCTGACCAGGATCACGTTCGAGGCAGCACTCAATGCTGAACTGGCTGATCATCTTGGCTTTGCCAAGCATCAACAATCCGAAGCGAGTAATAGCCGCAACGGCACTACCAGCAAGACCTTGCAAACGGAAGATGGCCAGTTTGAACTGGATACCCCGCGAGATAGAGCGGGCAGCTTTATTCAAGGAGATGTATGGGGCCGATGTCTTTGCCACACTCATATCCAAAGTCACTGATGCAGTTATCGAACAGGTTGTTGAATGGCAATCTCTCCCCCTGGATGCGATTTATCCTATTGTTTATCTGGACTGCATTGTCGTTAAAATCAGGCAAGACAAGAAAGTGATCAACAAAGCGATTTACCTCACTCTGGGCGTTAACCTGGAAGGCCACAAGGAATTATTAGGGATGTGGTTATCGGAGAATGAGGGGGCTAAATTCTGGCTGAACGTGTTGACAGAGCTTCAAAGCCGCGGTGTGAAGGATATTTTGATTGCCTGTGTCGAAGGCTTAAAAGGCTTTCCTGATGCCATCAACACGGCCTTTCCGGACACCCAGATCCAGCTCTGTATCGTGCATATGGTACGGAACTCGATGAAGTAGGTGCCTTGGAAAGACTACAAGCCTGTCACGGCTGATTTGAAAAAGATTTACCAGTCCATCACCGAGGAAGAAGCCTTATTGGCGCTGGATAAATTCTCTGACCGATGGGACAACAAGTACCCCAGGATCAGCCGCTCCTGGCGTGCCCATTGGGAGAACCTGAACACGCTGTTCAACTACCCGGAGGACATACGAAAGGTGATCTACACGACCAACGCCATTGAGTCACTGAACAGTGTCATTCGCAAAGTGATCAAAAAACGGAAATTATTTCCAACCGATGACTCGGCAAAGAAGGTAATCTATCTGGCAATCCAGGCCGCATCGAAAAAGTAGACAATGCCGATCCGTCATTGGAAACCAGCACTGAATAGATTTATGATTGGGTTCGGAGAACGCTTAGCGGTATACATTTAACCCAGGCAGTTACACAGAAAACTTTACAGGCTCTTGCAACTCCGCTTCTATCGCTTGTTCAATCAGCTTTCGGCCTCCCATTCTGAGCAACTCTGTCAGTGGATCAGCGATCTGCTCTCGATCTTCGATCGAAACAATTGTATTCTTAACCATGGTGGCGTATCTCATTGGTTGTTTGATTGCTTTGCAGTCTCAAATCAACCAGATACTCCGCTCTTTTCGGTGCCTGTCAAACACTGTTTTCAGTTATACTCCGGCATTTGCGTCGGCTTTTGGCACAGATGGAACCCTGCTGGGCTTGGTCAACATGCTGTACGCCATGGGCGGTGCCAACTTTGAAGTAATCGGCCGCAGTCTGGGTCTTGCGCTGATAACGACTCTCTATGGTATTGTGCTGGCTAATCTGCTGCTGCGTCCCACCGCTATCAAGCTGGGGTGCCGGACAGAGCCGCGTGCGATACTGATGCACATGGTCCTCGAAGGGATCAGTATGCTGGGACAGAATCGCAACCCCAGCTTTATCCGCGAAACACTCAACTCTTTCGTTACACAGTACCGCGGCAGAGAGAGGGCAGCGAGCAAGGTGGAGCGCCGCAACCTCCCCACGCCTCTTGATTGGGGTGATGAAGACGATCGTCGGGACCCTGATACTAGCTCATGGGTGATTATCTAGCTATCCCTGAATTATCAGGCCGAGGATCTGGTTCCTTGAACCTTTCAGATCTGATTCTCCGCCCATTATCTGGAATAATCATACGATTTCCCGCTAACCTTATCCAAGCACAATAAAACCAAGCCAACAACTTGGCTAAATTATATCCTGCTGCCGCCAAAACCACATCAGCTTCATTACCATATTCAGCTTTAAGGTAGTTTCGATTTAGCCTATTGTCTGATTTAAGGTGCCCAAGAACCGGCTCGATAGCGGTTCGGCGCTTCATCCATTTTCGGGTTGATCGAGTCGCCCTCTTAAGGAGCCCGCCACAGAGCTTAACGTCAATTTTATCGCCTACGCGGTGTCCAGAGTAACCTTGATCACAATATGCATTCTTGAGCTTTCGGCTGCTCAAGCTCTTCGCTTGTTCAAGCGGCCGCCAAGAGTGTATGCCCATCATAAGGTGTTATCCGTCAAACTCTGTGCGCCAACGAACCAGGCTGGAGGAGTGTAAAGGGAGTTCGTGTTGCAGGTATTGAAATCTACAAAAATACTGTCAATATGGGTTTTCAATCCAGCGTTTCACAACGGTTTCATCGCTCTCATTAAGGTGTACTTGAGGCCGCCAGTAAACGAGTGGGTAACGGGGGCTGGCCAGCGCCTTCGTTGTAAATGACATCAATGTCAGCCTTAAGTTTTTCTCCGTTCATCTTCACGGATAATCGCACCAATGGGTGCGAGAGGTTTAAGATCTGAGAAAGTTGTGAACGGAATAAATCAGCACTGTTATCCGGTTTTTGTAGTTTCATGTTTGCAAGGTTTTGATGTTGAAGGGGGGGCTTTTCTTGCAAACTATTTTATCATAAATGGCTTATTAATTAATATTTATCATATGGTTATAAACAATTCATGGGCGACTGAATAGGCTCCTTCAGTGGAGGCAAACGATTTTACTATCAGTAATTCCTGCTCATCGGCATCAGCAGGTTTTGATAGACAAGCCCCACTGGGCAGCTCTTCTGTGCTTGTAGTCAGCGCAAAGACTTCTCTAAAATACCACCCATCAGGCAAGCGAAGTCAATAAATCATCCAGAAACCGCCCACCAAGTGGAGTAGGGCAGACATGCCCTTCAATGGGCTCTATAAGAGCTTGATCAAACGCATTTTTTAGTAATTTCTGCAGCTCTTTCTCAGACAGGCCTGTGCGATCAGAGAAGAGTGTTGTGGGAAATCCATCGGTGAGCCTTAGAGCATTCATCAGAAACTCAAGCATCAGATCCTGCTTATTGAGTATTCTGCTCCCAGCAACAACGCTGGGGTTTTCTGCATGGGTTAGGTAATCCTGCGGGCTTTGTAGCCGCCACCGGCGCTCCACCTGCCCGGGTGGCCGGGTCAATTTACCATGTGCCCCTGCACCAATACCGATATAGTCACCAAACTGCCAGTAGTTCAGGTTATGCTTGCACCGCTTGCCGGGAAGGGCAAAAGCCGACACCTCATACTGCCCATAACCGGCAGCGGCCAATGTCCCATGGCCCTGGCACTGGACCTGCCATAGATCATCCTCTGGCGGGAGGGGAGGCGGGTGATGGTGAAACAGGGTATTTAACTCCAAGGTCAGTTGATAATAGGAGATATGAGTTGGCTCCAGGCTAATGGCATGCTCTACGTCTTTCAACGCCTGCTCCGGCGTTGCACCTGGCAGACCAAACATCAGGTCGATATTAAAATTATCAAAACCGGCTGATTTAGCGGATACTACTGCTTTCACTGCCTCGTCCGGACCATGTATCCGGCCCAGCCGGGCCAGAGCATCGGCGGAAAAGCTCTGAACACCAATTGATAGCCGGTTTACCCCGGCATCCCGGTAGCCTGCATATCGTCCCGACTCTAGCGTGCCGGGGTTGGCCTCCAGGGTCACCTCCATTCCATCTTCACAGGACATACGTGAACGAATGCCTTTCAGAAGCAGCCCAATGGCCTCTGCAGAGAAGAGACTGGGAGTGCCCCCACCGATAAAAATAGAACCGATTTCGCGCCCGGCTACCAGCGGCAGGTCGTGCTCCAGGTCAGCTAATAAAGCAGTGATATATGCTCTTTCTTCAACGCTGTCCGTTATTTTATGGGAGTTGAAGTCACAATAGGGGCACTTGCTGATACACCAGGGAATATGGAGATATATAGAAAGAGGTGGAACATTAAGGGGTAGCATAGAAATTAAAGATCTTTATAAAATGCATATTAAAATATCACTACTGTCCGGTAAAAATGCCGTGGATCGATTCTAACATGATGTTCTCTATATAAAATCAGGCATTTTATGGGTGTTACCGGCTTGAATAGAACAAACTATTCTGGCCGTACTGCACGCTTTGATCTTTTTGGAGCCAAGCATGTATACGGGTCAGCTTGTTTTCTCCCAGGTGACCGACCATCTTCTAATGCATACATTCCGACGTTGCGTGCAACGCTACCGAGGCGAGCGGTATGTAAAACGATTTCGTTGTCTCGGCTAATCTCAGGATGGTACTCGTACAACTGACCTATCGGGAAAGCCTCCGGGATATCGAAGCCTGTACTGCGAGTACAGAGCAAGCTTTATCACATGGGCATCCGCTCCAGGGTCGTACGCAGTATACTTTCCCATTCCAGCGAGCAACGCAATTGGTGCATCTATGCCGACTTCGCGCAAGTCTTGATTCGAGTAGCCAGAACGCTTTATGCAAAAGAAGATCTCGGTCCGGAACTTGACAACATCGTATATGCACTCGACATTCTTCTACCCGAGACCGGGGCCTTCTATATCATGGATTGAGGCTATGTGGATTTCGAACGGCTCTTCACCCTGCACATTGCAGGCGCTTTCTTCGTTATCCGCGCCAAATCCAATACTCTGTTCTGTACCAACGTTGCTATTCAAAACCAGTGGACAAATCGACTAGCCTGAAGGATGATCGGGCCGTGATGCCAACGGGCGCAACAACAGAAAGCTTCACGTGTCGCCGGTAGTGGCACCTAGGTACTATTGGCCTTTGCTGGAGAAACTTTTCAGTTTGATTGGAGCGAGGACTACGTTGTTCTGGGTGGCAAAAGCACCAAGTGACAGATTGCCCGGTTCAAGCTCAGTAGCCGCCGTGCTTTCTTTCTGCGCGCTTATCCCCCAAATCCAGGAGATGCCTTTGACGCGCACAACCCGGCCTTCAGGGTGCTGGAGCGTGGTATCTACGACACTATGAAGACCGCTATTGATAAGGCCCATCGCGGTAAGAGGCGTGTGCTCAATACTCGCTTCGAGGTCATGGCCAGCCACTTCATGTTTGAGTCCGACTTTTGTAACTCAGTCGCAGGCTGGGAGAAGGGCTGGATAGAAAAAAATGTTCGAGATTCCCGCTATCGCCTCTGGCATCAGGCGTTGGCATTTGCGGATCTTGATGTGCTGAACATCTGGCTGGAACAGCGCTATAAGACCTTATGGCAAGAGATCCGTCATCCTGAGTACAAAGACAGCACAATTGCCGATGCCTGGCAGGACGAAGTGGTTCGCCTGATGTCGATTCCTGCGCCCTTTGGCGGATATATAGAACACAGTAAGCGGGTTTGTGGCCCTTGGTACCGGTAAAACCTTCCTGGCGACTGCAATCGCGGTACAGGCCATTCAGCACCATCATAAACTTACCTGATTACCTACCAAGCTCAGCTATTGAGCCAGTGGTCATTGCATAGTAGAAGCCACTGAACACAGAGGGTTTTCTATCATGCCAAAAAATACAGTGCAGTTTCAAAAAGGTCCTAGTTTGCACGAATTTATTGAAAAATATGGTTCTGAAGAGCAATGTCAACAAGCATTGTACCGACTGCGTTGGCCTACCGGATATATATGTCCTGAGTGTGGCAACACAACAGGTTGTGAACTCAAAAGCCGTAAGATATATCAGTGCCATAAATGCCACCACCAAAGCTCCCTGATTGCTGGCACCATCTTTCACGGCACCAAGCTGCCGTTGAAGAAGTGGTTTCTGGCCATCTATTTGTTGACTCAGCGTAAAAAAAGTACTTCTGCCTTGCAACTGTCCCGTGAAATTGGTGTGAACTACAATACAGCCTGGAAGCTCAAGCACAAACTGATGCAGGTGATAATGGAACGTCAGAGTCAAAAAAAACTGGCTGGTCGCATCGAGATGGATGATGCCTGTATTGGTGGTGAGAAACCGGGAAAGCGTGGGCGAGGGTCTCGTAATAAAATCCCTTTCGTGGCAGCTGTTGAGACGACGCAAGACGGCAGGCCAATGAAGATCCAACTGCGTCGGTTCCGCGGTTTTCAGAGTGCGGAGATCGCTCGATATGCCAGATCCAGTCTGTGTGCTGGCAGCACAGTTTTTTCTGATGGGCTCTACTGCTTCAGAGCAGTTACAGATGCTGGATGTGATCATATGCCTATCGTCACTGGCGGTGGGCGAAAGTATACCCAGCTATCCACCTTTAAATGGCTGAATACCATGCCTGGTAATATCAAGAATGCTTTGCAGGGAACCTTTCATGCTATTCGTAAAAAACACGTACCTTGTTATCTCGCCAAGTTTGAATATCGCTTTAATCGCCGGTTTAATCTTCCTGCTATGATTGAACGATTGCTCTGCGTCGCGTTACGTACACCACCGATGCCTTATCCCCTCCTGAGAATGGCTGAGGTTTATGGGTAATCAAGTAAATCTATTCAGTGCTGGTTTCCAATGACGGATCGGCATTGTTCACTTTTTCGATGCGGCCTGGATTGCCAGATAGATGACCTTCTTCACCGAATCATCGGTTGGAAACAACTTCTGCTTTTTGATCGCTTTGCGAATGATGCTGTTCAGCGATTCAATGGCGTTGGTCGTGCAGATCATTTTTCGTCTGTCCTCCGGGTAGTTGAACAGCGTGTTGAGATTCTGCCGATGGGCACACCAGGAGTGGCTGATCCGGGGGTATTTGTTGTCCCATCGGTCAGAGAATTTATCCAGCGAGATCAGTTCAATCAGCAGCGCGAGGCAGACCAGCACTGCGACTTAAGAGGCTGCGATCTGCGGGGCCTGTGCTTAAGAAAGCTGGATGCCAAAGGCCTGGATCTGAGTGACTCCTATTTACGCCAGGCTGATCTGCGGGGTGTCGATTTCTCGCTCACCTGCCTGAAAGGCGCTAGCGTCAATGGTGCAAAAATCTCAGGCACCTACTTTCCATCGGAACTCAGTGCTGAAGAGATCACCCTCTCCCTACTGCACGGCACGCGCATGAGGTATAGCAAATAGCGTCCTCTTCAACCGGGGTTATTTTTTCGCCCATAATTGATCAACGCATTCGCATGGGTTGCATACCAAATAGGCTGCTCTTTGGCTTTGGAGTAGCTCAACTGTAAAGCCGATCCGGCTTTCGCCTTCAACTCGTCGTCGCCCAGCACAAATGTCAGTTCAATAAGCTGGGCTGCTAAGGGCCGTCTGATATCACTTTCTCGGTGGCGATACCGGGAATCAGCAGATCATCGCTGCTCTGCCAGCCCTGCTTGTGATAGAAACGCGTCCAGGAGTCCTTGACCAGACGACGCGCCAAACCAAGATCTTCTTTAGAGCCAGAGAGTCCGGCCCAGGCATGGAGCCCGGCGGCGACATAGACATAATCCTCCAATGCAGCGTTACCCAGGGCGCCTTTTTCCCCATTAGCCCGCAGCAGGTGCTCACCATCCCACAAGCGGGTAACCAGATAGTCACGTAGTCGCTTGGCAGCCTCCCGGTAACGGCTATCCCTCAACTCCCTTGCACCATCCACCAGCGCAGAAAGAAACAGACCATTCCAGGCCGCGAGCTGTTTTCCATCCCGCGGGTGATTCCGTGGCGCTCGTGCGGCCAGCAGTTTATCCCTTACCCGCTGCTCCATTGAAGCCAGTGACTCTCCATGCTCTTCAGACAGTGATTTCAGGGCACTCTCATTCACCGGCAGATCACCACCATCAGAGGCAGCATTCTCTCCCAACCCCCAACCCCCAACGCTGAAGAGCAAATGAGCGTTCATCTTGATCCAGAGTGCTTTGTAACTGTGATTGACTCCAGAGATAACCACCACCTTCCACTCCCTGGGGATCCACTGCCGAGAGGCTGGCAATATACCCTCCCTCGTCACCGGCCAGAACCTTCAGGGTGAAATCAAGTGTATCTCTGGCAACATCCAGATAGTCCGGCCTATCCAACACCTTTGCCGCCTGGATAAAAAGCTGGCTGAGCTGAGCCTGGGTATAGAGCATTTTTTCAAAATGCGGCACCTGCCAGCCTGGATCGATGGTACAGCGGAAGAACCCGCCGGCCAGGTGATCACGCAGCCCCTGACTGGCCATCTGATCAAGCGTTAGCTCTGCAAGCTCCCGCAGTCTGTCATCTCCTCCCTTCGCAGAAGAACAGACCATTGAGGCGCCATTGGAAAACGGCTTTGACGCCCAAAACCACCCTCCATGCTATCGCCTAACGCAAGCGCCATTGTGATCAGTCCCACCCGTACATCTTTTGTATCGATAGTTTGCTTTGGTTCTACCGTCTGCTTGGCAAGCAACTCCATGGCAACTTTCTGCGCAGTCGCTTTCAAGCTTTCCGAGCGCTCCGACCATGCACTATTCAGCCTGACCAGTAGTCCTCTGAATGGCTCGGCAGATGAGTATGTCAGCCCGATAAGTGGATAGCCTTCCGGCGTCAGGAATACATTAAGCGGCCAACCGGCACTGCCTGGGTACGTTGTACAAAGTCGATCAGATGGGCATCCAGCGCGGGCTGCAGTTCACGGTCGACCTTTACCGGGATAAAGTGAGCATTCAACAAAGCCGCAACTTGCGGATTCTGATAACTCTCGCGCTGCATCACATGGCACCAGTGACAGGCGAAGTATCCACTGGAGATGTAGAGCAGCTTATTCTCCTTTCGCGCCTTCGCCAATGCCTCTTTTCCCCACACCTGCCACTGCACAGGATCCTTGCCATGCATCGCCAGATAGGGTGATGGATGATCTCCCAGCTGATTGCTCAGGGTCGCTTGTACAGAGGAAGAGAGCAGCAGTAGAAGCGCCGTGAAGATCATCCTTATCATGAGGTTATCCTGTTGATTGATATCTGATCCGGGGAGATTTAAAAAGGGGCGCGGAGATAATAAAGAGGCCGCAGAGGAGTGCTTTGCCTCTATCTTGCGATTTCCGCACCCACGCAAATTTTTATGGATGAACAATAACTATGGACCCCGGACAAGATAAAAGGTTGCGGGCCAATGGTGGTTAGTGAAATGCTGGGGAAAACGCTGGGTTAATTCTGATCGCAGCAAAGCCCTTAGAGTTCCAGCGAAAGGTGCTCATACCCGGGAGGAGTGAAATTGGGGGTAGTTTAGTGCCTGGTAAGCAGGTGGTGCATCGAGCTTGGCTGTAGGTAACCGAACTTCCCGCATGGCCCACTTAGGGGCCGGGGACCTCTTCTTCATCCAGCTGGACCAGGATATTACGCGCCACGTTGACCTGATCCGCATCGCCATCAGCCAGTACTTCGTAGAGCAGTTCCCGCGCGCCGGCCTCATTGCCCTGATTCCTGAAAGCCTGAATCTGCTGTAGCTTCTGCTCAACTGAATCGGCTGCCAGGCCGTCACCAGCCACGCTCTCCTGCTCATTGAGGTCGTCATCATCATCGTCCTCGATCAGATCCAGCTCAGCATCCAGCTCTTCTTCTGTCAGCGGAACAAAACGATCCGGATCGGTGGGATCATCAACCCCGTCATCAAGATTGAGCTCACCGTCAAATGACGGAGCATCTGTAGAGGCTGCATCGCTCTCACTCCCCGTAGCGCTCTCCTCTTTTTCACGCTTTATCTTATTGCGCAGTATGATGCGTGAGAAGAAGACACCAAACTCGAACAGGATCCACATCGGCAACGCTAGCAGCGTTTGTGAAATCACATCGGGCGGGGTCAGTAGCATGCCGACGCAGAAGGCACCGACGATGATGTATGGGCGTTTTTCCACTAGCTTGTCGGGCGTAGTCATACCCATCGACACAACAATAATGGTGGCAATGGGTATTTCGAAGGCCAAACCAAAGGCAAAGAACAGGCTCAGGACAAAATCGAGGTATTTGGCGATATCCGTCGCCATCACCACCCCATCCGGCGTGGTGCCCGCCATGAAGGCAAACACCAGCGGAAAAACCACGTAATAGGCAAACACCACACCGACATAGAAGAGCAGGACACTGGATGCCACCAGGGGCATTATCAGGCGCTTTTCATGCTTGTATAATCCAGGCGCTATAAACATCCACAGCTGATAGAGGATAAACGGCATGCCGAGAAAAACAGCAGCCATCAGGGTCAGTTTAAAGGGGGTCAGAAAGGGCGATGCCACCTCGGTGGCGATCATGGTGGAGCCTTCAGGCAGATGCGCCATCAGGGGGGTTGCCACCATGACATAGATATCGTTGTTGAACGGGAACAGGCATAAAAAGATCACACCCACGGCAATCATGGCCCGTAACAGGCGATCCCGCAGTTCGATCAGATGGCTAACGAACGGCTGTTCCTTGAGACCCTCAATCACCGTTTTGCTCTTTGCCTTTGCTATCCTTGTCCCCAGAGAGTGTTTCCGTGGAATCGCCGAATTGCGGGTAAGATTCGGCGCTGGAGCCGAACGTCTTCTCTGCGTCACTCATGGTTGCATCCGTGTCGTTACGCAGATCCCTCATCGTATCGGTGGTCTCTTCGATCACCTCTTCCAGGGGGTTAAGCTGTTTTTTCTGCTTTTCAAGAATCTCTTTCAGCTCTTCGGACTTCATCTCTTTATCGATTTCCGACTTCACCGACTGCAGCATGCTGCGCCCTTTACCCAACCACTTTCCGGCCGTGTAGGCAACCTTCGGCATGCGCTCGGGACCCACAACCAGCAGGACCACGATGCCTATGATCATCAATTCCCAGAAACCGATATCGAACATAATGAAATTAAGCTACATCAATCGTCAGATAAGTATTTGAAGAATCAGTTTTTATTTTTATCTTTATCTTCGCTGCTGACCGACTCTTCCTTGTTGGTCACTTCACCTTCAATGACATCTTCCTCATCGGCCTTTTCCAGGCGCGCCTTATCCGCTTCCTTCTTGCCATCTTTTACAGCGCCTTTGAAACCCTTAATGGCACCGCCAAGATCGGACCCGATATTCTTCAGTCGTTTAGTACCAAATAGCAGCAGTACAATCACCAGAACAATCAATAACTGCCAGATACCGATTCCACCAAAACCCATAATTTTCTCCAGATCAAAACACGGAACCCAACATGCTCAACCGCAGGGTCCGCTGTAATTTTAGTTTTCAAGCAGGCTTCCAGCCCACTGCAAAGCGCCGATAATACCCGAAAACGGGCTTCTGCGCAGGGTTTTATCCACTCTACCGCTAATGCTGCTTACTCAGGCTCAAAACCCCTGTTATCCCAGCGCAGAGCTGGGTCCAGAGCCGGTGATGGCGGGCGCCCTTCCCTGGATTAAGGATTTATTGAGAACTTACTCTCTACCCGCCTTCTCTTCCAGGCCGGAAAGGCCGAACCGGCGATCCAGCTCATCCAGCACATCCTGAGGCTTCAATCCCTGCTGAGCGAGCAGCACCATGGAATGAAACCAGAGATCCGCCGTCTCGTAAACAATCTTTTCTGCATCTCCATCCTTGGCCGCCATCACCGTTTCGGTTGCCTCTTCACCTATTTTCTTGAGGATAGCATCCAGACCTTTACTATAAAGCCCGGCAACATAGGAGGAGTCAGGATCTGCCGTTTTCCGCTGTTCCAGGACTTCAGCCAATCGATTCAACACATCACTCACAATCTAACCTCCACCCCACGCTCTGCCATATACTGCTTGGCTTCACCTATGGTGTATTCGGCAAAGTGGAAAATACTGGCCGCCAGCACCGCATCCGCACCGCCCTCGACAACACCATCCACCAAGTGTTGCAGATTGCCTACTCCACCAGAAGCGATGACCGGTACCGAGACTGCCTCGCAGATAGCGTGAGTCAGCGGGATATTAAAGCCGATTTTGGTACCATCCCGGTCCATACTGGTAAGCAGAATCTCACCAGCGCCATATTCCACCATCTTTCTGGCCCACTCCACGGCGTCGAGCCCGGTGGGTTTACGGCCGCCGTGGGTAAAAATCTCCCACTTTAACGGTTCCCCTTCGCCACTCACCTGTTTGGCATCGATAGCGACCACTATGCACTGGGAGCCAAAGCGGCTGGTTGCCTCTTTGACAAACTCCGGATTGAACACGGCGGCGGTATTGATCGCCACTTTGTCCGCACCGGCATTGAGCATCCGCCTGACATCGTCGGTGGTGCGTATACCACCACCGACCGTCAGCGGAATAAACACCTCACTGGCAACCTGCTCCACCACATGAACCATGGTCTCCCGGTCATCCGAGCTGGCAGTGATATCAAGAAAAGTGATCTCATCCGCCCCCTCTTCATTGTAGCGGCGCGCTACCTCAACCGGGTTACCTGCATCGCGTATATCGACAAACTGGACACCCTTGACCACACGACCGGCATCCACATCAAGACAGGGAATAATTCGTTTAGCTAACATTTTTGCAGTTCCTCGGCATAACCAAAGAAATCCTATAAGCAGTTACACATTTTTGAGGCGCTGGATTCGGGAAACGAGACACAGGTTAATAGCCTGCCCACTACCCCTCCTTGCCCTTGAGCTCGTCCGCCAGTTTCTGCCCTTCAGCAAAATCCAGTGTACCTTCGTAAATCGCACGACCGGTAATCGCACCCATGATGTTATTGGTTTCCGCCTTGCACAGAGCCGCTATATCGCCAATATCGGTGATGCCACCAGAAGCCACTATCGGAATAGTGATCGCATTTGCCAAGGCAGCGGTGGCTTCGACATTGGGCCCAGTCAGCATGCCATCACGGCCAATATCGGTATAGACGATTGCCGAGACGCCATCCTGCTCAAAACGCCGGGAGAGTTCAGTCACCTCATGATCGGTCACCGTAGCCCAGCCATCGATGGCCACCATCCCATCCTTTGCATCCAGCCCGACGATCACATGTCCCGGAAACGCACCGCAGGCACGGGCGACGAATTCCGGCTCCTTCACCGCCTGGGTACCGATAATCACGAAAGTCACACCGGCATCAAGATAGGCCTGTATGGTCTGCTCATCCCGAATACCCCCCCCTACCTGAATCGGCAGATCCGGATAAGCGGCAGCAATGGCCCTGATCACCTCACCATTCACCGGCTCACCGGCAAAAGCACCGTTCAGATCCACCAGATGCAGACGGCAGGCGCCCGCAGCCACCCAGCGTCCGGCAATCTCAACCGGGTCGTCTGAGAATATTGTTTCATCATCCATACGCCCCTGGCGTAACCGAACACAACGGCCGTCTTTCAGATCAATGGCGGGTATCAATAACATGATTTCAAACCTTTCTTTACATGTAAATCTATCGGGTTCTTTTCAACTGATTATGACCACTAACACCTCTCGTTCCCACGCAGAGCGTGGGAACCAGGGAGTTTTAGAAATCACACCAAATATAGTCATTATCAAGTTGAGAGCGTACTAGTGTCCATCCATAAGCAACTCAGAGACCTGATCAATAATAATCATACATCCCAATTAACAAAATTTCGCAGCAACCGGAGTCCTGCATCTGCACTTTTCTCCGGATGAAACTGGGTAGCAAACAGATTATCCCTGGCGATGACACTGGTAAAACGGGTGGCATAGTCCGTTATACCGGCAACCAGCGCTTTGTCATCCGGTTCGATATAGTAACTGTGAACAAAATAGAACCGGCTATTATCTGCAATACCGTCCCACAGTGGATGTGACTGAGCCTGAGCAACACGGTTCCAGCCCATGTGGGGAACCTTCATACGCTGGCCATGCTCATCCCTGACATCGGGAAAATGGTGCACTTTTCCAGGGAAAAGTCCCAGAAGGTCTGTCCCGCCATTCTCATCACTGAACTCCATCAACACCTGTAACCCCATGCAGATACCCAAAAATGGTTTGCTATGGGCCGCATCCAGCACGGCACGGTTAAGATTGTGGTCGGAAATGGCCGCCATGCAGTCCCGTGCAGCCCCTTGTCCGGGAAAGACCACACGGTCCGCATTCAGGATCAGCTCAGGGTCATCGGTGACCAATACCCGATCACCCGGGGCGGAGACATGCTCGATCGCCTTGGAGACCGAGCGCAGGTTGCCCATACCATAATCAATGACTGCAATGGTTTTTGACATATTCTCACTCAGAAAAAATCAGAGACTACCCTTGGTGGAAGGCAACATGCCCTGCATCCTGGCATCAGGCTCCAGAGCCATGCGCAGGGCACGGCCAAAAGCCTTGAACAGGGTTTCAGCGATATGATGCGCGTTGCGCCCCCGCAGACTATCCATGTGCAGGGTGACACCGGCATGATTGACGAAGCCTTGAAAGAATTCGTAGAAAAGTTCGGTATCGAAGCCACCGATAGTTGCTCTGGGAAAATCGACGCGAAACTCCAGGCTCGGCCGGCCTGAAAAATCGATAACCACCCTTGAGAGCGCCTCATCCAGCGGGACATAAGCGTGCCCGTAACGGCGGATACCTTTTTTGTCGCCCACCGCCTGACTCATCGTCTGCCCAATGGCTATCCCGATATCTTCAGCCGTGTGATGACCATCAATATGCAGATCACCTTTGGCTGCAATCTCCAGGTCAACCAATCCATGACGGGCAACCTGATCAAGCATGTGCTCGAGAAAAGGCATGCCGGTATCCAGCCTGGACTCACCTGTCCCATCCAGATTCAATTTAACCTTGATCTGTGTCTCCAGGGTATTGCGCTCTATCTCTGCTGTACGCTGCATGGGTCGGATTCCGCCCTCAGTTTGTGTGAAAAACGCTACTTTATTAGAAAAACCGGATAATTGCAGGCCTGACTTTTTTCAGACGTCTGACAGCCTGCCGGACTTAACATGGCAGACTCTCACTCATACCTGGAGCCAGAAAGTAACCGGTCCATTATTGACCAGGCTTACCTGCATATCGGCACCGAAAACACCGGTCTCAACATCGGAATAAGCCGTTGCTGCCTGCTGGTAAATATAGGCAAACAGATGTTGTGCCAGATCGGGAGGCGCCGCAGTGGAAAAGCCCGGCCGGGTCCCCTTCCGGGTGTCTGCAGCTAGGGTGAACTGGGGAACCAGAAGCAGCCCACCCCCTGTATCAGACAGGCTCAGATTCATTTTTCATCTGTATCAGAAAACACACGATAGCCAAGCAGACGGTCAGCCACCGACTCCCGGTCCTCGGGCTCTACTCCAACCAGAACCAGCAGGCCATGGCCTATCTCTCCGACACACTGTCCATCAACCTGAACCTGAGCACTTGAAACCCGCTGTAATAAACCAATCACATCTCCATTCAAGGGGTAAACCCTAATGCCAGTTCAGAATAATCTTATACATCTTAGCGAATAGTCTTATAAAACCCCTCTTATTTTTGTGAGATCATAGTGCTGTCGTCAACCAAGGATGCTCACTTAAGGAAGATTGTTCAGAATTTCAGCACGGATGAATTCCAAGGACCGGGTGCTCATTGGCCAACCAAGCTAGGCGATATAACCCCAACAGTATGGATGCTGTTGGGGTTTTCTTTTATGGGAAGCATAAATCAACTTACCTGCATTTCTCACTCAAGGACGAAATGCAGGTAACGGGTCATCAAATAGCCGCTCTCGCTGCCCGCTTACGTTCGATCTCTGTCAGATAACGTTTGCGGATACGGATCGCCGAAGGGGTGATTTCCACCAGCTCATCCTCTTCGATAAACTCCAGAGCCTGCTCCAGGGAGAATTTCACCGGCGGGGTAAGCGCAATAGCATCATCCTTGCCGGAGGCACGGACGTTGGTCAGCTGTTTACCCTTCAAAGGATTGACCACAAGATCATTATCCCGGGCATGAATGCCCACTAACTGCCCTTCATAGACCTCATCACCAGGCGATGCGAACATCTTGCCCCGCTCCTGCAGGTTGAACAGGGCAAAACCGGCTACCTTGCCCTGGCCATTGGATATCAGCACACCATTTTTACGGGGTGCGATGCCACCGTGCTGAGCTGGGCCATAGTGATCGAATACGTGATACATCAAGCCGGTTCCCGATGTGGTGGTCATAAACTCTGTCTGGAAACCGATCAGGCCACGTGAGGGAATAATATAATCGAGACGCACCCGGCCCTCACCATCCGGCACCATATCTTTCAGCTCCCCTTTGCGGCCGCCTAAAGCCTCCATCAAAGCACCTTGGTGCTGCTCTTCCACGTCGACTGTGAGCTGTTCGTAAGGTTCATAAACCTCACCATCAACTTTCCGGAAAATGACCTCAGGCCGGGATACAGCCATTTCAAAGCCCTCCCGGCGCATCGATTCTAGCAATACGGAGAGATGCAGTTCACCACGCCCCGAAACTTTAAACTTCTCAGGATCCGTACCCTCCTCTACCCGCAAGGCCACGTTGTGGATCAGCTCCCTTTCCAGCCGCTCCTTGAGTTGACGTGAGGTCAGATATTTGCCCTCTCTGCCGGCAAAGGGGGACGCGTTGACCTGGAAGGTCATGGAGACGGTAGGCTCATCCACACTGAGCGGAGGCATCGCCTCAATCGTCTCCGGGTCACATAAGGTATCT
Organism: Candidatus Vondammii sp. HM_W22; assembly: GCF_022530855.2. GTDB lineage: Bacteria > Pseudomonadota > Gammaproteobacteria > Chromatiales > Chromatiaceae > Vondammii. The sequence continues at coordinate 3,057,489 of NZ_CP099567.1, read as the reverse complement.
GATACATTGGGTGTCTCTATACCGGTAATGGCAATAATGTCACCGGCCCTTGCTAGCGCCACCTCATTACGCTCAAGCCCCATATAACCGTAAACCAGACACACCTTGGCCTTATGCTGCTCACCGTCGTATTTGGAGACGATAATCTGCTGATTCGGCTTTACCGTACCACGGGTAATACGACCTACGGCAATAGCACCCACATAGCTGTTGTAGTCCAGATTCGATATCTGCATCTGGAAAGGACCGTCAGGGTCGACATCCGGTGACGGACAGTGCTTAACAATCGCTTCGAACAGAGGCGTCATATCCCCCTCCCGCACATCATCTTCCAGCCCGGAATAACCGTTGATGGCTGAGGCGTAGACAATAGGGAAGTCGAGCTGCTCATCCGTGGCACCCAAGCGGTCAAACAGTTCAAAAACCTGATCGATTGCCCAGTCAGTGCGGGCGCCGGGTTTGTCAATTTTGTTTACTACCACAATCGGGCGCAGACCATGATTGAACGCCTTTTGGGTAACAAAGCGGGTCTGGGGCATGGGCCCTTCCTGGGCATCCACCAACAGCAGCACCGAATCCACCATGGAGAGCACGCGCTCCACCTCCCCACCAAAATCAGCATGTCCCGGTGTATCCACGATATTGAACCGGCAGTCACCCCAATTGATAGCGGTATTCTTGGAGAGGATGGTTATGCCCCGCTCCCTCTCCTGATCATTGGAATCCATCACCCGCTCGACTTCGCCGAAGCGCTCTCCCAGGGTTCCCGACTGCTTGAGCAGTTCATCCACCAGTGTGGTCTTGCCATGGTCAACATGGGCGATAATAGCGATATTACGTAGCTGCTTCATTGCGGGAGAGTGGTCCAGGGTATCTTACGAAAGGCGCGCATTATAACGAATAAACCAGCGCAAGCATCTATCTATTGAAAATAGTTTTCCTTAGGAGGCGAAGAGAATCAAACCCGACAGAAAGAAACAATGTGTTAGCATCCATTAGTCATGTAATTTATGTAACTAAACAGACATCCACTTGTCACAAAAGCCATTTATCAGGTTACTCACAACTTCTGTGGATAACTTTGTGGAAAAAGCTGGAAAAACCACCCCAGCCCCCCTGAACCATGCCTCCGCCTTTGGATTGTCGTTTTTTCATACAATTAAATTAACTCTTTAGATTCAATAAGTTAATTATTTTCCAGTTTTTCAGCAGGTTAATATTGACAAGACCATGCCGATTGATATAGCAGCCATTCAGTGTGTGCATAACGCCAAGTAAATACGGTAAATATCAGCAATTATGATCTTCAGCTTGAACAGGAGGCCCACTATCTGGAAGAATGCTCTCAATATCTATCTTCCAGCCCCGAGGTCCGCGTGAAAAGAGTCGCATTAGCTATTGTGCTGTTGGCAAGCTTATCCTGTCTGCATGCCGAGCCCCGTTATGTAACCGACCAGTTCAAAGTCACACTCAGATCCGGTGAAAGCCCGACCCACAAGATCATGCGGATGCTGCCGAGCGGCTATGAACTTGATCTCCTGAGCAGTAACCGTGAAACCGGCTACTCTCATGTACGCATACCCAGTGGGAAAACTGGATATGTCCTCACCCGCCAGCTCATGCCGGTCCCAAGCGCCAGAGAACGCCTGACAGCGGCGGCAAAGAGACTGGATGAGTTGCAGCAGGAGCCCGGCCTGCTGACCGCAAGACTGGCTAAGCTCCAGGGAGAGCATAAGAAGCTGACAAAACAGCATAAAAATCTGCAAAAAGTAAGACTCAACCTGGAACAAGAACTCCAGGGCATCCGCCGCACCGCTTCCAACGCCATGCGTATCTCCAATGAACGCAATGACCTGCGGAAGCAGGTGGCCTCGCTGACCCGTGAGACGGCTGATCTAAAACAGGAGAACAGGGAGCTCAGCAATGACAACAATCAGCGTTGGTTCCTGATTGGAGCAGGGGTGATTATTGGCGGCATCGTGCTCGGGTTGATACTCCCCCACCTCCGTGTTCGGCGGAGCAAGAGCTCCTGGGGTTCGCTTTAATAGTGGAGCATGCGGCTCATTAGTGTCCGTCAAGAAGCCCATAAATCATCACGAAGCTCACGAAGAAAAACAATAAATCTACCAGGCGTTTTCTTCGCGCTCTTCGTGGTAAAAGAGTGCTCCTGGATCGGTGCTAACTTCAGATAACACCCTTGAAGAAGTGTCACCATCTAATTACCGTTTAAGCTGAGAAAGATCCCTCACCGCCCCACGAGCGGCACTGGTAGTCAGGGCGGCATAGGCCTGTAACGCCTGAGAGACTACACGTTCGCGGTTTTCAGGCAACCATGCCTTATCGCCTTTCGCTTCCATGGCTTTACGCCGGTCATCCAGAGCTTCATCACTCAGATCAACCCCGATCTTACGATTGGGTATATCAATCTGAATCAGATCACCCTCCTCCACCAGGCCAATATTCCCGCCTTCCGCCGCCTCGGGCGAACAGTGGCCGATAGAGAGGCCCGAAGTACCACCGGAGAAGCGGCCATCGGTGATAAGTGCGCATGCCTTGCCCAGCCCCTTTGATTTTAGATAGCTGGTGGGATAGAGCATCTCCTGCATACCCGGTCCGCCCTTGGGACCTTCGTAACGGATCAGCACCACATCATCGGCGTTGACGCGATCATCCAGAATGGCCTCTACCGCCTTATCCTGGCTCTCGAAGATACGGGCCGGGCCGTTGAATGTCAGATTGGACTCATCAACACCGGCTGTTTTGACGATACAGCCCTGTTCAGCCAGATTACCGTAAAGCACCGCCAGCCCCCCATCTTTGCTATAAGCATGCTCCAGATCTCTGATGCAGCCACCGGCACGGTCAATATCCAGATCAGGCCAGAGGCAGTTCTGACTGAAAGCCTCCTGGGTCGGCACACCACCCGGTCCGGCCAAATAACGGTTTTTTGCTGTCTCACTACTGTTTATAGCGACATCCCACAACTCAATTGCCCGGCCCAGGGTTTCGCTATGAATGGAACCCGCCTGCTGATGAATCAAACCAGCGCGGGCCAGCTCGCCGAGAATCCCGATAACCCCCCCGGCACGATGTACATCTTCCATATGATACTGCTGGGTGGAAGGCGCCACTTTGCACAGATTGGGAACCTTGCGGGAGAGGCGGTCGATATCGGCCATTGTGAAATCAACTTCCGCCTCATGGGCCGCCGCCAGCAGGTGCAACACCGTGTTGGTGGATCCACCCATGGCGATATCCAGACAGATTGCATTCTCGAACGCTTCAAAACTTGCCACACTGCGCGGCAGCACCGAGGCATCATTCTGTTCGTAATAGCGCTTTGTGATATCAACAATCAGACGCCCCGCTTCTAGGAACAACTCCCGGCGATCGGCGTGGGTAGCCAGCAGAGAGCCGTTTCCCGGCAGGCTCAGACCCAGAGCCTCGGTAAGACAGTTCATTGAATTGGCGGTAAACATACCGGAGCAGGAGCCACAGGTCGGGCAGGCAGAACGCTCTATAACATCAACATCTTCGTCGGATTCATTGGGGTCGGCAGCAGAGATCATGGCATCCACCAGATCCAGCTTTAGTTCTTTACCATGGAGAGAAGTCTTGCCTGACTCCATGGGGCCGCCGGATACGAAAACAACCGGGATATTGAGCCGCAAGGCAGCCATTAGCATCCCCGGAGTGATTTTGTCACAGTTGGAGATACAGACCATGGCATCGGCGCAATGGGCATTGACCATATACTCCACCGAGTCGGCGATGATATCTCTGGAAGGCAGCGAATAGAGCATTCCACCATGCCCCATTGCAATACCGTCATCAACGGCGATGGTATTGAACTCCTTGGCCACACCGTCTGCCTGCTCAATCTCCCGCGCCACCATCTGCCCAATATCCTTGAGATGAACATGCCCGGGAACAAATTGGGTAAAGGAGTTGACCACGGCGATAATGGGTTTGTCGAAATCCCCATCTTTCATACCTGTAGCACGCCAAAGGGCACGGGCACCCGCCATGTTGCGGCCATGAGTGGTAGTGCGGGAACGGTATTCGGGCATAATCTTCTCCGGAAATCTTGGCAGGTCAACTTTCGCACTGAGTCTGCAGGTCAAAACAGTATGGGGCAATTATCCACAATTTGTTCGCTCCAGACACCCCTTAATCAGTTAGTGAGGCATATGACTAGGAGTTATAACTGAAAGTGTTGTTTGAAAGGAATTGAAAAAAAGCGGGGTATCTGGTTGATTTGTTGTTGCGAGACATCAAAACAACCATTGGAGATACGCCACCATGAGTAAGAATAACGTTAGTTAAGCTGGCAGGTCGAGATACGATTATCGATCCGCTGACAGAGTTGCCGAGAAGCGGTGCAGAGCAGTTGATCTACTAGGCGGTGGAGGAGCTGTTGGCGGAGCACGTCGAGCGACGGACAGAGGATGGCAAGACGGGTGTGGTGCGTAATGGTCACCTGCCAGCTCGTAAACTGCAGAGAGGATTGGGGCCGGTCACGGTCAAGATCCCCAAAATACGAGCGAAGACCGGCGAGCCGGTGACGTTCCGATCAGCTCTGGTGCCGCCGTATGTACGCAAGACGAAGTCACTGGAAGCGGCACTACCGTGGCTCTACCTGAAGAGGATTTCCAGTGGAGAGATGGGTGAAGCCCTGAAAGTGCTGGTGGTTCCGGGTGCAACAGGCTTGTCGGCGGGCAGGGTATCGCGTCTGAAGCAGGTCTGGGCAGAAGAATATCGGAGCGGGTGCGAGGAGCGCCTGGATAAGGGCCATTGGGTGTATGGTGGGCAGACGGTGTCTACAGCGGACAGAGAGCAGAGCAGACGAAGCTGTGTGCCCTGGTGGTGATCGGCGTGAATGAGCGTGGTGAGAAGCATTTTCTGGCAATTGAGGATGGTGTACGGGAGTCCACACAGAGCTGGCGGGAGGTGCTGTTGAAACTGAAGTCACGCGGACTGACCCCGCCAAAATTGGCGATCGGTGACGGTGCCATGGGATTCTGGGCTGCGCTGGAGGAAGTGTATCCGGAGACGCGCCAGCAGCGCTGCTGGATGCACAAAACCATGAACGTGCTGAACTGCCTGCCAAGGTCAGCTCAGCCGAAAGCGAAGCAGGCACTGCACAACATCTGGCAGGCGGAGACCCAGGCCGATGCGGAAAAGGCCTTTGATCTGTTTATCAAAACGTATGAGCCAAAGTATCCGAAGGCTGCCATCTGTCTGCACAAAGACCGAGAGGAACTGATGGCTTTCTATCAATTTCCTGCGCAGCATTGGCAGAGTATTCGGACCAGCAATCCGATTGAATCCACCTTCGGGACAATCCGCCATCGAACCAAGCGTTCCAAGGGCTGCCTATCGCGTGATGGCATGCTACACATGATGTTCAAACTCGGCCTGTGTGCCGAGAAGGCGTGGAGACGATTACGGGGTTTCGATTACCTGGCGAAGGTGATAACCGGAATCAAATTTAAAGAGGGTGTTGAGGTAGCAGGAGTCGATCAGGTCGCCGCTTGATTCAACTGGCTAAACACCAGATTTGACTATAACTCTATGACTAGTCAGTTCCCGGTATGACGAGCAGCACCGGCACTTCGTCAAATAAATATAAAGTGAATTTTAGGACTATAATCCAATAACCCTTCGTTCAAAATATTCGGTTCGCCATGCCCAGCAAAAGTGAAAGAACCCGGCAATCCATTATCGATGCAGCCAACCAGCTCTTTTATCGTAAAGGCTACAATCGCAGCTCATTTACCGATGTAGTGGATGAGACAGGCATACCCCGGGGAAACATCTACTACTACTTCAAGACCAAGGACGAGATGCTGGAGGCCGTGATAAACCATCGCTTGGCAACGATCACTACCATGCTTTCCGAGTGGGATAACACGATTCCGCAACCCCTTGACCGGCTGGAGCGCTTTATCCAAATCATGTATGACAGCACCCCGGCACTACTCCGTTCGGGCTGTCCCATGGGTTCACTCAATATAGAGCTGGCGAAAGACCAGCCGGAGTTGAAACAGATAGTCCACAGACTGTTCGATATTTTCCAGCAGTGGCTGGCAAAACAGTTTTCCATGATGGGTTATCCGGATGAAGCACGAGAACTCTCCCTGCAACTAATGGCCAGGGGCCAGGGCATTATCGTCGTTGCACAGGCTTATCAGGACCCGGGATTTCTGGAGGATGGAACAAAAGAGATCAATCGCTGGCTTGAAGAGCTGGAACGATATGCATAGAAGCTTCGGGAAACAGCCGACACTGAGTTATCTGAGATTCAATGAGGGCGTTTCAACAAAAGAGTTGCACTAGCCGAGGCATGACGACAGAATCTTTTCATGCCGACACCCAAACTCCTCTCTATGATCGAACAGCTGATTGCAGCTCCTTCGGTCAGCAGCATCAATCCTCACTGGGACCAAACCAATAAAGCGGTAATCGATCTCCTCTCCAGCTGGCTGGAAACACTGGGATTTCGTGTTGAGATCCTACCTGTGCCGGGAATCCCGGGAAATCCAACCTGATCGCCAGTGCCGGTACAGGCCCCGAGGGGCTAGTTCTCTCGGGACATACCGATACCGTCCCTTTCGATGGCGATCAGTGGAAAACCGATCCCTTCAAACTGACTGAACGGAATAATCGCATCTATGGATTGGGCACCTCGGACATGAAAGCGTTTTTCGCTTTGGCTATCGAAGCGATTCGTGGAGTAGACCTGAAGCAACTGAAACACCCTCTTATCCTCCTCGCCACAGCAGATGAAGAGAGCACCATGTGCGGCGCACAATCACTGGTGGACGCCAACCGTCGGATGGGTCGGCATGCATTGATTGGGGAACCTACAGGACTACGCCCGGTGCGAATGCACAAAGGCATCTCCATGGAGACCATACGTCTGAAAGGCCGTTCGGGGCACTCCAGCATCCGGCACTGGGGATCAGCGCTCTGGAAGGGATGCATCAGGTTATCAGTGAACTCCTCACCTGGAGGAGTGAACTTCAGGAACAATACCGGAACCCGCTGTTTGAGGTAGAAGTGCTCACCCTGAATCTTGGTCATATCCATGGCGGCGACAACCCCAACCGTATCTGCGCCGAATGCGAACTGCAGATAGATATCCGCCCGTTGCCCGGCATGGAACTGGAGCAGCTACGAGGAGAGCTCTCTCTGCGATTGGAGGAGAGGCTCAAGGGCACGGGTCTGGCGCTGGAGATGACCTGGCATTCCAGCCATGGAGACGCCGGCCACTGCAGAGATCGTACAGACCAGTGAAGCACTGACAAATCACACCGCAGAATCCGTAGCCTTCGGCACCGAAGCACCCTACCTGAGGCAGCTGGGTATGGAGAGCATTATTCTCGGACCCGGTGATATTGATCAGGCCCACCAACCCGACGAATATCTTGGTCTGGAACGGATAGAGCCTATGGTGAATATCCTGCGCCAGTTGATCAGGCACTTTTGCATCTAGTTTTTTTTGGGAGGTAGAGTTTTTTATTTTGTAAGCTCTCAATAATCCGCGCAGGAGGATATGGAGATGCCATTTTACAGCGTAGCCATTACTCTCCCTAGATAACATATGGCAACCGCAATGTAACACCTGCTTGAATGCCATGTCTGGAGAACCAGCCTTTATTCATCTCCAGTGCTCGCAAGGGACAGATTGTAGATGCCGCTATCGTTCCAGTACCCAGGCAACGTAATACGCGAGAGGAAAATAGGCAGATCAAAGCCGGGGACAGCCCTGAGGCATGGGGTGATAACAAACGCCGCCAGAAGGATGTTGAAGCCCACTGGACCATGAAGCATGGCAAAACCCACTATGGGTACAAAAACCACATCAGCATAGACCGGAAGCACAAGGTCATTCGCAAGTATGCCATCACATCAGCTGAAGTTCATGGTAGCTAGGTCTTCGAGGAACGGCTGGATGAGAACAACAGTAATGGCAGTGTCTGGGCCGATTCTGCTTACGGCAGTATAAAATGGGAGGCCGCATTACCGCAGTCAGATTCATCGCAAGTCGACACGCAAACGCCCCTTGAATGAACGGGAGCAAGAGGCAGGCCGAAAACGATCAAGAGTTGAGCACGTGTTTGCCCAGCAGGCCAATCAACTAGTGCGTAGCATCGGCCAAGGTAGGGTCGGTGTGAAGATGGGTATGATGAATTTGGTGTACAACATGCGTCGATTGGTGTGGCTCTGGCCGGTTAAAGCGAGGTATGGATATGGATGTTGCCAAAAAAACGAGTGTGAAGATACCGGGCTTCCCTGATTTACTAGAGATCTATTGGCCTTTGTTGGGTTTTTAGAGGTGCTCTGTACTGGGATTCAGGGGGGCACGCTTACGGCCTGCCTCTGCTTTAGTGTAGTATCGGCAATTTCCTTTCTACCACAGGGGACGGCATGTCGGCGCTGATTTGCGGCTCAATCGCTTTTGATACCATCATGGTTTTTCATGACCAGTTTAAAAACCACATACTGCCGGAGCAGGTCCACATACTGAATGTCTCTTTTCTGGTGTCTGATTTACGCCGGGAATTTGGCGGCTGCGCCGGAAATATAGCCTACAATCTGGGACTCCTCGGTGGAGAAGGGAAGCCGATGGGCACCGTGGGCAGTGATTTTGCGCCTTATGCTGAGTGGATGGATCGGGTTGGTATCAGCCAGGATCATGTTCGTTTCATTGATGGCAGCTACACGGCCCAAGCCTATATCACCACCGACCAGGACGACAATCAGATCACGGCATTTCACCCGGGGGCAATGAACAGTGCCCATGAGGTGAAAGTGAGCGAATGCACAGACTGTACCATTGGAATAGTCTCACCGGACGGGCGTCAGGGGATGATTGAGCATGCGGAACAGTTTGCTGAAACAGGGACCCCGTTCATCTTTGACCCCGGTCAGGGCATGCCGATGTTCGATGGGGATAACCTGTTAAAATTTGTCGATCAGGCTACCTGGCTGGCGTTCAATGACTATGAAGCCAAATTGATGCAGGAACGAACTGGACTGTCACCTGAACAGATGGCCCAGCGTGCGGAGGCCGTGATTATTACCCGGGGTGGAGAAGGCTCCAGTATCTATACTCGCGACAAGGTTTATGAGATACCGGTTGCATCAGCTTTATCCCTGGAAGATCCTACGGGTTGTGGGGATGCCTACCGGTCCGGACTGTTGTATGGTCTGATGAACGATATGGATTGGGATACTACAGGTCGTGTTGCTGCCCTGATGGGTGCGATCAAAATCGAGCATGCGGGTACCCAGAATCACAAATTTTCCCGGGATGTGTTCGATGTCCGCTTCAAGCAGACTTTCGGATATGCCCTGTAAATAATGGCTTTGACTCTTAATTTTGCTGGGGTGAGAGATGAGCTGAAAATCGCTTTTCTCGCTCTTTAAGGTCACTACTGAAATTGAATGGGAAAATACCATGACAGGACATTATAGCGACGGTGGTTTTGTGCCCCTGAATATTACGGTGCTTACGATCTCTGATACCCGGACCGAAGAGACTGACAAGTCCGGAAAAATTTTTAAAGAGCGGGCAGAAGAGGGTGGTCACAGAGTGGTGGAAAAAGCCATCGTCAAGGATGACATCTATCAGATGCGCGCTATTTTTTCGCGCTGGATAGCCGATCCGAATGTGCACGTCATACTCAGTACCGGCGGTACGGGAATAACCGGCAGGGACAGCACCCCTGAGGCTGTTGGACCTTTATTGGAAAAGCCCATTGAAGGTTTTGGAGAGCTATTTCGTTCCGTCTCTCTGGAAGAGATCGGAGC